>NZ_JBAWFH010000473.1:0-3066 GCF_049591685.1 Rhodococcus sp. (in: high G+C Gram-positive bacteria) | reverse complement strand
GGTCTACGGCGACTTCCGGGTGGTTCAGCTCGACGGTGTCGGCAACGTCCCGTCCGACGCGACCGCCGAGCTGGCCACCGAGATCGTTCTTCGCACCAGCCCCTGGTAGGGCGGACGCCAGTTGTAGAGGTCAGATGTCGAGGCCGAGGAGGGCGTTCTCCACGACCTCGGTGAGAGCCGGGTGGATCCAGTACTGTCCTCTCGCCATGTCCTGAACCGTCGTGCCGAAACTCATCGCCTGGATCAGCGGTTGAATAACGGTCGGGGCTTGCTCGCCGATGACGTGTGCGCCCAGAATTCGGCCCGTCTTCTTCTCGGCAACGATCTTGCAGAAGCCCTCGCGGTCTTCCATGGCCCAGCCGTAGGCGACGTCTCCGTAGTTCTGGATCTTCACCGCCACCTCGAAGCCGGCCTCGTGCGCTTGCGCCTCCGACATTCCGACCTCTGCAATCTGCGGATGCGTGAACACTGCTGCCGGCACGAAACGATGATCGAACGCCCTGAATTTGGCTGTGTCGTCCCACTGGTGTTGCAGCACATTGTGCTGGACCATGCGCGCCTCGTGATTGGCAACGTGCTTGAGCTGGTAGTCCGAGGACACGTCGCCGAGAGCGAACACCCCCTCGGCGGTCGTGCGACCGAACTCGTCGACGACGATGCGGCCTTCGTCGTCGAGTTCGATGCCGCCCGCCTCTGCGCCGATGCGGTCCCCGTTGGGCACCCGTCCCACGGCCACGAGGAGCGCGTCACCGAGTACCCGTGTTCCGTCGCGAAGCTCGACCCCGACTCGGTCGCCGTCGGAGACGGCAATCGTCTCGCCTGCGTTGAGGTGCACGTCCCAGTTCTTCTGCGCGAGTTCGGTGAACCTGTCGGAGACGTCGGTATCGAGCGCCCGCAGAAGATTGTCCCTGCGCGCGATGAGAGACACCGTTGACCCCAAAGCACCGAAGACGTGGGCGAATTCCGCAGCGATGTAACCGGATCCGAGGATGACGAGATGCTCGGGGAGCGCCGGTAGCCGCATGATGTCGTCGTTGGTGTGGAACGGGACGCCACTGTCGACGACCTGCTGAGGGATCACCGGTCTCGAACCGGCAGCAACGACGACCTGGTCCGCCGTGATGATCTCACCGGTTCCGGTATCGATCGTTCGCGGTCCTACGAACGTCGCGTGCCCGGAGAACAGAGTGACGTTGGGGCTGCCGCTCTCCCGATAGTTCTTGCCGCCTGCCGCGATCGGGTCGATTCGCCCGAACACTCGGTCGACGATGTCCGTCCACCGAACCCCGTCGATGGACGAATCGATGCCGTAGCGCTCTGATTCGCGAATGGTCTGCGCGACCTCGGCCGCGTAGACGAACATCTTGGTCGGAATACAGCCCACGTTGAGGCAGGTGCCGCCGAACGGCGTCGTCTCCTCGAACAAAGCGATGCTCATATCGCCGAATCGTTCGTCCGGGACGGAGTTACCCGATCCCGAACCAATGATCGCCAGGTCGAAGTGCCGGTGTTCGCTCATGCCATCGCGCCTGTCTCGTTGTGGTTGCCGCCGCTCTCGCGGTCGATGTGGGCGCTGCGGTACAGCCAGTCCAGCCATTGGTCGACCTCTTCGAAGGCCCGTCGACGAGGCGTCTCCTGCGACAGAAACACGTCGTGACGGGCTCCCTCGATGGGGACCACGGTGGTGCGGTCGCCGAGACATCCCGCCCACCGCGCGATCTGCCGGACGTCGAGCACGGCGTCGGCGACATCGACGTTCGAGCTGTACTTACGGGAGAAGTGCGTCACCTTCGACCGAAGAATCAGGGACGGAACCCCGATGTCGAGCCCGCGGTGCAGCGCGGCATGCCCGCGCCGAATCGCGCGAATCCACCCGAAGGTGATGGGGAAGCCTGCCAGCGGCTTCCACTCGAGGTTATAGTCCCACTCGCCGTAGTGGTCCTTGGCGAGGGACAAACCGTAGGTGTCGAGCCCCTGGCCGGGCACCGGCGTCTTCGACTTGACCCGGCCTATGACGTCGATGGCGGCTGTACCGACGCTTCGAATGGCGGGCGGGCCCTGCAGGTCGAACCACGGGCTGTTGAGGATCACCCCATCGATGCCGAGTTCGGCGGTCCCGCCCTCGCGGCGATTCAGTCGATCGAGCCACAGCGGAAGAATCAAACCGCCGGTCGAATGTGCGGCCAGCACCACCGAACCGTCACCGTTGTCGGCACGCACCAACGACAGCGCCTCGCTCAGCTCCTCGTCGTACAGACCCAAGTCGGTCACGAAGTGCGGAGTCTGCCCCTCCCGTAGAGAGCGCCCACATTTGCGCAGATCCAACGCGTAGAAAGCAAAGCCCTTCGCCGAGAAATGCTCGGCCATGTGCTGTTGGAAAAAGTAATCGGTGAAGCCGTGGACGTAGATCACCGCCCGCGCGACCGGCGTCGCATCGGCAGGTTGATAGCGGACGAGTGTGGCAACAACCCGACCTTCACCGTCTGGATCCCTTCCGAGGTCGATGGTCGTCTGCTCATAGCCGTCGCCGAGGATATCGGGCACCCAGGTAGTCACAGATCACAACTGTAGTGGGCGCTGATGGAAGGCAACGAGGAGCACAATCGGGGCAGGGCATTTCACGCGCGTGAAAACGGGTATGTACAGCCGGGTAACGTAACCGCCACCTGAAGCAGAACTCGTCGAATACGAGAACTCACAGACAAGGAAGTCGATTCTCCAGTGTCAACACCACAGCGGTCAGACGGACAGCGCTCGAACGACGAGCACGGCAAGCGGGTGAAGACCGACGTGGTTCTGGTCGGCGCCGGAATCATGAGTGCGACCCTGGGGGCCCTGCTGAAGCAGCTGGAGCCGACCTGGTCGATCGACGTGTACGAGCGACTCGACGCCGCCGCCGCCGAAAGCAGCGACGCGTGGAACAACGCAGGCACCGGACACTCGGCCCTCTGCGAGTTGAACTACACCCCGCAGAACAAAGACGGCTCGGTCGACATTGCCAAGGCGCTCAACGTCAACGAGCAGTTTCAGGTCTCTCGTCAGTTCTGGGCTCACAGTGTCCAGACC
>NZ_JBAWFH010000472.1:0-16005 GCF_049591685.1 Rhodococcus sp. (in: high G+C Gram-positive bacteria) | reverse complement strand
GGGTCGACGTGCACGACGAGCTGCACGTCGTCGACGTGGACGCCGCGGGCAGCAACGTCGGTGGCGACGAGCACGCGAGCCTGGCCGGACGAGAACGCCAGGAGGTTGCGGTCACGCGCGGCCTGCGACAGGTTGCCGTGCAGGTCGACCGACGGGATGCCCGCTTCGGTGAGCTGCTTGGCGAGCTTGCGTGCCTGGTGCTTGGTGCGCATGAACAGGATTCGACGTCCCGTTCCGGATGCGAGCTGCTGCACGAGCTTCTTCTTGGCTTCGACGCCGTCGACCTCGAAGACACTGTGGGTCATGGCTTCGACGTGCGAGGTGGCCTCGTCGACGGAGTGGGTGACCTGGTCGGTGAGGAAGCGCTTGACGAGCTTGTCGACGCCGTTGTCCAGGGTTGCGGAAAACAGGAGTCGCTGGCCCTTCTGCGGTGTCGCCGCGAGGATGCGGGTGACGACGGGCAGGAAGCCGAGGTCGGCCATGTGGTCCGCTTCGTCCAGGACGGTGATTTGGACGGCGTCGAGCGAGACGTGGCGCTGCTTCATGAGGTCTTCGAGACGCCCGGGGCAGGCGACGACGATGTCGACACCTCCGTTGAGGGCCGAGACCTGACGGTTCTGCGATACGCCACCGAAGATGGTGGTGACCTTGAGCTTGTATGCGGCGGCGAGCGGCTCGATGGCGACGGCGATCTGGGTGGCCAGTTCGCGGGTCGGGGCCAGAATCAGTCCGCGGGGGCGGCCGGGCTTGCGGTTGCCCGGAAGCTGTCCGGCTAGGCGGGCGACCATGGGGATGGCGAACGCGAGGGTCTTGCCGGAGCCGGTCTTTCCGCGTCCGAGCACGTCGCGTCCCACGAGGGTGTCGGGGAGGGTGTCGGCCTGAATCGGGAACGGCTCGGTTTTGCCCTGTGCGGTGAGAACATCGGCGAGAGCGTGCGGCACGCCGAGTGAAGCAAAGGTAGTCATAGTGATGGGTTGCGCCTTTCGGGCAGGGTGTTGCACCCATGGGCTATGGCTGGATAGTGGCTATGGCCCGAGAATGCAAGGGTGGCGAGACTGCCGGTGGGCAGTTTCGATCGCCGTAAGAAAAGCCTGTGCAGGGTGCACATGGACTACGCGGCCGGAGCCGGGCGGAAGTAGAAGCATTCCACGACGTCTGATGCGCGGCTAAGCACATCGTCGTCCAGTGTAACCGAGGCGTCGGCTGTTTCCTTCCCGGGCGATCCCGCGGGCACCCCTCACGCGACGAAGTCCAGCACGATTTTGTTCTCGACGTGCGAGGTGTACAGCTCGACGACCGTCAGCCGTGGCGCCGTTGATTCGTACCTGTGCCCGGTAGGTGTGACGAGTTCGTAGACGTGCAGCTCACCCCGCTCGAAAGGTATCCGTGTTGTCCGCCACCCTGCGCCCTCCTTCGCGTAATTGCATGCGGCACAGAGGCCTGCGCCGTTCTCCGCGGTGGTGAGCCCGCCTGCGGAGTACGGTTCGATGTGGTCGTGATGCCGGATGGGAGCGTCGCACCACGGGGTACGGCAGGTTCGGTCTCGGATGTCGATCATCTTGGCCAGCGACTTCGGGAAGGCGCGGGATGCTGATTCCATCGCAGTGAGCGCGCCCGTCTTCGGGTTGGCGTAGAGCCTGCGAAGTGCGACGTGTGTCTCACCTTCCAGCGCTTCGCGAACCATCGCCCGCGCGACTGCGGAGGGGATGTCGCCGTATCCGGTGAGGTGTGCGGGTTCGCTGTCCCCGGCGAGCAGTGAGCTGTCGGGCAGCACGACGTTGACGGTGACGGGTGCGCCCTGGGCGGCGGCCGCGCCGGTGATGCGTTCGAAGGCAAGGTCGGCCATGATCTGGTCGTGGGTTCGGGTTTCGCCGCCTGCGTTGATCAGCGTGTCGGCGTCGCGGCGCAGTGTGGTCCACATGCAAACCGCGCGTTCCATCGAGGTGAGTGCGGTGAACGAGCACATCGAGTCCGGCTGGGGTCGGGTGCTGGTGCGGCGAGCGGAGAAGGCTTTGGCGCGCCGTTTCACCTGGGACTCGGCGTCGAGTTGGTAGGCGAGCCCCCGTGCCATGGCTTCGATTCTCTTGTCACCGGCGCCCGATAGCGTTGTGGGGTCGGAGCACAGCCGTTGATCGATGACGCTGCGGTCTTCGGCTGTGAGGCAGGCAGTTTCGCGTACGAGGATCATTGCTCGCCATTCGTTGAGCTCGCCCGCGCTGAGCCTTTCGAGCGTATGGGGCATCTCGTGGACGAGCGCACGGGCAAGGCCGAGATGGGTCCCTCCACGGTTGGGTGACTCTCGGCGCGCCAAACCGATCTGCGACGCAATACCTCTGCGCCAGGACGACTTCGGTTTCCCCCGTGCCTTGCGTTCGTTGCTGATCGCTGTCGCGACGGAGTCCGTCACCACTGCTTGCGCCGCCACGCATGCGCTTTTGGCGGATTCCAACGCGGAGATGAGATCGATGCCGACAACAGCACCGGCGTCGAACGTCGTTTGTCGAACGCGCTCGACGAAGTCCAATACATGCTGAGTTGTCAAAGCCTGTTGAGTTGTCAAGGCCTGCTGAGTGAACGCGGCTGCGGTGTCCATGAGATCCCCATTTCTCGAACGTATGTTCGACTCTATCGGCAACAAGATTGCGATGCAATAGGCTGCCCGAGACGAGAACGTTGGGAATTCTGCCTCCCCAGAAGGGGGCTTGCGTCGTGGCGAGCGGGGTCTTCGATGGAGGGTGATCGCGACGTCGTCGCGCAGGTCATCAGGCTCGAGCAACGTCTGTTGGCGCCGGAGACGCGCTCTGCGGCACAGCAGATCGAACAATTACTCGACAGTGAACTCCGGGAGATTGGCGCATCAGGAAGGCTGTGGAGCAGGCGGGAGATCGTGTCGGCTCTGGTGAACGAGTCGGACCCCGCGACCATCCTTGCCACCGACTTCGTCGGGACCGAAATCGAGCCTGGCATCGTGCACCTGACGTACAACACCTGTCGGGACGACAAGCATGCCCGGCGAAGCTCGCTCTGGCGTCGATCGGACGACGGGTGGAAAATCTTCTTCCACCAGGGGACTGTGGTGCCCTCGGCAGGATTCGAACCTGCGACCTACCCTTTAGGAGAGGGTTGCTCTATCCCCTGAGCTACGAAGGCGAGTTGTGCACGTGCGAGTGTACCGGGCACTGGTTCAGTCGGCTGCAATAGCGTCGACGATGGTGGATCGGGAGGCGTGCAGGGCTGGCGGGGCCGAGCCGAGCAGCGACAGGAAGAGCGCGACCAGGCCGTAGAGCAGGATCGACGGGTTCGGGTCGAATGCGATGGCAATGCCGGTGCTGGCGCCGAGGATCAAGGTGCTCAGATATTGCAAGGCTGCACCGATGATCAAACCCAGGATGCCGCCGACGATGCCCACGGCAATTGCTTCGCCGAGGATGGTGCGTCCCAACGTTCCGCGGCGCGCTCCCATGGCCCGCAGAACGCCTAATTCGCGTCGGCGTTCGAGCACCGACAGCATCAGCGTGTTGAGCAACGCCACCGCGGCGACGAGCGAGACGATCCATTGCAGCGCAACGGCAAGGGCTCCTGCCTGCGCGATCGACGCGCTCGCTCCGTCGAGGGCTTCCTGTCCCGAGTAGACGTTCACCTCGGGCGGCAGGGCGTCGTCGATGGCCCGCTGCACGGCGGCGGCGTCACCGTCGACGGACACTTCGAGGTAGGTGGCACCCGGCCGGTCGTACCACTGCTGCATCGACTGCAACGAGATGGCCATGGTGCCGCCCGCGGCGTTGAGATAGTCGACCAACTGCAGCACTTCGACGCGTTTGATGCCGGTCGGCGTCGGCAGTTCGATGAAACTACCAGCCGAAACCCCCAGCGTCGTACCGAGATTGCGTGATACCGCGACGCCGTCGCCGCGTAGGACAGCTGCCCGCACATCACCGTCGAGGACCGAGAGTGTGACGGCGTTGCTGCCCTCGGCGACGGCTTGAATGGCAACGAGTTCGTCGTCGAGCGTCGAATAGGCCCACTGTCCCTCGACCACATCGGATACGCCCGGTGTGTCCCGAACCTGTTGTACGACATCGGGGTTCAGCGTGGCACCTGCGGGTACCGCATAACTCGACGTGAGCGAGACGTAGATGTCGGTGCGGCCGAGCGACGACAGCGAATCCGTTGCCGACGCCGTGAGGTTGTCGAGAGCACCGGACACTCCGACACTGACTCCCACGGCGACGACGATGGTCATCACGGTGGCCCAGATTCGCCGCGGCGCACGTTCGATGGTGGCGGTCGCGAGTCGCCCGGCACCGCCCCACCGCTTCGGAAGCACGGCAACGCAATCGACGATGACGCCGGTGCCGCCGACGCATACGGCGACGACACCTACGAGAAACAGTGCTCCGGCGGCGAGGCTGAGTTGTCCTTCGACGGTCGTGGCCAGCACCACCGAGCCGGCAATGGCAACCACGCCGACGACCGTCGCACGGATGGTGAAGGAGCGGCCGGCGGGTGCGTCGGTCTCCGAACCTCCGACGGCGAGTGCTTCGACCGGCGAGATCCGATACACCTGCAGGGCAGCGAGTGCAGACGCGGCGACACACGCGAGCACGCACAGAACCACGGCCGTCGGGATGGCGTAGGTGGGGAGCACGTATTCGATGCGCGCGTCGAACGCTTCGAGGAGGAAGGGTGGCAAACTGTCGATGGCTATACGCCCCATCGCGATGCCGAGCGGCGCCCCGATCGCACCGCCCACCAAGCCGACGATCGCGGCCTCACCCAGGAGGTCTCGAACGATGATGCCGCGGCGACCGCCGATCGAGCGCAGCACCGAAATCGTGGGCCGACGCTTGGCGATCGCCATGTTCATCACGTTGAACACCAGGAACCCGGCGACAACGAAGGCGATGAGCGAGACCATGAGCGTCGCATTGCGGGTGAGGCTGATGGTGACGTCGGCTCGCTCGGCGCGGAAGTCCGGATCCATCACCGAAACTCGGCCCGCCATGGCTGTGGTGACAGCGTCCTTGGCATCGCCGAGAACGAAGATCGAGTCGAGTTGCCCAGCGCGGTCGGTGATCGTCTGCGCGAGGGGCAGCGGTGCGACGACGAAATTGCCGCCGCTGATTCGCTCGGACCCCGCGCCTGAGACGACTCCGGCAACGTTCAGTGAGCGACCGTCGACATCGAGTCGGTCGCCCTGGCCGAACCCTGTTCCCGATCCGACGAGCACGGTGTCCGGTCGCGCCAGGTCGGTTACCGATCCGGACAGGGCGCCCTGCAGATCCGATTCGAGTGCGGTGATGGAGGCGTCGACGCCGATGACGGTGAGGGGCCCGCTATCGGTGACCACGTCGCTGCGCAGCAGTGGCACGGCTGCGGCGACGCCAGAAACCGATCGGACCACGTCCAATTCGTCGGCCGAGAATCCGCTGTCGGTGACGCCGACGACTTCGAGGTCTGCGTTGCCGGCGATGGTGACCGCTAGTCGTTCCACCGAGCCGGTGAGCGAACCGTAGGTTCCGAGCACCGCGACGAGCAGTCCTGCGGCGACGGCGACCACTGCCGTCGAGACGAGGGAGCGAACCCAGTGGGCACGCAGGTCGCGCAGTCCCAGGACGCGGAAGCGGCTGAGCGCTGTCCGCATCACCCGCGCAACCCGGACAGCACGTCGGTGTCGATTCGGCCGTCCTGCATCGTGATCACTCGGTCGGTCATGCGCGCGGCGTCTCGATCGTGCGTGGCCATGACGACGGCGCGTGTGTTGTCTTCTGCATGGGCGATCTCGGCGAGGATGTCGAGAACCGTGTGTGAAGTCTTGCTGTCGAGGTTGCCGGTGGGTTCGTCGGCGATGAGCAGGGCCGGGTCCATGATGAGTGCTCTGGCGATGGCGACCCGCTGGATCTGCCCGCCGGACAACTGTGCCGGCCGGTGCTCGGCGCGGTGAGCGAGGCCGACGACGTCGAGGAGTCGGAGGGCGTCGGACTTGGCCTTGGACATCGGTATACCGTCGAGCAGTTTCGGGACGGCGACGTTCTCCCACGCTGACATCGTCGGCAACAGGTTGAAGAACTGGAAAACGAAGCCCACTTCGTGGCGTCGGAAATCGGACTGCTCGTTGTCGCTGAGCCGGGTGATGTCGACCCCGTTGAACTCGATTGTTCCGGAATCGGGGACGTCGAGTGCGCCGAGCATGTGCAGAAGCGTGCTCTTGCCTGCGCCCGAAGGGGCGACAAGGGATACGAACTGGCCGCCGGAAATCGTTAGGCTGACTCTGTCGAGCGCGCGAACGGGCTGATCACCTGTGGGGTACTCCTTGACGACGTCGTCCAGGCGAAGCGACAGAGCTGGCATAGAAGATCGTGCTCCCGTTCTGAGTAAGAAGAAGAACCGAAAAAGAACCGCCCACACGAAGGTGGGCGGTTCTCGTAGCGACAGTGTCCGCCAGTGCGCCTCTCGGCAAGAGGCCGCTCGAAGCGGCAATGTGTTGGTACCCGGGGCATGGATCGAACACTGTCGAAGTGTCCAACCCACCCTCCGAAAGAACTATTCCCGCTCGATTGTGCAATTGCTACGCTGCGCCTTGCGAGGCCTCGAGCCTACGCGCGACGAGAGCGGCCTGTAGATGGCGAATTCCCGACGGCCTCGTGGGATCGAAGCCGGTGAGCTGGGCAATGCGCTTGAGCCGGTAGTCGACGGTATTGGTGTGCAGGTGCAGCTGGCGTGCCGACCTCTGACGGTTGAGGTCGTGGGAGATGTGGATCTCGAGCGTCTCGAGCAACTCGGGGGAGGCGTCGAGAGGTTCGAGGATCTGCCGAAGGTGCCGCCGGCCGGGACCGGGACGGGTGAGTTGATATTCGAGGACCAGGTCGTCCATGCGGTACAGGCCTGGCGCACGATGCAACTGGTGGGCGAGTGAGAGAAGCTCGTGCACCTGGTCGGCCGCCGTGGGGACATCGGCCGTCGCGGCTTGTTCGGTGGTGACGGTGAGGGGCACCTCGGCGGCGGTGCTGAGGCGGTGAACGAGCGCTTCGACCCATTCTTCGTCGTGCACACCGGGGATGAGGACGGTTCCGCCCTCGGTGCTGAGCATCGACAGTGGGGTACGTCCGCAGATGATGGCCAGCTCGGCCTGCACGCGACGCAGTTTCCGGCGCGCTGCGACCGTCTTCTGAATCGCGGGGTCGTTCTCGTCCGGATGCGACGGGATGGACAGTGCAAGGACGAGGTAGCTGTCGGCCAGTTCGATGCCCGACTGGCGTGCGATCGATACTGCGTTGTGCCCACTGAGAAGTGAGGAGACCAGGGTGTGGGCCGCCGTGTGATGCTCGCTCGCTACGGCTTGCAATTCTTCGACGTAGCTCTTCGACGCTGCGATGGACACCTTCTCGGACAGCAGGACGAACATTCTTGCTGCTTCGATCAGGTCGCCGGTGTCACCCTCGCCTGCTCGCTTGGACACCAGATTCCAGCCGATTTGAATTCCCTCGTGATAAACCGTGAGGACCGACTCGAGCGGAACGCCTTCGCGGGCCCACTGGCTTGCCTTGGCGCGCAGCTCCGCGAGGTCGCTGTCGTTGGGTGCGCGCCGCTCGTCGAGCATCTGGACCGCGATGCTGATGCACTTGACGGTGAATTCGGTGACGTCACCGTGCAGTTGCTCTCCGGGCAGGGAGCCGCACGGAGTGTTGGCAGCGAAATGCCCGACCAGCAAACGAGCTACGGCGCGAAAGTCGCGGAGCGGCGCGGATGCGGGCTGGCCCGCGACCATGATTCCGAGGCTCGTCGTGTTGTGAACGGTCACAGGTCAGCCCTTCGTGTGTGAACTTCGATACCGGCGGGAACAAAGTTACTGCTGCGTATTATTGCGCGTCCATGCACTTTTCGCTTGAAAATCAGCCCGAAAGGCACCGGTTTCGTACTTCGGGTTTGTTTTCGTGCGCCTAACAGACTCGATCATAGGATGTTATCAACGCGTTATCCAGGGTTTGGAACGACCAATTTGTGAAGGCTCTCAACCGCCGCCATGTGGGCTTGCGACATTGCCTAAACAATTCCCGGACTGTTCTCTCCCGGGGCGTGCGGGGCTTAGCGTTCTGCTGTGCCGGTCGAAGAACGACAGATGAAGGCCGAGCGAATACACGGTGCGTGAGAGGGGTGGAGCAATGTCGGCAGTCCAGAGTCCATTGTCGTTGCTTCGGGACCTCGAGCCGGTGCTGGAGAGCTGCCTGCAACGCCACCTCGCTGGTGCTTCCATCTGGGACCCGGCCGAGTTCGTTCGACCGGAACGCTATTGGGGTCAACGCGCCTCGACGCTTTCCGAGACCGCCAAGGCGGCACTGGTCACCACACTCCTCACACACAACAACACCGAGCGCGATCACCGCGAGGCGTCCGCTGCACTGCAGCGCAGTTCGTGGTCTGCATGGCAGCAGGAGTGGTCGGACGAAAAAAACCGCCATGCCGATGCGATTCAGCGCTACCTGGTAGCCACACGCAGCGTCGACTCCGTGGCCCTCGATCGAGCCAAGTTCCAGTGCATGACCATCGGTACCGAGTCGTCCATGGAGGGTGATCACCTCCTTCGGTCGATTGTGCACTCCACCGTCGACGTCACGGCAACCATGGTGAGCCACCGCAGCACCGCCGTCGAATGCGCCGATTCAACGGCCGAATCGGTACTCGGTCGGATCGTCGCCGATCAAGAATTGCACGTTGCGTTCTACCGAGACATCGCGTCCGCGGCACTCGACATCGCGCCCGACCGCGCCGTCAAGGCGGTCACCGAGGTCGTCATGAACTTTCAGATGCCGGGTAGCGGTCTGCCGGGCTTCGAACGCAGCGCGATGCTGATCGCGCGCGACGGGATCTACGACTTACGACGCCATCTCGACGAAGTCGTTCTGCCGATGCTCCGACACTGGCGCATCTTCGAACGCACCGATCTCTCAGCAGGAGAACGCAGCCGGGAGATCCTGGCCGACTTCCTCGACGACCTCGAAAATCAAGCGTCCACGTTCGAACAACTACGGCTGCGTGCTCGCGCACGCGAAGCCGAAAGACTCCGCGCGTCGTAACGACGTACGCGCGTGAACAAGTCCCCGGGGGGTCTGTGGGAAACTGCCCTCTCTCCGGTTCCAATGCGGGAACCGGAGAGGGGGTCAGCTTTGTGCGCACGCCAGTACTCGGAGCGGTGGTCGTCTATCCTGGCGAACAGACTGCTCGGCGAGCCGGAGGCATGAAACGTGACAGCCAAGAACACGATCGTCGTCGGAGTCGACGGCTCCGATGGCTCGGGCCGAGCCGTCGCATGGGCAGCATCGACTGCCGTGAGCCACGGCTACTCGTTGCGTATCGTCACCGCCGTCGACGTCCCAGCCCGACTCACCGATGAGCAAGCACTCGAATTTCGCAGGGTCGCGAAGTCCCGGCTCACCGCGTCGGCAGAGATTGCCCGTGGGGTCGGTGGGGGAGCCGCACTCGATATCGCAGGCGAGGCGCGAGACGGCAACGTCGTCGACGTGCTGCTCGACGAATCGGCTCGATGCGCACTCGTCGTGCTCGGTGCGAGCGGACTGAACGAATCGGATTCACGCCTGCTCGGGTCGGCATCGATCGGTCTCAGCGCGCATGCCCACTCGCCGGTTGCCGTGGTTCGCGGTCGCAGCATCGACACGGACGGTGCGCCGGGCCCGGTCGTCGTCGGCATCGACGGGTCCGCCGTCAATCAGGCCGCCATTGCTGCGGGGTTCGACGAGGCCTCCCGCCGCGGTGCCCCGCTCGTCGCGGTGCACGTGTGGTCGGATGTGTCGCTCGGTCAGATTTCCGCTGTGCCGCAGCAGTGGGAAGACATCGCTGCGTCGGAGGAAGCGGTGCTCGCGGAGAGCCTCGCGGGGTGGCAGGAGAAGTATCCGGATGTCGACGTGCGCCGCGTCGTTGCGCAGGATCGGCCGGTGCGTGTCCTGGGTCAGATGTCCGAGGAAGCGTCGCTCATCGTCGTCGGCAATCGCGGCCGCGGTGGGTTCACCGGAATGCTGCTGGGATCGACGTCGTATGCCCTCATCCACACGGCCGACTGCCCGGTTCTGGTGGTACGAGGCCGGCAGAACTGACGGGGCGAATCTCTAGACGGACACCGTCAGCAGAAATGCCACGTCTTCGACGGCTTCGACACTGTGCCGCGCATCGGGAACCACGAGCAGGTCTCCTGCCGAACCCTTCCAGGACTTTTCGCCGCTCACCAGCTTTAGCTGACCGCTGATAACCAACACCGTGGACTCGCCGTTGAGGTCGTGTGCGCCGAGCTCGTTGCCCGCGGCCAAGGCGACAACGGTTTGACGGAGGTGGCGCTGGTGACCGCCGTAGACGGTCTGCGAGCTGCGGCCACTGGATGCGCCCACGGCGAGCTTGAGCTGTTGTCGGGCAAGGGCGGTGAGTGACTTCTTGTCCATGCGCTCAGTATGACCCACCCGGCCCGTCCCTACGCATGTACTGACCGAAAGTTCGTGTGGATCAAGTAGTTCGGTAAGGCTTGCCGTACTCGATGAAGCGGTAGCGGATCTCGTCGTTGCGGCTGACCTGCCACTTGCCGGTGATCGCCACCCAATCCTTGGGTACCTCGGGCGCGACGGTGTCGCCGTTCACCGCGATGTCTATTTCGGTGACCTGCAACTCGGTTGCGAAAGGCATTGCGGCGCGGTAAATTTCGCCACCGCCGATGATCCAGACGGTGTCGACATCGACTATTCCGAGTGCCTGTTCGACGCTCGACGCGATCTCTGCGCCCTCGGCGCTCCACGCCGAATCGCGGGTGACGACGATATTGCGTCGTCCCGGCAATGGGCGGAACTTCGCCGGCAACGAATCCCACGTCTTACGGCCCATGACTACCGGATGGTCGGCGGTCATCTCCTTGAAATGCGCCATGTCCTCGGGCACTCTCCACGGAATCCGCCCGGCCTGACCGATCGCACCGGTGTTGCTCTGCGCCCAGATCATGCCGACGTTGACGGGTTTCGTCATACCGCTACCGGGGCTTTGATGGCGGGGTGGTGTTCGTAGCCGACGATCTCGATGTCGTCGAACTGGTAGTCGAAGACCGAATCACGCTGTGCCAGATTTAGTCTGGGGTACGGGTAGGCCTCGCGGGTGAGCTGCTCGGTCACCTGTTCACGGTGATTGTCGTAGATGTGGCAATCGCCTCCGGTCCAGACGAAATCGCCGACCTCGAGTCCGACCTGTGCGGCAACCATGTGCGTCAGCAGCGCGTAGCTCGCGATGTTGAACGGAACGCCGAGGAAGAGGTCTGCACTGCGCTGGTAGAGCTGGCACGACAGTTTGCCGTCGGCAACGTAGAACTGGAAGAACGCATGGCACGGCGGCAGGGCCATCTGCGGGATTTCGCCGACGTTCCACGACGAGACGATCATGCGTCGCGAATCGGGGTTGGTGCGCAGAGTCTCGAGGACCTGCGAGATCTGGTCGATGTGTTCGCCCGACGGGGTCGGCCACGAACGCCACTGGACGCCGTAGACGGGCCCGAGTTCACCGTCCGGCGCTGCCCACTCGTCCCAGATCGACACGCCGTGTTCCTGCAGCCAGCGGACGTTGGAGTCGCCGCGAAGGAACCAGAGCAGTTCGTAGACGATCGACTTCAGGTGCACCTTCTTGGTGGTGATCAGGGGAAAGCCCTGACCGAGGTCGAAACGCATCTGGTGGCCGAAGATGCTGGTCGTACCCGTGCCGGTGCGGTCCGACTTGGCGGTGCCGGTCTCGAGAACGTGGCGCAGCAGGTCCTCGTACGGGGTAGGAACCATCACGGCGACCATCCTAGTAGGCGCTCCGCGCCGGTGTGTGGGCGCTCCGCACCGGTGCGTGGAAAGTGCTGTTGGAACAGCACTTTGTGAACACGGGGGGCGAAGCCCGCACTTGCCCGCATAATGGCAGGATGCCCGAGTTACCCGAGGTCGAAGCACTCGCGGGATTCCTGCGCGAGCACGCCGTCGGCGCTGTGATCGGCCGGATCGACATTGCCGCGCTCAGCGTGCTCAAGACGTTCGATCCGCCCATCAGCGAGCTGCAGGGTCGTGACGTCACGAATGCGGCGAGGTTCGGGAAGCACCTCGCGCTGCAGGCGGGTGACCTGTGGCTGATCACCCATCTCTCGCGCGGTGGCTGGTTGCGGTGGACCGACAATCCGTCGGTCGCGCCGCCCAAACCGGGCAAGGGTCCGTTGGCTCTGCGCATTCACTTTTTCACCCCGGAGGGCCTGACGCCTGCCATCGATCTCACCGAGGCCGGCACCAAGAAGCGGCTCGCCGTGTGGGTGGTGCACGACCCGCAGGAGGTTGCAGGCATTGCTCGACTCGGCCCCGATGCGCTGGCGTTGACCGAGCCCGAGTTCGCGGAAATTCTGGGCGGAACCACCGCGAGGCTCAAGACCTCGCTGGTCGATCAGTCGCTCATCGCGGGTATCGGGAACGCCTACTCGGACGAGATCCTGCACGTCGCCAAGCTGTCGCCGTTCGCGTCGTCCAACAAGCTCGACGCCGAGGCGGTCGCTGTTCTCTACGCAGCGATGCGTGAGGTGCTCGAAGACGCGGTCGCCCGCTCGGAAGGTCAGGACGCCGCCAGGCTGAAGGGCGAGAAGCGTTCCGGAATGCGTGTCCACGCACGCACCGGACTGCCTTGTCCGGTGTGCGGCGATCCGGTACGCGAAGTGTCCTACGCCGAGCGTTCGTTCCAGTACTGCGCCACCTGTCAGACGGCCGGCAAAATACTCGCCGACCGCCGGATGTCACGCCTGCTCAAGTAGTAGCCGAATCGGCTGCAGGTTCGGTCCTCTGGCTCGCGTAACCGCGGTAACCCTCCCAGGCTTGCCGACGGTCACGCCGTGGGTCGCGCTGCACTCGCGTGCGGGAGTCGAAGATCATCGTCAGTCGCGCGTCGGCGTCGTATGCCGGCCAGCTGCCCAACGGCGTACCCGTGCGGGCGAAGTGCAGCCAGTGCGACTGCACGTGCTCGGTGACCGCCGCGAAGTCGGAGCGACCACCGGGGAGGGTCATGATTTTGCCGAAGGTCGTTCCGTTGATGCCGAAGACGGCGAACAGTTCGAAGCCGTGGGTTGCGTCCAGGCCCAGCCACTTCATGACTCGGGGTGCGAAGTCGAAGCGGTAGCTGAACGTGGGTGCCCGGTGAGAATGGGCTTCGGCAACTTCGATGGACGGCTTCCAGAACGTGAAGTCGCCGCCGATGTCGATGGCAGTCGACGGGCTGGGGTATCCCGGATAGGCGTCGAGCACATCATCTTTGGCGTTCGGATCGGTGAGCGCGAAGAGCTTGTCGATACGCTCGGGATTGGTGGGGAGCGCATCGAGCACCTTGGGAAACAGGGTGCCCTCGCGCGCATTGGTACCGATGATCAGGGGAACCTGGTGCGCAGAGCCGTCCTCGTACGCATCGAGGGGATTCTTCGGCAGGTAGTCGCCGTCGACGACGGGTCCGAACGGGTGCAGTCCGGGGGTCTTGTTCAGTACCGAGAACGCCAGTTTGGTTCCGGCGCGGCCGAGTTCGGTGACATCGGCGGTGTCGAGGGCATGCGCTACTTCGGTGTCGTCGCCGAGGTATCCCGCGAATTCGCGCGCCCACTCGGTCGCTCGCTCGTGGGTTGCGACGAGCCCCGGCGCGGAACTCTCGGAGATTGCCCGGTGGAACAGCCCTTTCGCGGCCGGCGTTGCGAGCAGTGTGGTGACGGCGTTACCGCCGGCCGACTCACCGAAGATGGTGACGTTGGACGGGTCGCCGCCGAAGTGCTCGATGTTGCGTTGCACCCACTTCAACGCGGCGACCTGGTCGCGGAGTCCGAGGTTGGCATCGAATTGCCTGTTGGGCGTGGAGAACTGGGTCAGGTCGAGGTAACCGAGCGCCCCGAGGCGGTAGTTCACCGACACGTAGACGATTCCGTCGCTGTCCTCGAGCGAACGCCGCACCAGCGAACCGCCTCCGTACAGCGGTGTGGCGGAGGTGCCCAGTGTGTAGGCGCCGCCGTGGATGAACACCATGACGGGCCGCAGTGCGTCGGCCGCGCGTTTCGGGGCGAGCACGTTGAGCGTCAGGCAATCTTCGCTCGACGGCTGGTACTTGCCGGGCGAGAGCATGGTGCCGCGCTTGTGCTGGACGGAGGCGTTGCCCCATTCGGTTGCGTCACGCACACCTTGCCAGGGCTCGACCGGCTGCGGTGCGCGTAGTCGGAGGGGGCCCACGGGCGGCGCCGCATACGGGATGCCTCGCCAGGTGAAGAGGTCGCCGACCGACTTGCCCTCGAGGATGCCGTCGGAGGTGGTCACTCTGGTGTTCGCAGACATGGCCGCGAGTCTACAAACTCGAACTTACCCTCGAGTAGCTTTCTGTACGGGGGAGAATCGGCGGCATGGATTTCGTATACCCCGCCGAGATCGTCCAACTGCTGGTCTCGCCTGGTCACGCGTACTTCGGTAGGGCGAAGGACGGTCCGGCGGACGACGTGACGACCGCGCTGCCCGATCGGGTCGACATCGTCGCGGGCAAGGGCATCCGGGGTGATCGTTTCTTCGGGGTCAAAGCCCACACCGAGGCTGCGGTGACGTTCTTGGCCACAGAAGCGTGGGAGGCAGTCGGCGAAATCCTGGGGGTTCCGGTTCCGAACACGTCCGTGGCCAGGCGCAACGTCGTGGTGAGGGGCCTCGAGCTCGACCCGTTGCGCGGCGTCGAGTTCGAACTGGACTCCGGCGACGGCCCGGTGCGTTTTCGCGGTGGTCGTCCCGCCCACCCGTGCGTGTGGATGGACAAGATGGTCGTCGAAGGAGCGCGGAAGGCGCTGATCGGCCGCGGTGGTCTGCGAGCAGAACCGCTGACCGACGGGCTCCTGCGAGTCGGCGCGATCACGGTGCGGTCGCCCGTCGAACTGAATCCGGGCAATGCAGCCACTGCTGTGAAACGGGCGCAGCCGCTCGGTCCATAACGGGCGGCGCCTTGCCCAACTTACGAATCTGTGCTGACAATGTGGCTAGCAGTGTGGTCGGTCACACTGAAGTGCCGGTGATGGCACGTCACCGGCAACTCCTTCTGGCTCCTTCAATCGTTGATGGGTCAGAGCACACGGGGCACACTCGAGACGTGCTCGGTGGGCGGCTCCGTCGCGTCCGTCGTCGCGATCGCACCGATCATGTCGATGAGCTTCGTACTGTGACAACCAAGGAGAACGTGACAACCGAGGAGAACGTGACAACCGAGGAGAACGCAATGTCCCTGCCCCTGAGCGGTGTTCGAGTACTCGAGCTCGGCAATTACATCGCCGCCCCCACCGCAGCACGTATGCTTGCCGATTTCGGCGCCGAGGTCATCAAGGTCGAGCGGCCGGGAACGGGCGACGAACTGCGCAACTGGCGGTTGTACTCCGGAACGACGTCGATGCTGTACCGCACGATCAACCGGAACAAGAAGTCGATCGTGCTGGACTTGCGCACCGAGCAGGGCAGGCAGGACGTCATCGACCTCGCCGCCCACTGCGACGTCGTACTGGAGAACTTCCGTCCCGGAACCCTCGAGAAGTGGGGCATCTCGCCGGAGGTGTTGAGCGAGAAGAACCCCGACCTGATCATCACCAGAATCTCTGCCTTCGGTCAGACCGGGCCGATGTCGGAGAGGCCGGGCTTCGCGGCGGTCGCCGAGGCGTACGGCGGGTTCCGCAATCTCGTCGGCGACCCCGACCGGCCGCCCGTGCGCGTCGGAGTGTCCATCGGCGACTCCATCGCCGGGTTGTATGCGGCATTCGGGTGCGTCATGGCGCTGTTTCAGCGTCAGACCGCCACATCGACCCTGTCCCTCGAACAGCGGTCGATCGACGTGGCACTCAACGAATCGATCCTGTCGATGATGGAATCGCTCATCCCCGATTACCTCGCGTACGGCGTCGAGCGTGAACGTGTGGGAGGCCGCATGGAAGGTATCGCACCGTCGAATGCCTACCCG
>NZ_JBAWFH010000471.1:0-3733 GCF_049591685.1 Rhodococcus sp. (in: high G+C Gram-positive bacteria) | reverse complement strand
TCGAAGTGCACCGGGCCCGCGTTGCCGGAGCGGGTTCCGCGTGCAGCAGCGAGCACGCGGCACACTGCACTGCGCCACTGACTGTTCTGGCCGTCGCCGTCTTCGGCGAGGCCGAGGCTGATGGTCGCGCGCACCTGGCTGCCGAACAATCCGAGCTGCTCGACGGTTTGGTTGGCGCCGGTGCCGAGCATCTCGTACGGCCGATTGGCGCTGAGCACGATCAACGGCATCCGCGCGTAGTTGGCTTCGAGGACGGCCGGTCCGAGGTTGGCGACAGCGGTACCGGAGGTCATGACGATCGGCACCGGCCTGCCCTCACCCATGATCAGACCGAGTGCGAGAAAACCCGCCGTCCGTTCGTCGATGCGCATGTGCAGCCGGAGCCGTCCGGCCATGTCGGCTTCCTGCAGCGCGAACGCCAGCGGGGCGTTGCGAGAACCCGGGCACAGCACCACGTCGCGGACACCACCGCGCACGAGCTCGTCGACGACAGCAGAGGCCTGAGCACTGGACGGGTTCACCCATCCAGATTGTCAGATTCCCGCGAGGACGCCGGAGGCGGCCCGAGCCGGAGTTGTTTGACACCATAGGGGTGTGCGCACTGTCTTCGACCCGTCCGAGATGCCGCCCGGCGGCCTGTATCCCCTGCTCACCTCGTCGGTCGTTCCGCGGCCGATTGCGTGGGTGTCCACCGTCTCCGCGGACGGAGTGGCCAATCTCGCGCCGTACAGCTTCTTTTCGGTGTCGTCGTCCAACCCGCCTGTAGTGCAATTCACCTCTGTCGGACGCAAGGACAGCCTCCGCAACATCGAAGCGACGGGCGAGTTCGTGATCAACCTGGCCACCGCGCACATGGTCGAGCAGATCAACGCGACGTCGGCCGGCTACGAGCACGGCGTCAGCGAACTCGAAGAACTGGGCATCGACAGCGAGCCGAGCGAGAAGGTCGCCCCTCCCCGCGTCGCGGAGTCACCGATCGCCATCGAAGCCGTCCTGCACCGCGTCGTCGAGGTCGGTAACTCGTTCGTCGTCATGGGCCGCGTCGTCGCCATCGCCGTACAACCGGAGTTCCTCGCCGACGACGGGCTGCCGTCGTTCGAAGCCATCGCCCCGCTCAGCCGTCTCGGCCGCACCGAATGGGGACTGCCGCCCGAGGTGCGCAGGTACGAGCGGCCCGGCAAACCTTCTTGAGTCGCTGGCTCGTCCTCGGGCCGACCACGGTTGCGCTGACCGCCGGGGCCACGTGGCTCGGAGTTCCGTCGGCCGGGTTGTTCGTTGCCCTGTTCGTCGCGATCGCGTTCGCACTGGCCGGGTGGGCTCCCGAATCGGGCGTACCGCGGCGGTGGGGCATCGCCGCGCAGGCGGTGCTCGGCGTCGAGATCGGCACCCTCGTTCAACGCGACACGCTCGGAGCTGTCGGTGACGCCTGGCTGCCCGTCGTGCTCGCCTGTGTTGGGACGCTGCTGCTGTCCATCGGCGCCGGCGCATTGCTCGGCCTCCGCAAGGACGTCGACTCCCTGACGGGCGCCCTCGCGCTCGTCGCAGGCGGGGCGTCGGGTCTCGTCGCGATCGCCCAAGAGCTCGGCGGCGACGAACGTGTGGTCGCCGTCGTGCAATATCTGCGCGTCGTGTTCGTGACGGTGACGATGCCCCTGGTTGCGACCGTGGTGTTCTCGGCGCGCGGCACCGACGCCGGGGTCGTCCCGACGGCAGGGGCGCCGTGGTTCGTCGACCTCGCGTTCGTCGCGGTGTGCAGCGTCGTCGGCTACCTGCTGGCCCGTCTGGTCCGGCTGCCTGCTCCGGGTCTGCTCGGGCCGCTGATCGTCGCGACCGTCGTCGATCTGCTCGGCTTCTCCTTTGACGCCGGTGTGCCCTCGCTGCTCCTCGCGGCGGCGTACATCGGAATCGGGTGGCAGGCCGGGCTGCGGTTCACGCTGGAGAGCCTGCGGTCGATCTCGCGGATCCTGCCCACGGCGCTGCTGCTGATCATCGGCGTCACCGTCGGCTGCGCGGTTCTGGGTGTGTGGCTCGCGGCCGCATCTTCCCTCACCGCGTACGACGGCTATCTCGCAACCACGCCGGGTGGCGTTTACGCCGTTCTGGCGGTCGCTGCGTCGACGGGTGCCAACGTCACGTTCGTCGTGGCCGCGCAGGTCATCAGGGTCTTCATGATGCTGTTCGCCGTGCCGGTCGGCGCCAAGATCGCGGCCCGGTACCGCCGCCGCTGACGGTGGGCACGCGTGGCGCAGTCCTTCCGTCATAGGGTTTCCCCATGCCCGACGCTCGCAACGGCCGCACCAAGTCCGGCCACAAGGTGGTTCCCGAGTTCGGCGAGGCGGACAGCCGGTCGTATGCCACCCTGCGCGCCCGGCCGACTCCTCGCGCCGAGCGCTACGAACTCGGCAAGTCGCTCCGGGAGAAGGTCTCGCGTGAATCGATGGGCGACTGGACCCCGCCGGCCGATCGCCTCGACCCGATCCGGCAGATCGAGTTCTCGCACGACGGGCGCATCGACTGGCTGATTCCGGTGCGCGTCGAACGCATGATGGAGTCGCCGTACGGCTTTCTTCGCGGCACCGCGATCGTCATGGCCCGCGACGTCGCGCTGCTCCCGTCGACCGGCATCACCCCAGTGGTCAGCGGGGATTCCCACCTCGGCAATTTCGGCTTCTACGCCTCTCCCGAGCGCGATCTCGTCATCGACCTCAACGATTTCGACGAGGCCCACCCCGGCGCCTGGGAGTGGGATCTACGACGCCTCGCCGCGAGCATCTGGGTGGCGGGCCGCCAGAACGGACGCACGGAGGAGCAGTGCGAGGAAGCGGTCGCGGCGTGTGTGCGGGCGTACCGGGTCGAGGTCTCGCGCCTGGCCGATCAGCCGCTGATGTCTCGGTCGTTCCAGCGATTGACTGCCGAGAAGCTGCAGGCCGACACCACCGAGGGGTCGCTGCGGCGCGAGATCAAGCGGGCCACCAAGAAGGCTCGCAGGCGTACGAGCGACCGCGTGTTGCCGCAGTTGACCGAGGAGCACGAGGGCAAGCGTCGGTTGGTGGAGGAGCCGCCCATCACCACCCGGATACCGCCGCGCGACGAGGAATTGCTGGCGGACGGGTTGGACGAGTATCTGACGACGCTGTCCCCGCATTGGCGTCGGGTGCTCGGCGGGTACACGCTCATCGACGTCGCCCATCGGGTGGTCGGTGTCGGCAGTGTCGGACTCCGGGCGTACGTGGCGTTGCTGGAGGGCAGTAGCCCCGACGACGTGGTGTTTCTGCAGCTCAAGCAGGCTCGACGGTCGGTGCTGGCGCCGTACGTCCACGGCGAGTCGGCATGGCACGCGCATCAGGGTCAGCGTGTCGTGGAATACCAGCAGGACCTTCAGACGGTCAGTGACCCGCTGCTGGGGTGGACGACCATCGACGGCAGGCAGTACTACGTGCGGCAATTCCGCAACATGAAGGGCACGATCGATCTGAGCTCGATCGACGCACCCGCCCTGGTCGACTACGCCGGCGTCGTGGGCCGGTTGCTCGCGAAAGGCCACGCCCGCACCAGTGGGGCGTCGATGATCGCGGGCTACGTCGGCGAGTCGGACACCCTGGACACCGCGTTGTCACGGTTTGCGCGGCTCTATGCAGATCAGACCGAATCCGACCACGCCCTGCTGGTCAAGGCCGTAAAGATGGGGCGCTTCCCGGGCATGTAGCGTCGTGCTCGGGTGCCGCGCGGCACC
>NZ_JBAWFH010000470.1:0-4488 GCF_049591685.1 Rhodococcus sp. (in: high G+C Gram-positive bacteria) | reverse complement strand
CGGGGGTGGGTCGGGCCCCAGCGGTCACCGGGGGGTAGATCAAGCCCCGGCGGTGACGCGCAGGACTTTGTCCTGGCCGTTGCCGTTGTCGGTGGTCAGGAGGAATGTTCCGTCGCCGGTCGAGGTGAGCGAACGAAGGCGGCCCTCAGCGCCTTCGAGCGCCGAGACTTCGTCCTCGACTGCCGTGCCGTCGGCGTTCAACCTCAGGAAGACGAGCTTTTCCCGTTGCTGGCTGGAGATGACGGCGGCGCCATCCCATTCGCCCCACTGTGCCCCGTCGACGAAGGTGAGGCCCGGGGTCGCGATGGCCGGTGAATCGCCCGAACTCCACACGGCTCCGATGGCGCCGGGCACTCGCGCCGGGTCGGTCATCGGTACCGATTCGTCGTAGATGACGGGGGTGCGGTCCGGCTTCCAGCCGTAATTTCCGCCGGCCGTCAGCAGGTTGAACTCGTCGTCGCGATCCGGGCCCTGCTCCACCTCGTAGAGCTGGTTCGAGCCGGGCCGGTACGCAAGCCCTTGCACGTTGCGGTGCCCGAGGGTGTAGACGCGTCCCGGCGCGTCGGCTGCGGCCGTGCCGTCGGGGTTGACGTGAAGCACCTTGCCGCCGAGCGAGTTTCGATCCTGCGGCACCGTCGGCCGCGCCGTGTCACCGGTTCCGACGAACAGGGTGTCGTCCGGTGCGACGAGGATGCGGCAGCCGCCGTGACGCCCGTTGTCGGCGACGGGGATGTTCTCGACGACGGCTCGTTCGCGGGTCAGGGTTTGCCAGTTCTCGTCGACGGTCCAACGGAATACCGCGATCGAGTTGCTGCCGCCTCCGCCGGCGCTGCCCGGATCGGCGCTGCCAGTACCGGGTGCGCCGCTGCCGCCGCCGAGCACGCCCTGGCAGGTGTAGAGCGCACGCGACTGCTCGAAGTCGTTTGCCAACGCGATACCCATCAACCCGGTCTCGCCTTCGGCGTACAGATCGCTCAGATCGGCCGCCACATCGGCCGCGTCCATACCCGGGCGTTTGACGACGAAGCGGCCGCTGCGTTCACCGGTCAATATGGTGCCATCGGGTGCCTGCACCACATCCCAGGGCTTGGTGAGACCGTCGAACTCCACGGTCACCTCGAGCTTCGGCAGGGAGGGGCTGGGCTGCGCCACCGCTCCCGTCGAACACGCAATGGTCAAGCACACGCTGGAAACGAGGATCCCGGTGCCGGTCAGCAGTCTGTTCACGTAGGCGCTCCTGATGAGTGTCGAGGAAGAGCTGGCGTATGACCTGTACCACAACCAGCTCGTCGTCAACCCCAATCAAGATGCGAGTCGGTAGCCCGCCTCCCGTCAAGATGCGAGTCGGTAGCCCGCCTCGGTGACGGCGCCGGCAACTGCTTCGCGGTCGAGCGCGGAGTCGCTCGAGACGACGACCTTGCCCGAGTCGACGTCCACCTGAACGTCGGTGACGCCGGCGATGTCGGAGATTTCTTCCGATACCGAGGTGGCGCAGTGCTGGCAGGTCATTCCTTCGACGATGTAGTCGTTCTGCATGACGATGATTCCTTTTCTCAGGTCGGTGTCAGGATCGGACGAGACGCGCAATGGCGTCGGATGCTTCTTTCACCTTGGCGTCCGCCTCGGGGCCGCCCTTCTTGGCTGCTTCGACGACGCAGCCCGCGAGGTGGGCGTCGAGCAGTTTCAGCGAGACGGACTGCAGCGCCTTGGTGGCCGCCGACACCTGGGTGAGGACGTCGATGCAATACCGATCGTCGGCCACCATGCGTGAGATGCCGGCGATCTGGCCTTCGATACGCCGCAGTCTCTTCAAGAGATCGTCCTGGTCGGTGCTGTAACTGCTCATACCGACCACCATACCCCTACCGGGTATGGGAACGTCCACGGACGGTGGTGCGCGCAGCGTTGGTCATCAGCAGCAGGGCAATCAGGACGCACACTGTCGCGGCACCGATCCACGAGCCCGAGTAGTGCGTCGACACGAATTCCGGCGCACCGTCCGGGACGGCGGCGAAGACGCGTTCGGTGACGCCGCGGTTCCAACACACGATGGCCAGCACCAGCAGCACGGCCGCACCGACCACATCGGCCAGTCGCCTCATCGCTTCCCCACCACTGCCCCCAGAGCTTCGCGCAGTCCTTCGTCGTCCCTTGCCCATGCCTGTACCGTTCCGCCGCCGACGAGCCGAAGGCCTATCCCGCTGCGACGTCGAGGTACCGAGGTGAGCTCCCCGAGCACGCGCGCCGACTCCCACTTCGCGAGCTCGTAGTTGCCATCGGAGTAATCCGCCGGAGGCAGGACTGCCTCGATGTCGGCGACGTCCACCGTTTCGGTTCCCTGCCGCAGATGCGTCGAGGTGAGTTCGACACTGACATGTCTCCGTGCAGCCGATATCTGAACGTAGGTGAACCCGGCGAGCAGCAGCGCGAACAGCGCGAGGGCGAACCAGTGCACGACCGGCCCGGTGAGCACTTCGATCGCCAACGCGATCACACAGATGGCGGGACCCCACGCCAAGGCACGCCAGCGGGCACCCGGTTCGTGAAAGAGCACATCGGCGTCGACCGACTCACTCATGGGCGAACCACGTCCTAGCCGAGGGGCGATAGACGAGCGCGCAGGCTGCCAGCAGTGCGATCACCACCACGACGAGTTCTTGGAACAGCATCATCCCGAAGGCGACGAACAGCAGCAGCGTCGCAACGAGCACCGACAGGGCGACGAGGATGCGACGGATACCGGCGTGCCCGGCACGCACCGGGCCCGACAGAAATCCGAGTACGAGACCGAGGATCGCGGACACGACGCCGACCACGCGGATGGTGGAGAGGTACGAGTCGATCTCCTCGGCCGTGGCGCCTTGACCGTCCAACGACGTTCGCAACTGGTCGGCAGGCACGGTGAGGGTCAGCAAAGCGACGAGAACGAGTGCCACCGCCGCGGCCAGCCAGAGCAGGTACGCCACGGCAACCACGCGGGGGCGCCTGGGTGTGGCGTCGGGATCGTTGCGTCCATGCTGCACGCGTCCATACTGCACGCCTCGACGAAGCCCGTACACCCGCGCCCGCGGCGACGGGGGTTCAGCTCAGCCTGCGAGCGCGGGCAGAGTGATCGCGACGGCGGCAAGGATGCCCATCGCGACAACCGAGGCGATCATGATGAGCTCTCGGGTCACGCCGTGCTCGACGGGTACCGGGCGCTCGGTGCGTTCGGGGCGCTCCGCGTGCGGGTGCATACGACTCCTCGGGCCAAGCGGGTGTGACACCCATCACGCTACACTGCGGGGCGTGCGCGGGTCCGGGTGGAGACAGCGAGCGGAGCGACGACGTCGCGGCCGCAGTTGTCAGATCTATTCTCACACCTGCGCCGACGGGACACGCTGGTTGTCAGTTTCAGAAGACGACGGCACTGTTTCAGAAGGAGATTGCAGTGCCCACCTTTGTGATCACGGTGTGCATCGATCGTCGATCGGTACCGCACCTGGGTGATTGATTGTGAAGCGCGATGTCAGGAGAGACGACGTGGCAGCTGAGCGAGAGAGGCTATCTCGATGTCCGGTGCACAAAAGTACCGCGGATACGGACCTCCGGTGCGGTTGAGCCAGGCAGTCGCCATGCCTGCCCTGTGTGCTCCGTCGATATCCCAGGGATGGACAGCCACGAGCATGGCATCGCCGGGATCGACACCGCACTCGTCGAGTGCGTATTCGTATGAGTGGGGGGAAGGTTTCCATGCACCGGCCGCGTCGACGGACAGCAGCGTCTCGAAGTGGCTGCGCACCCCGGCCGAGGTGAGCAGTGTTTCGGCTACGCCGGTGGAGCCGTTGCTGAGGGTGATCAATCGAATCCCGAGGGTCGACAACGTCTCGACACCGACAGTCACATCAGGGTGCACGTCGAGACCCGCGAACCCGTTCATGATGTGCTCGATCGCATCGTCGAGAGGTCGATCGAGTGCGACCTCGTCGAGCATGACCCGTAGTAGCCCGGATCCGATGTCCGAAAACGTGGCCGACGTACCCGCCGCACCCAGGGCGAAGCCGTCACGGAGAAGGCCTGCGAACCACAGCGACGACATCTGCGTGGGCGCTCCGACGTCGGCGAACCGAGCCGACATCGAGGTCATGTCGGACAGAGTTTCGTTGACGTCGAACACGATGATCTGCGGGCGGCGGAATGGGGGTGCGCCGATGTCCTCGGCCCCCAAGTCAGGTGGCACGACACTCACGTTCCTTACCTCCACGAGTCAGGTCCGGCCGGGCCGGACGAGCGGCGCGCGTGCAACTGCCGCGTCGCCTCGACCGTACCGACGGCAAAGTCCTCGGTGCTTACGAACGAAGTTGCGGTGCGGCGGGGACGTCGAGTTCGGTGCCGACGTAGTGGTTGAAGTAGTTGGTGAACAGGTTCGCCGCGAGGTGAGCGAACGCTTCGGTGAGTTCGGTGGCGGTCCATCCGGCGTCGAGTGCGGCCGTCCACGTCGTGTCCTCG
>NZ_JBAWFH010000469.1:0-3418 GCF_049591685.1 Rhodococcus sp. (in: high G+C Gram-positive bacteria) | reverse complement strand
CATGATCGACCGGATGCGCCAAGAAGCACACGTCGGCCCCGGCAGCCACGGCGGACACACCACCGAAGTCCTCGAACAAGCCCGCCGAGCACCCCTCGCCACCAGCGACCACGAACACTCGGGCGACTGACGACTCCTCCGCCCGGCGGTGACACCGGTCGTTCTCAGTCGACTCTCAGCACCGCACGCGATACTTGTTCGATGCCGACGCCGTCCCCCGCCGGACCGAAGGCAACTCGGGCTACACGGTGGATCCGTCCGTCGTCGATGTCGTTGCAGCGCAACTTCTCCCTGCAACGAAATTTTTCCCTACACAGTCGGATTCGCGTATTGACGATGAGTCTGGCCGCGCTGGCCGTCGCCGTCAGCGCACTCGCCATCTACATCGTTGCCGAGCAGGCATTGCGCGCGCAGGTTGCCGATCGGGTCA
The DNA here is from genome assembly GCF_049591685.1 of Rhodococcus sp. (in: high G+C Gram-positive bacteria). Classification (GTDB taxonomy): domain Bacteria; phylum Actinomycetota; class Actinomycetes; order Mycobacteriales; family Mycobacteriaceae; genus Rhodococcoides. Next base: position 2,988 of record NZ_JBAWFH010000469.1, on the reverse strand, counting down.
CCCGTAACGCCGACGCGCTGATCGCAGGCGCAACATCCGGGGTCCCGTCGACGCTGTTCGGTTTCGGCGTCGGCAGCTCGGACGGCCCGGCCATCAAAGTGGCCCTCGTGACGTCGTCGGGCGAGTTCGTTACGTTCACCGCCGAATCGAAACCGTTCACCAATGCTGCCGGAGCTCTCGACGGGCAGGAGCAGAACGTAGTCGACGGCAACGCCGGCGAATCCCTTCGCGAGGTACGCGGATACGTGTTGTCGGCCAAGCGCACCGTCACGGGCGAAACAGTGATGGTCGCCGAATCGCTGGCCACCACGGCGCCACTGCTCGGCAAACTGACACTGGCGCTGGTCACGATCGGCGCCTTCCTCGTCGCATTGGCCGGTATCGCCGGATCGGCTGTTGCTCGCACCGGCCTGCGTCCCGTCAAACGCCTCCGCAATGCCACCGAACGCGTAGCACGAACAGGCGAACTCGAACCCATCCGCATCACCGGCGACGACGAACTCGCCTCGCTGGCCACCAGCTTCAACGACATGCTTGCAGCGCTCGGAGTTTCCGGTGCCCGTCAGAACAAATTGATCACCGATGCGGGCGAAGAGTTGTTGGAGCCGCTGCAAACGCTGCGGGCGAAGATCGACATGGTGATGGCGTTGGATTCGGACGATCCACCGCCGCTCTCGCGCGAACAGCAGGACGAACTCCGCGCCGGCGTCATGAACGACATGGACGTCATCATTCGACTGGTGCACGACCTCGTCGACCAAGCAAGCGACAAGTCGGTCACCGTAGAAGCTCGAGGACCTGCGTTCAGCGTCGCTGAAGACGATGCAACTCGACTTCGCCCAGACGACCGTTGTCGATGACCGCTGTCATGTAGGTGCAGAACGGCTGCCTGCGCCGATCCGTCGGCGAACCGGGATTGAGCAGGCGTAGGCCGGTGTCGGTGACCGTGTCCCACGGAATATGGCTGTGCCCGAACACCAGAACGTCCGTGTCCGGGTATGCAAGCGCCATGCGCCTCTCGCGTCCGGTGGCCGCACCCGTCTCGTGGATCACAGTGAACCTGATGCCGTCGAGCGTCATATCCGCACGCTCCGGCATCGCTGCGCGCAGTTCGTCGGCGTCGTTGTTTCCCCAGCACGCGATCAGGCGCGCCGACCGAGCCGAGAGCGTGCGGTACAGACCGATATCCACCCAGTCACCGGCGTGGACGACGACATCGGCGGAATCAACCGCTGACCAGACCTGTTCGGGCAGATCCCTGGCTCGTTTCGGTACATGCGTGTCGGCGAGGAGCAATAACTTCACCGTGCCAGTGTGCCTTTTACGGTCGGGTGTTCGCAGTTCAACGCACGTACACGGCGGTGCGCTGCCCCGCGATGGTGTGCACCCGCACCGGAGTGTCGAATACGTCGGTGAGAACGTCGTCCTGCATCATCTCCTCCGCGGTTCCGGCGGTCACGATGACCCCGTCACGCAACGCGATGATCCTGTCGGAGTAGGCTCCCGCGAAATTGATGTCGTGCACGATCAGCACGATTGTCTTGCCCAATTCGTCGGCAGCCCTGCGCAATTGCTGCATCATCATGACCGAGTGCTTCATGTCGAGGTTGTTGAGTGGTTCGTCGAGTAGGACGTACTCGGTGTCCTGCGCGAGAACCATCGCGACGAACGCCCGCTGCCGTTGACCCCCGGACAGTTGATCGAGAAACCGGTCACTCAGATTCGTCAGGTTCAAGAACTCCAGTGCCCTGTCGACGTGTTCGGTGTCGTCGGCGGTCAGTCGACCCTTGGAGTGCGGGAACCTGCCGAAGCCGACTAACTCGCGCACCGTCAGGCGCGCGGTGATGTGGTTTTCCTGACGCAGGATCGACAGGTGCTTGGCCAATTCGGCCGATTTCGTCGTGCGGATGTTCATGCCCCCGACCGTGACGGTGCCCGTCGTGGGGTCGAGGAGTCGACCGATGACGGTGAGCAGTGTCGACTTGCCCGCACCGTTCGGACCCACCAGCGACGTGATGCCGCCGTCGGCGATGGTGCCGGTGACCGGTCCGAGCACAGTGTGGTCGGAGTACGACTTGGATACGTCGGCGAAATCGATCACAACTTGCCCCTACGGAGTAGCACGACGAGAAACAGTATGCCGCCGACGAATTCGATGATGACGGTCAGGAAGCCGCCGGCGTAGAAAATGTGCTGCATGACGAATTGCCCCAGCGCAAGCGTGAGGAGTCCGAGCAGAAATGCCATCGGAAGCACGTAGTGGTGCTTGTAGCTCCCTGTTATCTGGTAAGCGAGCGTCGCGACGATGAATCCATAGAACGTCATCGGACCGACCAGCGCGGTCGAGAACGCCACCATCAACGCGATCAACATCAGCATGAGCGTCAGTTCACGCTTGTGCGAGACGCCGATGCCCAGCGCGGCCTCGCGCCCGAGCAACAGCGCGTCGAGGTGATGGCGCCGCACCCACAGGATCATTCCGACGACGAGACACACAACGAAGGCCAACGGCAGGTAGTCGCCCTTGACTGCACTGAGACGGCCGAACAGCTCAACCGACAGCATGTCGTACTCGGTCGGCGAGAGCACACGCTGCAGGAACGTCGAGATGCTGTCGAACGCGAGCCCGATGACCACACCGACCAGCAGCATCAGGAACAGGCTGCCGAATTTCCCTGCAAACATCCACCGATACAGGATTGTCGCGAACACCACCATCAGAGCTGTCTGGGTGAGCAGTTTGGGAATGCCCTCGGTATTGGCGATGACGGTGCCGCCGAAGACGAAGACCATCAGCGTCTGCATGAGGGTGTACATCGAATCGAACCCGATGATGGACGGTGTGAGGATCCGATTGTTGGTGACGGTGTGGAAGACGACGGTGCCGACGCCCTGTGTGAACGCCGCTACCACCATCGCCCCCAGCATGTTCAGGCGCCGAGGAAACGCGAAAGCGAAGGAGCCGCGAACGAACAGGAACAGGAAGCA
>NZ_JBAWFH010000468.1:0-4423 GCF_049591685.1 Rhodococcus sp. (in: high G+C Gram-positive bacteria) | reverse complement strand
GCAGGACTCGGTCACCATGAACGAGTCGAGTGATGACGCCGGCTTTTCTTCTCGAACGGAGCTACCGTATGCCGCCAACCGAATCCCGCCAGATCGAAGACCGCACCGACTGATCAGGACGCGGTCGTCCTGTAGGAGGTGGCCGACAGTTCGAGCAGTCCCTCCACGACCGACGGACCCGCAGAACATCACCAGAACTTCACGGAGGTAACACCGTATGGCTCCCAATTATGTGCAGCGCCTGGCGGCAGAGTTGCTCGGCACCTTCTGGCTCGTCCTGGGAGGCTGCGGCACAGCGGTGTTCGCGGCCAAGTCGATCGCGCAGGACGACGACACCGGGACGATGTTCCAGGTCGGAGTGGGCTTCCTCGGGGTGTCCTTCGCGTTCGGCCTCACCGTCCTGACGGGTGTCTACGCACTCGGTCACATCTCCGGCGGTCACTTCAATCCGGCGGTGACGCTGGGCGCGGCTCTCGCCAGGCGGTTCGGGTGGAAAGACGTGCCCGGCTACATCATCGCCCAGGTAGTCGGCGGTCTGGCCGCGGGTGCCATCATCTTCGCCATCGCGCACGGCAAAGAGGGATTCGTTGCCGAGGGCAATATGGCCGCCAACGGCTTTGGCGAACACTCACCCGCCGGCTACGCGTGGTGGGCGGCGTTGATCACGGAGGTCGTGCTGACAGCGATCTTCGTCGTCGTCATCCTCGGTGCCACCGACACCAGAGCCCCGGCCGGGATAGCAGGAATCGCAATCGGTCTGGCCCTGACTCTCATCCACCTCATCAGCATCCCGATCACCAACACCTCCGTGAATCCTGCGAGGTCCACCGCCGTCGCGTTCTTCAACGGTGACGGTGCCGTCGGCCAATTGTGGTTGTTCTGGTTGGCCCCATTGCTCGGCGCACTGATCGCCGGCATCCTCTACCCGCTGGTGTTCGACAAAGGCGCCAACGAGCCCGAGCTCGACCAGATCCCGAACCCACCCGTCCCCACATAGCCCAATCCGGCGGTACCGGCCTTTCGTGACGCCGTGCAGTACCGCGATGGCGCACTGTCGTTATCGCACGATCGCAGAAAACTATCGACGCAGGCTGCAGCCCTTTCTTCTTCCTAGCGGAGCCTCGAACAGCAGCGCAGTTCACCTCACCGACACGCCTGGATGCTGCCGTATCCGCATCATCGGATTGCTTGTGAGGGGTTTGGCAGTGAGCAGAATCGAGCTGAGAACGGTCTCGAAGAGGTCCGGCGAAACACATGCGATCGAGGCTGTGAACCTCGACATCGCGGACGGCGAATTCCTCGTACTACTCGGGCCCAGCGGGTGTGGGAAGTCGACGCTTCTCCGAAGCGTTGCTCAACTGGAGACCATGGAGCCATGGGTTTCGATGCCTGGCAACAATTATCTGCAGATACGAGACGCGATGATGGATGCCGTCGAGTCGATCGTGTATCAGTGTGCAGACGCCTCGGCTACGCTCACGGCCGCCCGGGAACAGGCGACACAACTCCTCCCCACATCGTGAATCGTCCGGATTTCACCGCAATTCACCTCACCGACACCCATCTTGTCGGTCCGGGAAACATGGTTCGCGGTCACATCGACACCTTCGCCAACCTCGAAACCGGGCTCGACCGGATAACGGCATCCGACATCGCGGTCGACGCGTTGATCTTCTCCGGCGACCTCGCCGACGACGGCGAGGCCGAGGCGTACCGACGGCTTCGGTCGCTCGTCGAACCAGCTCGGGCTGATCAACACGCTCCTCGGCGTCGTCGTGCCGACGCTGTGCTCGGCGCTTGCGGTGCTGCTGCTTCGGCACATGGCGAGGTTCCCCAAAGAGTTGATCGCTGCCGCCGAGATGGACGGGCGGAGTTCGTGGTCCATTCTGTGGACCGTCGTCGTTCCGAATCTCCGGCCGGCCCTCGCCGCGTTGTCGATTCTGCTCTTCATCAACGCATGGAACGAATACTTCTGGCCGGCAGTGGTTCTGCAGCGCAGCAACGCCGTGCTCCAGGTGGGTCTCCGCAGCTTCATGGGAACCGAAGGCAACGACTGGGGACCGATGATGGCGGTCGCCGGGATGGCGTGCCTACCGGTCTTTCTGCTCTACGTCATGCTGCAGCGACACATCGTCGACGCGTTCGTCAGGTCCGGGTTGAAGTGACCGCCGGGCCTGCATCGAGTGAATCGAGGAATGCCTTCACCGCCGGATTGTGCTCTCCGCTCGCCACACGGCGTACAGGTCGAGGCTCGGGACGGGGTCGAACAGCTCGACGGCCACCGATCTCGCACCAACGGTGCCCATCTGTCGAACGATCAGGCGGGCCTGCGCTTCGAATTCCCGTCCCGCGCCGGTCAGCGTCACCTCTCGGGACGTTCTTGCCACCAGCTGTACCCCGAGGGATTTCTCGAGCTTCTGCAGTTGGGCGCTGAGCGACGGCTGGGTGAGATGGAGGCGAGCCGCCGCACGCCCGAAATGTAGCTCCTCGGCGACAGCAACGAACGCAGAGTGAATTTCGGACGGCTGAACGGCGCCACCATCGACGGCCGCGATGAGTTCGTCGGCGCTCCTGAGTCATTTTCGGTACCGAGACAACTACCCCCTCAGGAGCACCTCATGGGACGCATCGACATCGAACTATTCACGACCCTCGATTTCGTCGGGCAGGCGCCCGGCGGCCCCGAGGAGGATCCGGAGAACTTTCCGTTCGGCGGGTGGCAGGCACCTCTCATGGACGAGGCCACCGGGGCCGAGGTCGAAGCCGCGTATCGGGGTACCGACGCCCTCCTGCTCGGACGCCGAACGTATGACATCTTTGCTGCCTACTGGCCGTACCAGGGCGGCTTCATCGCCGAGCTGTTCAACGGCATCCCCAAATACGTGGCCTCCCGCGGAACGCCCGAACTCGAGTGGACGGGCTCGTCGCTCCTCGGTCCCGACCTTCCCGCCGCCGTACGCGAGATCCGCTCCCGGCATGAACACATCAAGGTCGTCGGCAGCCTCGACCTGGTGCAGACTCTGTTGCGCGAGAAGCTGTTCGACAGTCTCGACCTGTGGGTCTACCCCATCGTCCTCGGCGTCGGCAAGAAGCTGTTCGATCACGGCGCTGTGCCCACCAATCTCTCGCTCGCGCAGCCGCCGACCGTCGACCACATGGGCGCGGTGCACCTTCGCTACTTACTCGCCGAAGGCACCCCGCGGACCGGCGACATGACCGTCTGAACAACCGTGGGCCGCCCGACGAGACGGTGTTGTCGGCGCCGGGGTCAGCCGCCGCTGGTGTTGAGTTCGCCGTTCACTCCTGCGGGGAAGAATCCGCCCGAGGTCACCGGTGCAGGGTTGAGGTACACGATGTTGAGTACCTGACCCGGGGATCGTGAATACGCAATACCGTTGGCGTCCAATGGAACCAGATTCGCGGCCCCACCGACAGTGATGCCCTGATCCAGATCGTCGGGCCCGTCGAGGCTGTCGCGCGCGTCGGAGATTGCATTGGCAGGTACTTCGAGCCCCAGCGAGAACAGGCTGGTGCGGATGATTCCCGCGTGGTATGCCTCGGCAGCAAGAATGCCCGCTGCAGCCTCGAGGAACGTCTTGTTGGATACGAGGGGGGCCGCACCCTTGTATGCGGTGACGCCGACATCTTCGAAAATGAAAGCGCCGAGCAGGAAATTCCGCTCGTTCGCGTAGACATCGAATGTCTCGCCCTGGCCGATCAGTCCGGCTGCCATCGCGGCGGCGGTGAAACTGGCGTCGAGGTCGATGGCTGGACGGGAGACAGCAGCGCCGCCGAGCGCCTCACGAAGAAACGCCACGTGCTTGAGCTCGTCGTCCGCAATTTCTCGTGCGTACGCCTCGATCACGGGGCTCTCGAACGTCACCTGCCTGCCTCCGGTGACGCCGCCTGGAGTGCCGACGCCACCGACAAGGTTATCGGGCAGGCCGGTTCCGTTGACTGCGCGTTGGTAGAACTCGGCCTCGAGGTATTCGAGGTTGAGCGCGAAATTCAAAATAGCTGCGTCCGACGGCCCCTGGCCCGGCATCACGGGGCCCGCGCTACCCGTGCCATCGGACGATCCCGTCGGGAAAGCCGACGCTGCTCCGGTGCCGGCTACGAGCGTTGCTCCCACCCCGAGCCCGGTGAGGCCTGCGGCCCGAAAGAAGCGCCGCCGATCGAGTGCGTTCTCCGAGCTTCGGGAGATGGCTGAGGTGATGAAAGACTTGTCGAACATGCGCGATGGACCTCTCGTCCTGAAGGGGTGATGGTGTTGGCGCCCCCGCGGACGACGCAAGCGTAGCGTCTCGATTCGGTTTCGGTGTTCCGAATCAGTGCGGCACATTCGACTGCGGCTTCGAGTCGGTAGCCTCGAGTGATGAGCAAGCGCATCGTCGTCGACCTTCCCGACGGCACCACCCGGGAG
>NZ_JBAWFH010000467.1:0-7792 GCF_049591685.1 Rhodococcus sp. (in: high G+C Gram-positive bacteria) | reverse complement strand
CGCGTGACGCCGCATCGGTGTCATCGACCTTGTCGTTCTTCTCGGCCAGGTCGGGCTTCGCAGCAACCCCGGCAGACGGCTTGTCCGGCGCCTTCGAATCTGCTGTCTTCGACGCTGCCGTCGCGGCTGCCTTCGGCGCGGACGGCTTCAGGCCCGTAGCTCCGGTCTTCATCGACCCGGTCTGGATCAGGTCGGTCTCAGAGTCCTGGTCCTCACGCGGGACGCGAGGCTTCGACACGAACCCCGCTGTCCGCTGCGGCCGCTCGGCCGGCACGGGACGGTTCGGCTGCGCCGGCGTCGGGCGCTGGTTCGTCGGGCGCTGTGTTGTCGTCGAGCGCCCCGTTGATGTCGAACGCTCTGTTGATGTCGAACGCTCTGTTGATGTCGAACGCTGTGACGGGGCGGAGCCGTAGGGACGACGCTCGCTCTCGTCGTGCGCCTGGTTCATCAGATCGCCGGCTGCGGTGGTCGAACCGGACAGCAACTCCGGCTCGGGTTGATGCTTGTCCCGCGGCTGTGGTGTGGGCGCAGGCTGTGCTTTCGGACCAGGCTGTGCTTTCGGACCAGGCTGTGCTTTCGGGCCGGCTTGCGCTTTCGGGCCAGCCGGTGCTTTCTCACCAGCCTGGACGTCCGCGACCACCGGGGCCTCGCCGGACGGGGGCTCGTCGCGCACGACGGGTATCTCACCGGTCAGTTCGGCGACGGAGATACCGCCCTTGACGCCACGCCTGCGTCGACCGCCCGAGCTGAGCCCGGTGGTCTTCTGCCCGTTCCTGGCGAGCAGTTCGGCGACGGAGATCTGCCCGGTGTCCTCGGGGTCGGCCTTGCCCGTCTCAGGACGGCCGTTTTGTGAGCTGTCGGTCATGTCGAACGCACCACCAGATCGCCGTCCGTTTCGGTGTCCAGCTTCCGCAAAATCAACCCTTCCCTCAACGCCCACGGGCAAATTTCGACCGACTCGATCGACAACGCCCGCATACTCGCTTCTGCAACCAACGCTCCGGCCACCAATTGTGGTGATCTGTCAGCGCTGACTCCTTCCAATTCTGCACGGTCCGACGCAGTCATCCGCGAAATGAACGCGACGAGTTGCCGCAAACCGTCCGCCGTCAGCGTTCGGGTAACCCTCGGGCCGGCAGCCGACGGCGCGGCGCCCGTCAGTCGGGCCAACGAACGGAACGTCTTGGACGTCCCGACGGCACGGTCCGGTTCACCGGCTGCGAGCAACTCCTTCGCAGGGGTGGAGAGCTCGGCGTCGAGCCAGTCGCGCAGCACGGCGACGCGCCGCTTGCCCGGCGGGTCCTCGTCGAGCCAATCCCTGGTCAAACGGCCGGCGCCGAGTTGTAGCGAGAACGCGACATCGGGATCCTCGTCGGTACCGGAGGTCAGTTCGAGCGACCCACCGCCGATGTCGAGGTTCACAATGCGTCCGGCGCTCCACCCGTACCAGCGGCGCACCGCGAGGAATGTCAGGCGGGCCTCGTCGACCCCCGACAGCGTCTGCAGCGCCACGCCCGTCTCGTCGAGAACACGGTTCAGAACGGCGTCACTGTTGTGTGCGTCACGCACCGCCGACGTCGCGAAGGCCATCAGCTCCTCGCACCCGGACTTCGTAGCAATCGCGGCGAACTCGCCAACCTCGCCCACCAGGCGATCTGCGCCTTCGCGGGTGATGTTGCCATGGGCGTCGGTGTTCTCCGACAACCGGAGAGTGGCCTTCGCCGAACTCATGGGCGTCGGGTGACCACCGCGGTGCGCGTCGACCACCAACAAATGCACCGTGTTGCTTCCGACGTCGAGCACCCCTAATCGCACATACCCACGGTACTGGGTCTAGCGTCGTGTTCTGTGACAGCAGGTAGTGGACAGCAGAACTTCGCTCCGGAAGTCGACCTCGATTTCCCCCGCGAATGGGTCGAGTTCCCCGACCCGGACAACTCCGAACACGTCATCGCAGCCGATCTGACCTGGCTGCTGTCCAACTGGACGTGCGTGTTCGGCACCCCCGCCTGCCAGGGAACCGTCGAGGGCCGCCCGGACGACGGCTGCTGCTCGCACGGCGCGTTCCTGTCCGACGAGGACGACAAGCGCAAGCTCGACGCGTCAGTGAAGATGCTGACCGCCGAAGACTGGCAGTTCATCGACAAGGGCCTCGGCAAGAAGGGCTACGTCGAACTCGACGACTTGGACGACGAGGAATCGCTGCGCACCCGGCGATACAAGGGTGCGTGCATCTTCCAGAACCGCCCGGGATTCGCCGGCGGTATCGGCTGCGCACTGCACTCGATGGCACTGCGCAAGGGCATCGAGCCGCTCGAGGTGAAGCCGGACGTGTGCTGGCAACTGCCGATTCGTCGTACGCAGGACTGGATCACGCGCCCGGACGGCACCGAAATCCTCAAGACCACCATCGGCGAGTACGACCGCCGCGGCTGGGGCGAGGGTGGGCACGACCTGGCCTGGTACTGCTCCGGCTCCCCCGACGCCCACGTCGGCAGCAAGCAGGTGTTCGAGTCGTACAAGCCCGAACTCACCGAACTCCTCGGTAAGCCGGCCTACGAAGAACTGGCGTCTCTGTGCAAGCGCCGCCGAGGGCTCGGGCTCATCGCAGTGCACCCGGCAACGCGTGAGGCGCAGCGCACCAAGTAGTGCAGCTGCGCCCCAGCCCTCGAAATACCCAGCCCTCGAAATACCCAGCCCTCGAAGAATTCAGCTCTCGAAGAGTTCAGCCCTCGAGCTTGTAGCCCAGCCCGCGGACGGTGACCAGATGTTCCGGCTTGGCCGGATCGGATTCGATCTTCGAGCGCAGTCGCTTGACGTGAACGTCGAGTGTCTTGGTGTCGCCCACGTAGTCGGCGCCCCACACGCGGTCGATCAACTGGCCGCGCGTCAGTACCCGGCCCGAGTTGCGAAGCAGGTACTCCAGCAGGTCGAACTCCTTGAGCGGCAACGTGATCTGCTCCGCATTGACCATCACCACGTGACGCTCGACGTCCATCCGCACGGGCCCGGCTTCCAGCACTCCGGTGTCCGCGGCCCCGTCGAGTTCGGCATCGTTGCCCCGCCTGAGCACGGCGCGGATGCGGGCGATCAGTTCTCGGGCCGAGTACGGCTTGGTGACGTAGTCGTCGGCACCGAGTTCGAGTCCGACGACCTTGTCGATCTCGCTGTCGCGTGCGGTCACCATGATCACCGGCACCCCGGAGCGTGCCCGCAACTGCTTGCACACGTCGGTTCCGCTCATCCCCGGCAGCATCAGATCGAGCAGAACGATGTCCGCTCCGGCCCGGTCGAATTCGGCGAGCGCCGAGGGGCCGTCGCCGACGATGGTGGCGTCGAAACCCTCTTTGCGGAGGAGAAAGGCCAGTGGATCTGCCAACGATTCTTCGTCTTCGACGATCAACACGTTGGTCACAGTCGTTCTCCGGTCACAGTGTTTCTCCTTCTGACGACCCGAGGTCGTCTTCTTCGAAATATGCAGGGATCTGCAGGGTGAAGGTGGATCCGGTGCCGAGCTTGCTCCACAGCGAGATGCTGCCGTTGTGGTTTGCTGCGACGTGTTTGGCGATGGCAAGGCCGAGGCCGGTGCCGCCCGTTGCCCGCGACCGCGCTTTGTCGACGCGGAAGAAGCGTTCGAAGACGCGCTCTTGGTCGTGTTTGGCGATGCCGATACCGCGGTCGGTCACTGCGAATGCGACGCATCCTCCGCGTAGCGCTCGACTGACCGATACCGGAGAGCCGTTGGGCGAGTACGCGATCGCATTCTGGATGAGGTTGGCGAGTGCGGTGACCAGCAGGGCCTGATCGCCGAGCACTTCGAGGCCGCTCGGGTGGTCGGTGGTGACGGTGATGCCCGCGTTCTCGGCGGCGAGCTTCGATCGGTCCAGGGCTGCGCTCACCACGGTGTCGACATCGACGACCTCGAGGTCGGGAAGCTTCTCGGCGCCCTGTAGGCGAGAGAGCGCGATGAGCTCGGTGACCATGTTGCCGAGCCGTTTGGACTCGGCGACGACCTTCTCCCCGAAGTGCCGGACCGAGTCGGGGTCGTCCGCGGATTCGAGCAGCGCCTCGGCGAGGAGGCTCATCGCGCCGACCGGCGTCTTGAGTTCGTGACTGACGTTGGCGACGAAATCCCTGCGTGTCGCTTCCATCCGAACCTGCTCGGAATCGTCGTCGGCGAACAGCACGACGAAACGCTGGTCTTCCTTGCTCAGCATGCGCGCGACGCAGCGCACGGCCATCCGGTCCCTGCTCGTGGTGCTTCGGGCGTCCTTGGAGCTGATGTCCACCTCTACCGGATTGCCGTCGGCGAGCACTTTCTGGGCGGCTTCCCAGGCGCGATCTTCGATGAGGCGGTTATGCACCAGACCGAGCTCCTCGGCGCGCGGATTCGACAACACGACATCGTGAAACCGGTCGACGACGGCGATCCCGCTCTCCGAAGCCAGGATGATCAGGTCCAGGACCTGCGACATCGTCAGTCCCGACGACGCCTGCCGCCGCTCGGAATGCCGGGTCGCGAGATACGGAATGAGAACACCGCCGACGAGATATCCGACGAAGGCCGTAGCGATAGCCAGCAGCACGGCCGATGCAACACTCACACCGGAATCGTACGTTCGATGGACAGCTCACCTACGCAGGGTGCAGGCATTTCCCTGGTCGTCATAGACCCCGTCGGCAGTGTTCTTCGTTCGTTCATCTGAAGTTGGGGGTACGCGCAACGAACCGGACTTACCGGACTTACTTGCCGCCCTGGTTCGCCACGGCGGCCGCGCCCGCCGCTGCAGCCTCGGGGTCGAGGTACGTGCCACCCGGGTTGGACGGGGTGAGCTTGCCTTCGCCGTCGGCGAAGTCGTACTGCAGCGGGATGCCGGTGGGGATGTTCAGCGAAGCGATGTCGGCGTCGGAGATGCCGTCGAGGTACTTCACCAGCGCGCGCAGCGAGTTGCCGTGCGCAGCGACGAGAACGGTCCTGCCCGCCTTCAGCTCGGCGACGATGGTCTCCTCGAAGTACGGGATGAGCCGGTCGACGACGTCTTTCAGGCACTCGGTCAGCGGAACCGACGGAACGTCCGCGTAGCGGGGATCGGCGTCCTGGCTGTACTCGCTGCCCGCCTCGATCTCGGGCGGAGGGGTGTCGTAGCTACGACGCCACAGCATGAACTGCTCGTTGCCGTACTTGTCCTTGGTCTCGGCCTTGTTCAGTCCCTGCAGGGCACCGTAGTGACGCTCGTTGAGCCGCCAGTCGCGGACGACTGGAATCCAGTGCCGGTCCGCGGCGTCGAGAGCGATATTGGCGGTGCTGATCGCGCGACGCAGCAGCGAGGTATAGAGCACGTCGGGCAGCACACCGGCCTCGGCGAGCAGCTCCCCGGCGCGCTTGCCCTCGGCCTCGCCCTTCTCGGTGAGACGGACGTCCACCCACCCGGTGAACTGGTTCGACGCATTCCATTCGCTCTCGCCGTGACGGAGCAGAATCAGGGTTCCGATACTCATGGTCGTCAGTTTCTCATGTCGGACGTTCGCGGACCTGTGCACGCCGCGAGACCCGGCACCGTTCTTGGCGAGCCGGCACACCCGATCGGGTCCGAGCAGGTGTGCCGGGCTTACAGAAGCGGTGCTGGGTACACCGATCTCACCGCACCATTGCCCACACTTCGCGGGTGGATGCCTTCGGATCGTCGGCCACTCCGGATTGCTCGCCGAACATCATGACCGAACGGTCGTCGCCGTATCGGACCCAGCCGGGCGATCCGTCGCGGACGAAGTCGACCCATGCCCGGTGCATCTCGTCTGCAAGTTTCTGCGGTGGGTCGGTGCCGGTGATCCGCGCGGTCTCCGGCTTGTCGAGCACGTCGAAGACGAACGGGATCTCCAGTGCGTGGCATGCGCCGAGGCGGCCGTCGTACAGCGGGGAGCGCCAGGTGAACTCGTAGACGAATGCGTTGCCGTTGCGTGCTTCGGCAATTCGCAGCGCGGGGATGCGGAAAAACCAGTCGGACATCATCGCGATCATCATTTCGCCCGGGTTCGCCTCCGGGTAGTGGGCCCGGTACACATCGAGGGCGGCGTCGAAGTCGACTCCGTACGCGCCGATCGCCATGCGCAGGCGGTTCTCGTCGATGTAGTCGACGACACCTGCCGGGATCAGGAAGAACGCATGCTCGTCACTGTTGGTGCCGAGCAGGATGTCGATCCCGGACCCGGCACCGGCCGCGATTCGCCTGAACGGCAGCTCGGGTACGACATCACCGTCGATGTACGGCTCGAACGCCATGACGTTGAACGCGAGCTCTCCCCACGCGCCCGTCGGCGCCTCCGCCGAGATGCGGTCGGAGAGATCACGCTGCGCCGCCAGGAACTTCTCGACCGGAACCGAACCGAACCCGTCCACGGATGCGTCCACACCAAGCGACTCAGCCAGTGCCGCCGCAACTTTCGCGGCGGTATCCGCGGCAATCACATGGTGACCCGCGCCGCTCTGCAGGATCGCGCGCCGAAACAGCCCCTCTGCGCGCGGCATCGACAGCAGAGTTCCGACGCTCATCGCCCCGGCGGATTCGCCGACGATCGTCACCCGGGACGGGTCGCCGCCGAACGCCGAGATGTTCGCGCGCACCCATTCGAGGGCCGCAATCTGATCGAGAAGACCACGGTTGGCGGGAGCGCCTTCGATTCGGGCGAACCCGTCGGCAGCGAGACGGTAGTTGACGGCCACGGCCACCACTCCGTCGCGCGCGAACGCCGACCCGTCGTAGCTCGGTACGGCATTGCTGCCGTTGACGAATGCGCCGCCGTGAATCCAGACCAGAACCGGGAGGGCCCCGGCGTCGACGCCGGGAGTCCACACGTTGAGGTTGAGGCACTCCTCGCCCTCGACGATCGGCTCCGTCAAGATCTCGCTCGTCGGCGGGCGGTAGCCGTACTTGGGGGCCGTCGGACCGAACGTCACGGCGTCGCGTACGCCGCTCCACGACGGCGCAGGCGCGGGGGCCGCGAACCTCAACGGTCCGAACGGCGCCGCCGCGTACGGAATGCCGAGGAACGACGTGACCGCCCCATCCCGATGTCCACGCACTCGGCCCTGACTGATCTCCACGGTGACGTCCATCCGTCCTTACTACCGCACGAGCCGCCGCACCGTAAGGACGAACTGCTCACCGGTAGGACGAACAGCAGTGCCCTCCACCGAAACGGTGGAGGGCACTGCCGAAAGATGGTGCTACTTGGCGCTTTCCGCGGAGCGCAGATCCTTGCGGAGGATCTTGCCCGCTGCCGACTTCGGCACGATCTCGATGAATTCGACCTTGCGCACCTTCTTGTGCGGAGAGACGCGCTCGGACACGAAAGCCATGACGCCGGCCTCGTCGATGGTCGCGTCGGGCTGGCGGACGACGAACGCCTTCGGCACCTCTTCGCCCTCGTCGTCGAGGACGCCGATGACGGCGGCGTCGGCGATTTCCGGGTGCGTCAGCAGCAGAGCTTCGAGCTCCGCGGGCGGCACCTGGTAGCCCTTGTACTTGATCAGTTCCTTGAGCCGGTCGACGATCGTGTAGACGCCGTCCTCCGTCACGACGGCGATGTCGCCGGTGTGCAGGAACCCGTCGGAGTCGAGCGTGGCGGCGGTGGCCTCCTCGTTGTTGAGGTAGCCGCGCATGACGTTGGGACCCTTGATCCACAGCTCGCCGCTCACGCCGACGCCGACCTCCTGGCCGCTGTCGGGATCCACCAGCTTGCACTCGACGTTGGGGATGGCGAGGCCGACGCTGTTGAGGTCGACCTCCTGCCC
>NZ_JBAWFH010000466.1:0-2303 GCF_049591685.1 Rhodococcus sp. (in: high G+C Gram-positive bacteria) | reverse complement strand
AGCCGTACCCGCGTCGGGCCGGCAAGATCGCCATGGTCGGCGTTCTGATCGTTCTGTTCGGCGCCGCAGGCGCTGCCGTCGGAGCGAGCACCGCGTCGCCGGTGATTCAGGCCGCTGCGGTCTCCATCGGCGGTGGCTTCGCCGCGTTGCTTCTGACAGCGTTCGCGATCACCGGGCCCGGGCCGGTCATTCTGGTCTTCGCTTCCGTGGCCGCCGTCGGTTTCGCACACACGATCACCGACGTCGGTCTTGTCTCCGTAGTCGTGGGCGTCGGAGCGGCGGTGGGGTGGATCGCATCGATGCTTCCCGCCCTGCTTCATCCCGTCGGCCCGTCGCAACTCGCGGTCGCACGCGCACTCGCCGCCGTCGACGGTGTCACAGGTCGGGGCAGTGCGGCAGGTGAGGGCAGCGATCAGGCCGCTGCCCGTGCTGCCCTCTCCCGAGCCCGCGTCACCGTCGCGCTGAACTCCCGGACGCATCGACACCGGCACAGCCTGGGGCTCGCAACGCTTCTCGACGATGCCGAAGCGCTGCTCGACGCATGGGCACGCGGCGACGACCCGACGCATGCCCACGACCTTCTGGCGCACGAACGCGCTCTGCGCAGGATGCGCCGGTACGACGATCTACCGGTCCGTGCAGCATGTCTGACCGAACTGCCACGAAATTTCTTCACCGACGGCGTCCACCGTCTGCGCTCGCGCGCATTGATACTGGGCGCTGTGCGGATCACCGCCGCAGCAGCGTTGGCCTCCTGGTGCGCAACGGCATTCGGTTTCGAGCATCCACTGTGGGCCGCAATGGGTGCGCTGGCCGCGATGCAGGGAATCACCTTCCGCACCACGGTCGAACGCGGTATCCAACGACTGCTGGGCAACGTCGGCGGCGCGGTGGTCGGAGCTGCGTTGATCGCGATGTCGTTGGGCTACTGGCAAACGGTGGTCGCCATCGTCGTCTTCCAGGTCGCGGCCGAGTTGCTGGTGCTGCGCAACTACGGGCTGACCTCCCTCGCGGTCACACCGACTGCACTACTACTGACGGGCCTCGCCGGCCACCTCGCTCCCAGCGTCGCCGTCAGCCGCATCGTCGACACGCTCATCGGCGTCGCCATCGGCATCGTCGTCGCCGCAGTCACCATCGAATCCGGGGATCGACACCACCTCGCGTGAGCCCCCTCCGGTGTTACCGTGCGAGGCGACTCGAGGGGGGCGTTCGCACGTGGCACCACAATTGCGCAGACGGTCGTTTCTGGCGGCCACAGGAGTAGCCGCACTGGCGGGCACGACGCTGGCCTCGCCTTCCGGATTCGGCCGCGCGTGGGCGGCGCCGACGGGCTCGAGCATCGGCCGAGGTATCGGCGACATCACCGGTGAGCCGTTCGGTGCGGGGATGAACGGTTACGCGGTCCTCGAACAATCGTCGGCGGGGCTGCACCTTCGGCAGCGGGCGCGGGCGTTCGTGTTCGTCGACGCAGCCTCCGGTGCCCGTCTGGTGCACGTCACCTGCGAGGTCGGCCTGATGTTCGAGAGCACGCTCGAGGCCGTCCTCGAGCGACTCGACGCGCTGTACGGCGACCTGTACCACCGCGGAAACGTGCTGCTGTCCGCGACGCATACCCATGCAGCGCCGGGCGGCACCGACGGTCACCTACTCGTCGACATCACCACGCTGGGCTTTCGTCCGGTCACCTTCGAGGCGGGTGTCGCCGGGACGGTCGACGCCATTGTCCGTGCGCACGACGACGTCCGACCCGGCCGTGTCACCATCACCTCCGGACAGTTGACCGACGCCGGCGTCAACCGGTCACCGCGTGCCTTCGACCGCGATCCGGCGGCGGACAAGGCCGAGTTTCCTTCCGGGATCGATTCGCGGTCGGTCAATTTGCAGGTCGAGCGAGACGGCGTTCTCGTCGGCGTGCTCAATTGGTTTGCCACGCACGGCACGTCGATGAAGGCGACCAATCTTCTCGTCAGCTCCGACAACAAGGGCTATGCGGCCTGGCATTGGGAACGTGAGGTGGCGGGCGTCGACTACCGCAACCCGTCGTTCGTGGCGGCGTTCTGCCAGAGCACGCCAGGTGACGTGAGCCCCAATCTCGACAAGCAGGCCGGGATGGGTCCGACGGCCGACGAGTTCGAGAACACGCGCATCATCGGTTTCCGTCAGTTCGACGCCGCGCGGATGCAGGTCGCGTCGCCGGGTGCGGCACTGCAGTCGGGCATCGATGTCCGATGGGTGTACGCGGACTTGTCCGGCTTCACCGTGCGCGCGGAGTTCACCGGCGACGGGCGCACGCATACCAC
>NZ_JBAWFH010000465.1:0-4741 GCF_049591685.1 Rhodococcus sp. (in: high G+C Gram-positive bacteria) | reverse complement strand
CCGGACGGGTACTGCGCCGTCCGGCAGCGGGAGCGCGCGTCCCGACGACATCGACAGCCGCGCGGTGGGTCCCCCGTCGGGCGCCTCCTGAGGCGTCCACGACAGGCACGACACCGGCTTGGTCGCGGTATCGACGATGTCAGGTCGCGCGTCGGGGAACGTATCGACGGCGAGCCGGTTCACCGTGGGTGCGCCGCGAAGCGCGTCGGGGTTGAGTGACTCGATGTCGGGGCTACCCTGCGAGTCGGCGAACTTGATCAGCTGGGCAGTTGCTTCGGTCACTGCTTGGATGCCGTCTGCGAGAACCACGTAGTACTGCAGACCCACACCGGACACCTTGACCACCGACCCGATCGTTCTTCCTGCGAATTCGTAGGCGGGCAACTCACCTGCCCGGGGTATGAGCGGCGGCGTGATCGCAGGCACCGTCGGAATCGCGTTCACCAGTGCAGCACTGACCTCGGACGCAGAAGCGTCCTCCAGTCCCAGCGCGCGTACGACCGCACGATCGGCCAGGTCGATCTGCGCGCGTACCCCGTCGTACACCAGGAACGTCCCGTCCACTGTGCGCCACAAGAACGCGTCCGTGTTTTCCACCTGAGCGATGTCGTCGTCGTGCTGCGGTTCTCCCGCCAGCACTGTCGTACCGGCCACCCCGCCAGTGCTGCCGAGGGTGTCGCACACGGACCACGTGACGGCATCGCCCTCGGCGTCGAACGGCAGAGTCGCAGGGGCTCCGGGGATCCCGACAAGAGCGCCGCGCCTCGTGCCCGCCAACTCCTTCTCGGCCACGACAGTCGGATCGTCCGCGCTGCCGAGAACCAGACGAGCCGACGCAAGGTTGAGCACCGGGTGCACGGTGTCGTCGACCCGTACGAACATCGCACCGGAATCCTTCGCGACGATGATCCCTGCGTCTCCGATTTTGTCCTGGGGCCGCAGGAGCGCCAGTGCGGCGCACCCGGCGAGCCCGAGACACGCGATGACGAGCCCCACCGACAACGCACGGGTCTGCGACCGCATCGGATCGTGCAGCATCCGCACGTCCCGACGCACCAGGGCGTGTTCCATGCGCCGGACGAGGAACCTGTACCCGCCGACCTGCCATTTCGTTGTCGGCGTTGCCGCCACGATCGCCCCCCGGTGTTCGACCGGCTCCCCCACGAGCCGTTCCCGCGGGTCACAGTACAGACCTCGAGAACATCGTGTACGCCGCGCTCGATCACATCCGGTGTACAGTGCCTCGGACGAGCCGCGGTGGGGATCCGGTTCGAACACACAGCCTTCGGGGGGAGGATTTGCGGATGCACGCGCCGACACGTCGCCGTTCGATCACGAATGTGGACGAACCGCCCGCTCCCAGGCCGGCGAACCCGGCACCACGACGGCATCCCGTCCGTACGAAACCTGTTCTTGCTCTGCGATTTCCACCCTTGACGACAACATTGGTCGTGGAACTCCTCGTGACAGCATCGGCGGCGGCGGCTCTGCTTCTCTCATCCCGAACAGTGCTCGTTCTGGCCCTCCTTCTCGCTCTTCTACCGTTCGTCGTGGTCGCGGGCCGGCCGATACCGGACTGGGTTGTCACCGTCGTCCGCTTTGCCACCCGGTCGACCACCTCACCCGGCGTCACCACCGAGATGCAATTGCAGGACGGGGAGGTGGCCGGCATTCACCGACGGCAGGACCGCCTGAGCTGCGTACTCGAACTCCGACCACCACGCGGTGCTGTCACAAGACTCGCTGCTGCGGAGTCGAACACGGATTCCCCGATCGATCTGAACGTCCTCGGTAGCTGCCTGACTCAACACGACATCTCACTGAGCGGAATCGACGTGGTCTCCCATGGCGTCCGCGCCACCTCGGGCTCACCGGCGTCGGAAGTGTACGAGCAACTGATCGGCCCACTACCCGCCGTTGCGACGCGGACCGTGTGGGTCAGCGTCACGCTCGACGTACGCACCAACCGTGACGCCGTCGCGGCACGCGGCGGTGGCGAACTCGGGGGCTCCCGCACCGTGCGTATTGCGACGGAACGCGTCGCTCGAGCCCTCGAAGCACGGGGCATACATTCACGGATATTGACGCGCCACGAGATTCAGGCCGCCGCTGTACATATGTGCCGCGGCGTTCCCTTCGAATCCTTCACGGAGAGTTGGTGTTCGACTCCGCTGCCCGGGGTCACCCGAGTCGGGCACGGCCTCGATGTCGGCACGCTCGACAACCGCGGTCTCGATCGACTGTGGGCGACGTCGACACTGTCGAGCTCTGTGATCCTGCACCTCGAACCCGGGCCGGACCAGCGCGTCGTGATGTCCGGCTCCTGCGGCTTCGTCGGCCGCTCGACGCCCAGGGTGCCCAAACTGCCCGGCCTGGTCTCCATGAACGGCAGACAACGGGAGTCTCTGCTCACGTCGCTACCACTCGCGATACCCGCGTACGGCCTGGGCCCACTACGCCGCCGAGTCACCTCGTCCAGGCTCGGAGATTTTCGGCTCGCCACCGGTGGATGCGGACAGCTCTTGGGTTCCGACGAGTCGGGCCGCGGCGTTGCCCTTCGCATTCACGGCGTAGGCGTCCGAACCGTCCACGTCGCCGGAGAGCTGTACCTCGCGCAGCAACTCGTATTTCGAGCCGTTGCGACCGGCGCCCGCGTGCTCGTCTGCACCGACCGCGTACACGCGTGGCGGACGATGGTCGATTCGGTTGCTACGCCGGACCGGCTTCGCATCGACGGTGGGCATCACCGTCGTGGCCCGGTGCCGCACGACGCGAGCACGGCGAGAGGCCGGTTCGACCTTGTGGTGCAGGACTACTCGAATCCCCTCGACGCTGTCGAGCCCCCGCCGACAGTCGACGGAACGGTGCTCACGGTCGTCGAACATCCGTCGCGCGCGCCAGCGCAGGATCCCGACGTCTCGGTCGTGCAACCCGGCGCGGTGGGCGATCGCATCGTGGTTCGCACTCCACGACACCGTCTCGATCTTGTTCTGGTCACCATTGCGCAGGAGACGGCGTTCATCGGCAGACCGAGGAACATCGGCTCACCGGGCACCGGAACATCAGGCTCACCGGGTGATTACCCGGGGTAGGGCGTTGACTCCTGCATCAACCGGGCTGCCGTTGCCCACCAGTGGATTTGGTCGAGCATTCGCGTAGCCGAGTCCACGGCCACCGTATCGCTCGTTGCGCCTCGATCGTCGAATGCCTTGCGTGCGCGCGCGAACATCACGCTGTCGCGAACGGAGACCATGTGTAGCTCCGCTGCGACCTGGCGTAACTGTTCGGTTGCTCGCAGGCCTCCTGACACACCGCCGTAGGAAACGAAGCCGATCGGCTTGCCTCGCCATTCGTATTTCAGACTGTCGAGAGCTGACTTCAGCGACGCCGGATAGCCGTGGTTGTACTCGGGTGTCACCACTACAACGGCGTCCGCTGCACCTATGGCCTCTGCCAATGCGTCGATCCCGGCGCACTGCGCGAGGTCCGACGGCAAGTTCAGGTCGGCGAGATCCACCGCGACGGCTTCGAAGTCGGCCCGTTGTCCCACGTGCTTCGAGAACCATTCGGCGACAACCGGTCCGAGTCGGCCCGGTCGCACGCTGGCGGTGACGACGGCGAGGCGAAGGGGTGGAGTGGTCACGGCGGACAGCCTAGCCGCGGACCAGCCGTCCTTCTGTGCGCCATCGATCGGTGCGATACCCTCGCGGCATGGTGCGATCTTTCTCCAGACGCAAGTTCATGGGTGTTGCGGCAACCGGTGGTGCCGGTATCGCCCTTGCTCGCAACACCACGGCTCGAGCACAATCTGCCGATTCTCTGCCTCCCATAGATGCAGTATCGGTAACTGACCCGGCGCTGTTCTCCGCTGTCGAAGCCGCGAGTCTTTTGCAAGCGGGCGAGTTGCACCCGAAAGAAGTTGTCGACGCCTGTCTGAACCGCAGTCGGGCACTCGACGGGGACATCGGCGCCTGGATCCGCATCTATCCAGAGGTCGCCTATGCCGCCGCCGAGGCCGCGGGCCAACGCCTGTCCCAGGCCGCTCGCGCACAATATGGACAACCTGATTTGGTCTGCGGCATCCCCATAGCGCTGAAAGACATCTATGCCGTCGCTGGGCTCCCTCTCACCGCCTCCAGCCGGGTATTGGATGGAAACGTGGCCGCCTCGCACTCCGGAGTCTGGCGCCGACTCGAGCTATCCGGCATGGTGCTTCTTGGACACGCACATACCGACGAATTCGCCATCGGGGTGACCACGCCCCAGGTCGGCAACCCGTGGAACACCAGTTACTCCCCCGGCGGTTCTTCCGGTGGAAGTGCTGCAGTCGTAGCCGCACGCTTCGCTCCGCTCGCAACCGGTAGTGACACCGGCGGGTCCATTCGGATTCCCGCAAGCGCGTGTGGCATCTCCAGCATCAAGCCCACTTTCGGCCGTTGCAGCACCTCCGGAATGATCCCTCTCACTTGGACCCGAGACCACGCCGGCCCTATGGGCCGCAGCCTCGCGGACGCATCGCTTCTACTCACTTATATGTCCGGTGTGGATGAAGCCGACCCCACGACACGGGCCTCCCCCGATGAGAAGTTTCCGTTGGCTCCGTCAGGAAGACCTCGCGCACTCGCCGATATGCGCGTTGGTGTCCCCTCCGATGCGTTCGACAACTTACCCACCTCTATCGGCAGTTTGATGACTACAGCGATCGACACGGCGAAGTCATTGGGCGTCGAGGTAGTCACGG
>NZ_JBAWFH010000464.1:0-12022 GCF_049591685.1 Rhodococcus sp. (in: high G+C Gram-positive bacteria) | reverse complement strand
TCAGAGTTTCATGCGGCTGAGCTACTTCAGCGGTCCGCGGGCCGCCTCGTAGGCTGCGCCGACTCGGTAGAGACGGTCGTCGCCGAACGCAGGCGCCATGATCTGCAGACCGACGGGCAAACCATCTTCGGCGGCCAGTCCCGAGGGAACCGACATTGCGCAGTGGCCGGCAAGATTCGTCGGCAGGGTGCAGAGGTCGTTGAGGTACATGGCGATCGGGTCGCCGACCTTCTCCCCTAACGGGAACGCCGTGGTCGGGGTGGTGGGTGACACCAGTACGTCGACCTGCTCGTAGGCGCGATCGAAATCACGAGCGATCAGCGTCCGGACCTTCAGCGCCTGACCGTAGTACTCGTCGTAGTACCCGGCGGAGAGTGCGTAGGTCCCGATCATGATGCGACGCTTGACTTCTGCGCCGAATCCTTCAGCCCGGGTGATGGCCATGACCTGCTCGGCGCTGTGGGTGCCGTCGTCGCCGGCACGGGCGCCGTAGCGCATCCCGTCGAACCGTGCGAGGTTCGAGGACACCTCGGACGGCAGGATCAGATAGTACGCGGCCAGGGCATGCACGAAATTCGGGCAGGACACCTCGACGACCTCGGCTCCGAGGGACGTCAGCTGTGCAACTGCCGCGTCGAACGAGGAGATGACGCCGGACTGGTAGCTGTCGGAGTGCAGTTCCTTGACGACTCCGACGCGTACCCCGGTGAGGTCGCCCTTCGCGCCCGCGCGGGCCGCATCGACCATCGACGCAGGCTTTCGATCGACGGAGGTCGAATCCCGCGGATCGTGCCCGGCGATGACATCGTGCAGCAGGGCTGTGTCGAGAACGGTGCGACCGCAGGGTCCGCCCTGGTCGAGCGAGGATGCACAGGCGATGAGTCCGTAGCGCGACACTGTTCCGTAGGTGGGCTTGGTGCCGACCGTGCCGGTCAGTGCAGCAGGTTGGCGGATCGACCCACCGGTATCGGTGCCGATTGCCAATGGGGCCTGATTCGATGCGAGTGCAGCCGCGCTGCCACCGCCCGAGCCACCGGGGATCCGGGTGGTGTCCCAGGGGTTCTTCGTGGGACCGTACGCCGAGTTCTCCGTCGACGACCCCATCGCGAACTCGTCCATGTTCGTCTTGCCCAACAACGGAATTCCCGCGGCCCGCAGCTTCGAGGTGACCGTCGCGTCGTACGGCGAAATCCACCCGTCGAGCATCTTCGACGCGCAGGTCGTCGGCATATCGGTCGTGGTGAAGACGTCCTTCAGCGCCAGCGGCACACCGGCAACGGGCGACGCCGGAGCCTCGCCCGCCGCCAGGGCTGCGTCGACCTCCTTGGCTGCGACCAGTGCGCTGGCACCGGAGACGTGCAGGAAAGCGTGGTACTCACCGTCGACGGCTTCGATGCGATCGAGGTGCGCCTGGGTGACCTCCACCGCGGACACCTCGCGGGAATGAATCCGAGTTGCAAGGTCGGACGCGTCGAGTGCGGTCAGGTCGGTCATTCGCTCTCTCCCAGAATTTGCGGCACTGCGAATCGGTCTTCCTCGGCGTTCGGCGCAGCGGACAGGGCCTGCGCAGGCGTGAGACCGGGCACGATCACGTCCGGGCGCGTGACGTTGTTGATGGCACCGGGATTGGCCGTCGGCGGCACATCCTCGGCGGCAACCTCTGCAACCGCCTTCACGTGGTGAAGAATCGAATCCAGCTGGCCGGCGAACTCGTCCAACTCGGCTTCGCTCAGAGCAAGCCGAGACAGCCGGGCGAGGTGAACCACCTCGTCGCGGGAGATATCAGGCACCGCGTAGACCCCTTTCACACATGTATCGATGCAGCCGCACAGGCACGCGACCTCTGGACGAGCGTAGTAGCCACCCGCATCGGTCCGTCATCCAGCGTTCGCCCACGACCCAGCCGGGTGTCGCAAATCTCACGTGCCACGCCCGCGAAGTCGAGGCCCACCGCTGATAGTGCGAAGATGACCGCGGCGCTCGCGTCTGCGAACGAACCGTGTCACGAAAGGGGCGTCGATGTCCTACCTGCTCCGCGTCGAGCTTCCCGACCGTCCCGGCAGCCTCGGGTCGCTCGCCGTCGCGCTGGGCTCGGTCGGTGCCGACATTCTTTCCCTGGACGTCATCGAGCGCGGCGACGGTTATGCCGTCGACGATCTCGTCGTCGACGTTCCACCCGGGGCGCTTCCCGACACACTGATCACCGCGGCCGAGAAGTTGCACGATGTGCGGGTCGATTCCATCAGGCCGTACACGGGTGTTCTCGATACCCACCGCGAACTCGAACTGATAGACCGCGTCGCGGCTGCGAAAGACGATCGGCTGCAGGTCCTCGTCGACGGGGACCCGCGTGTGTTGCGGGTGGGGTGGAGCGTCGTTGTGGCTCCCGGCCCGCACGGCGGGTATCGCGTGGTCGGCAGCTCCGGCGCGCCCGAGACCCGAGCCGAGAACATGCCGTGGATGCCGCTCACCCATCCGGCGAGCCTGGACGGCGACGCGGACTGGGTGCCGCAGGTGTGGCGAGACATGGACACCAAGATCGCAGCGGCCCCCCTCGGATCGACGGGCATCGTGCTGATGCTGGGCCGTCCCGGCGGTCCCGATTTTCGTCCGTCGGAGATAGCGCGGCTGGGCTACCTCGCCGGAATCGTCGCAACGGTGCTCGGCTGAGCCACTCGCCGGCCGCTACTCGCTCGTCTCAGCAGCCGCATCGGACTCCGCCGAAGGCTTGACCGCCTCGGGTCCTTCGGTCAGCAACATGGTGAACCCGTCTTCGTCCAGAACTGGGACCCCCAGTTCGACCGCCTTGTCGTGTTTGCTGCCCGGGGATTCGCCGACGACGACGAAGGCTGTCTTCTTCGATACCGAACCGGCTGCCTTTCCACCCCGAGCCAGGATTGCTTCCTTCGCCTGATCGCGTGAGTAGTTTTCGAGTGACCCGGTGACGACGATGGACATACCGTCGAGATTGCGGACGATGGATTCGTCGCGCTCGTCCTCCATCCGCACACCCGCCGCACGCCACTTCTCGACGATCGTGCGGTGCCAGTCGACGCCGAACCACTCCGAGACGGCCTTGGCGATGGTTCCGCCGACGCCGTCGACTGCGGCGAGTTCCTCCTCGGAGGCGTTCTCGATGCGTTCGAGACTCCCGAACTCCGTGGCAAGAGCACGGCCCGCGGATGGCCCGACGTGGCGGATGGACAGACTGACCAACACACGCCACAGTGGTCGGTCCTTCGCCTTGTCCAAGTTACCGAGCAGCCGACGGCCGTTCGCGGACAGCGCACCCGCCTTCGTACGGAAGATCGAAGTCTTCAGCAGATCTTCCTCGGTGAGCGAAAAAATGTCTCCCTCGTCTTCGATTGCCCCGGCCTCGAGCAGATCGGTGGCCGCCTCGTAGCCGAGCCCTTCGATGTCGAAGCGGCCACGCTCGGCCACGAAGAACACGCGTTCGCGGCGTTGCGCCGGGCAGAACTGCGAGTTCGGGCAGCGCAGATCGGCATCGCCTTCCTTCGCCGGAGCAAGCACCGTGTCGCATTCGGGGCATCGCGTGGGCATGACGAACTCCCGCTCGTTGCCGGTGCGAGCATCGACGACGGGGCCGAGCACTTCGGGAATGACTTCGCCTGCTTTGCGAATGGTGACCGTGTCGCCGATCAGCACGCCTTTACGCTTGACCTCGGACCCGTTGTGCAGCGTTGCCAGCGACACCGTGGAACCTGCCACCAGAACCGGCGTCATATAGGCGAAGGGGGTCACGCGTCCGGTGCGACCCACGTTGACCCTGATGTCGAGCAGCGTGGTGGTGACTTCCTCGGGCGGGTACTTGTACGCAATAGCCCACCGCGGTGCGCGCGACGTCGTTCCGAGTCGGCGATGCAGCGACATCTCGTCGACCTTGACGACGAGACCGTCGATCTCGTGCTCGACGTCGTGGCGGTGATCGTCCCAGTAGACGACCTTCTCGACGACTGCATCGATGCCGGTGACGCGGGTGGTGTGCGTCGACACCGGGAGGCCCCATGCCTTCAACGCCTCGTACGCGTGCATCTGTGAGTCGGGCGCAAACCCCTCCATCCGGCCGAAACCGTGGCAGATCATGCCGAGTCGGCGCCGTGACGTCACCGCGGGATTCTTCTGACGCAACGAGCCCGCGGCCGAATTGCGCGGATTGGCGAACGGCGCCTTGCCTTCCTCGACGAGCGAGGCGTTGAGGGCTTGGAAGTCTTCGAGGCGGAAGAACACTTCGCCGCGAACTTCGAGCAGGGTGGGGGTCGGGTAATCGGCACTCTCGGTCAGCGTTTCCGGGATGTCCTCGATGGTGCGGGCATTGAGGGTGACGTCCTCACCGGTGCGGCCGTCGCCGCGAGTGGCGCCGCGCACCAATTTTCCGTTCTCGTACACCAGGTTGAGAGCGACCCCGTCGATCTTGACCTCGCACAGGTAGTGCAGATCCGGACCGGTCTCGGATTCGACGCGCTTGGCCCACGCGCGCAACTCGTCGTGGTCGAAGACGTTGTCCAAGCTCAGCATTCGCTCGAGATGGTCGACCGCGGTGAACTCGGTGGCAAAGCCCCCGCCGACCAGTTGCGTCGGCGAGTCGGCAGTGCGGAGCTCGGGGTGGTGCTCTTCGAGCTCGTTCAGCTCCCGCAGCAACGTGTCGAACTCGCCGTCCGAGATGACCGGCGAATCCCGGACGTAGTACCGGAACTGGTGACCGCGCACTTCCTCGGCCAACACCTGCCAACGCTCGCGGTCCTCACCGGACGCAGGCGTACCGGCTGCCGGGGCGGCCGAAGTGCCGCCGGACTCGATCGGTCCTGCGGCATCGGTGGTAGGCAGCTGTGCAGTCTTCTCGTCCACCAGGCAAGGCTATCGAACGCCTCCGACACCCGGGCTGGTGCGACACCGGCCGGAGCGATGGACTGAAGTCTCTCACAGGGAGTCAGGAGCGTCGGCGAACGCGTCCACGACGTTGCCTGCGAGTTCGAGAGCCGTTCGGGCCCACTCCGGCGTTGCCCCCGCTAGACCACACGCTGGTGCGACCGACATCTGCGCCGCGAGCACCGAGCGCGGAAAACCGAGTCGATCGACCAACGCGGCCGCCGGAGCTGCGACGTCACGCCAAGTGGGCGTACGTTCCGGCGCGGTTGCGGGCACGAGCCCCAGCACGAGGGTCTTGCCTGCCTGCAGGAATTCGCCCACAGAATCCAGGTCGGCGATGCGCAAGCGCGACACATCGATCGCTGCGGCCGACGCGCCGCTCCGCCGGAGCAGATCGAGCGGCACTCCACTCGCGCAACAGTGCATCAGTACGGGACGGTCGATGGCGCGGATCACCGAGTCGAGCAGTTCGAGCGCGTCGGGCTCCGGCACGGCGCGGACGGGATCCAAACGGGTGACGCCGGACAGGGAGCCTTCGAGGACGGCCGGGAGACTCGGCTCGTCGAGCTGGACCACGACGTCGACTCCGAGCCGGGAGGATATCTCGGAGCAGTGCTGGCGAAGCCCCTCGGCCAACGACATAGCGAAGTCGCGAACAGCGCCGCGGTCGGTCAATACCCGGTGCGCGCTTCGTAACTCCACTTGGGCCGCCATGGTGAACGGACCCGCTGCCTGAACCTTCAGTAGCTGATGGGTGGCTGCGAATCCACCCGTTTCCCATAGTTCTTCGAGTACGTCGAGATCTTCGTGCAACAGGTCTTCCGCACGGCGACCGGACAACGACTTGCGCTGTGCGACACGGTAACCCGACGTCCGGATGTCCAGCTCGACGTCGGCCATCAACGCCCCGGTTCGACCGATCATGTCCGCGCCGAGTCCGCGCGCCGGCAACTCGACCAGATGTGGCAGCGCAGGCAACTCTCCGAGCACGATGGAGGCCGCCTCGCGGATGTCGGACCCGGGCCACGAGCCGATACCCGTTGACAGGGCGGCAAAAACGCTGTCGGTCACTCGCTCTCGGAACGAGTACCGGCGATCGTGGAACTGCCGATCACGATGTCGCCCTGAACATCGCGGCGGTACAGCACCGCGGCCTGACCCTTGGCGACTCCGGTGAGCGGCGACCGCAACGAGATGTCCATACCGCCGTCCGCGGTCGCCTCGGCAACGGCCTCGGTCATGCCTCCGTGCGCGCGTACCTGGACGACGCACTCGATCGGACCGACCGGTGCGGAACCTTCCGTCCACACCGCGCGGGCGCCGGTTATGCCCCAGACGTCGAGGCGCGTCGCGGAGCCCACGATGACATTTCCGCTGTCGGGTTCGATGGCCGTGACGTAGCGGGGCCTTCCGTCGACCGCAGGCCCCTCGACGCCGAGTCCCTTGCGCTGACCGATTGTGAAGCCGTGGACGCCGTCGTGGTCGGCCAACTCCGCACCGGTGTCCGCGTCGACGACCTTGCCCGGACGGATGCCGATCTTGGCGCCCAGGAACGCCCTCGTGTCGCCGGACGGGATGAAGCAGATGTCGTGACTGTCGGGCTTGTCCGCGACGGCGAGCCCACGTTCGGCGGCTTCGGCGCGGATCTCCGACTTCGGCGTGTCACCGATCGGGAACAGCGCCCTCGACAGCTGATTGCGAGTGAGCACCGCCAGGACGTAGGACTGATCCTTGTCCGCATCGACGGCGCGACGAAGCACTCCGTCGTGAAGCTGCGCATAGTGACCGGTTGCGACGGCATCGAACCCGAGGGCGATCGCGCGATCCGCCAACGCGGAGAACTTGATCTTCTCGTTGCACCGCAGGCATGGGTTGGGCGTCTCGCCCGCCGCGTAGGACTCGACGAAATCGTCGATCACGTCTTCTTTGAAGCGGTCGGCGAAGTCCCACACGTAGAAGGGGATCCTCAGGACGTCGGCGGCCCGCCGCGCATCACCCGCGTCCTCTTTGGAGCAGCAGCCACGCGAACCGGTACGCAGGGTCCCCGGCTCGCTCGACAGTGCGAGGTGCACGCCCACGACGTCGTGACCGTCGTCGACAGCTCGAGCCGCGGCGACCGCCGAATCCACTCCACCGCTCATAGCAGCCAAGACACGCATCAGTGTTGTCCTCCCCGAGCTCCAACGCTCGCCAATCCCGCAGCACGGGCACGTTCGATTACCTGCGGCAACGCTGCCAACAGTGCGTCCACATCCGAGTCGGACGATCCAGTCCCCAACGAGAACCGCAGTGAACCACGAGCCACCGACGGGTCTGCGCCCATGGCCACCAACACGTGGCTGGCACTGGCCACGCCGGCGGTGCAGGCAGAGCCCGTCGAACATTCTATTCCGGCAGCGTCGAGCAACATCAACAGCGAGTCGCCCTCGCAACCGGGGAACGTGAAGTGGGCGATGCCGGGAAGCCGGTCTTCGCCTCGTGCACCGTTGACGACGACGTCGGGGTCGATGGCTCGCACACCCTCGATCATCCGCTCGCGCAGCCGCGTCAGTTCCACGTGCCGGTCCGGCAGCGAACCGACCGTAGCTCGCAACGCGGCCGCCATGGCCACGATGGACGCGGTGTCATGGGTACCCGATCGCACGTCGCGCTCGTGACCGCCGCCGTGCAACAGCGGTACGCATGCCACGGTCCGGCCCAGCAGCAGGGCGCCCACGCCTTGGGGACCACCGAATTTGTGAGCCGCGATGCTCAGAGCGGACAGGCCGCTCGCCGCGAAGTCGACCGGAAGGTGCGGCACGGCCTGGATGGCGTCGCTGTGGATCGGAATGTCGTATTCGCGCGCGACCGCCGCAAGCTCCTCGATCGGCATGATCGTGCCGACTTCGTTGTTGGCCCACATGATGGTGACCATCGCCGTGTCGTCGCCGTGCAGCGCGAGCTCGGCGCGCAAGGTGTCGGGGTGCACACGTCCTTCGGCGTCGACCGGGAGCCAGGTGACGAGCGCGCCCTCGTGCTGCTCGAGCCATTCGACAGCGTCGAGGACGGCGTGGTGCTCGACCGAACTTGCAACTATCCGGTTGCGAGCGGGATCTGCGTCGCGACGGGCCGCGAAGATACCTTTGACCGCGAGATTGTCGCTTTCGGTACCGCCTGAGGTGAAGATCACCTCGGACGGACGCGCACCGAGGTCGGCGGCTAGGGACTCGCGTGATTCCTCTACGCGCCTACGGGCCGCGCGCCCCGATCCGTGCAACGACGACGCATTGCCCACGGTCGAGAACGCCGCTGTCATCGCCTCGATCGCCGCAGGCGACATGGGCGTCGTCGCAGCGTGATCGAGGTACACAGGTGCGCTCGTGCGGAGGGAAGCAGCCGAACTGCGGGCAGAAGGCATAACGCCCTTCAGGATAGCCGCTCTCCGGCGTTGCCCTGCGCACCCCAGATGGAGGGCGGCGGCTAGGGAGCGGCGGAACGGACGACGATGGCCTGCAGCTCGGGTTCGTGCAGCACATCCTGGTGGCAAACGCCGGAACGGGCGGATATCTCACATCGTCGAGCGAGATCGCGGCGATCGCTTCCCGGAGGTTCGGGCGCGACCAACTCCACCTCGGCCATGATCCCCTTCAGCGCGAAGATCCGAGAGATCGACTGCCCGATCGTCTCCTCGCCCACGAAGCAGGGAGCGGTTGTGCGCTCACCGGTGATGCCGACGTATCGGAGTCGAACCGGCTGTACCCACGTCTCGGTGTCGATCGCGGCCTGGAACATCGCCGGGCGGAAAGACCCGTATGCCCGCCCGCACCACGTCGTACCTTCGGGGAACACCACCACCGTTCCGCCTGCACGAAGCCGGTCTGCCACCTGGTCCACCGTGTCGGGAAGAGCGCGCAGGTTGCGGCGGTGAACGGGGAGCACTTTCATCGACCGCGCCAGCAGACCGAGTACCGGCCAGTCGACGAGATCTCCGCGCGCGACGAACGTCGCAGGCCTCAGCGCAGTGAGCACGAGGACGTCGGTCCAGGAGATGTGGCCTGCGACGAACATGGCCCCGGACTCGGTACGCGACTTCTCGCGCGCCGACCTGCGGTCTTCGACGGACAGGCCGATTCCGACGGCGAGCAGCAACAGTCGAGCCCCGAGTCGCGTCACGCGGTGCCGCGCGCGCGGTGACAGCAAGCCCACCACGATCAACACCGGCAGTAGACCGAAGGCGAACAGGGCAACGAGGATGCGCAACATGACGATGACGCGGTGGACGGTGGCCGAGTCACGCGCGATGCAACCCGCGCCGCAGGGGCTGGACGGCATCCACGCGTGGTCGACGGCCGGTTCGACGATTTCCGCGATGTCCGGTCCACGGCGGCTCATGCGCCTACCTTCGTCTCGTAGGTGGTCGCCGCGCTCCTCAACCGATCGAGGTAGCGAGTGTTCGCCTCGTGAAGACCGAGAAGTGCGACGAAATCCGCGACGGCGAACTCAGGATCGTGGGCAGGTTCGCCGCAGATCGTTGCACCGAGCCTGAGATAGCCCCGCAATAACGGCGGGACATCGGTCCGGGCGGGCCGAGCCAGGTCCGCAAGCGGCCTACCGTCGACGATCACCGGGTTGTACGGGACGGCCCGGCGATCTGCCGGTGATGCGTGCCTGCTGAGCAGCAGATCACGCACGCCGCCGACGTTCTCGCCGACGGCGTCGGTGACGGACGCCTGCATCGGCACCGACACGCATCCCATGACCCATTCCAAACCGGTGACTTCGAGGTAGTGCAAGATTCCGGCCCACATGAGGCCGAGAACGGAGCCCGAGCGGTGCTCGGGCCGGACGACGGCGCGGCCCATCTCGACGACGCGCGACGAGGCGGGGTCGAGCGCCGTGATGTCGAATTCCGTTGCCGTGTAATAGCCGCCGGCCGCGACAGCCGCGTCGGGGGGAAGCATTCGATAGCAACCGACGAACTCGTCGGTGTGGTTGTCGCGAACGAGGAGGTGGTCGCAGAAATCGTCGAAGCGGTCGGCATCACGGCCGTCGGTCTCGGTCGGTAGGGCGAATCCGGGCTCGGATGTGAACACGTCGTAGCGAAGTTGCTGGGCTGCCAGGCGATGATCGGGGTCCGTCGAGAGAACCAGGGAGTATCGGTCGGTCTCGGGAGCAGTGGCACCGGACGGGCCTGCGGTCATGACTGAAGTGGTCATGGTGCTGTGTCTATCGAATCGGTGCGGCCTCAGCGCATCGAAAGGGTGAAGCGTCCGAATCGGTTGTGTGAACTGCTCATGCGCAGCGCGAAGCCCCCGCATCGAATGGATGCGGGGGCTTCGTATGGACGGTCTGTACCTGAGAGGATCAGCCCTTGTGCTTCTTGACCGCGTCGGTCAGCTGCGGTGCCACGTTGAAGAGGTCACCGACGATGCCGTAGTCGGCGATCTCGAAGATGGGTGCCTCTTCGTCCTTGTTGATGGCGACGATGGTCTTCGAGGTCTGCATGCCCGCACGGTGCTGGATGGCACCGGAGATGCCGAGGGCGATGTAGAGCTGCGGGGAGACCGTCTTGCCGGTCTGGCCGACCTGGAACTGGCCGGGGTAGTAGCCGGAGTCGACAGCGGCACGCGAGGCGCCGACTGCTGCGCCCAACGAGTCGGCGAGATCCTCGATGACGGTGAACTTGTCGGCACTGCCGACGCCGCGGCCACCGGAGACGACGACCGTCGCTTCGGTGAGTTCGGGGCGATCTCCACCGACGATGGGGTCGCGCGAAGTGACCTTGACCACGGCCTCTTCCTGCGCCGGAACCTCGACGGTTTCGCGGGCGCCGGCTCCGGCCTTGGGCTCGGCCTCGACTGCGCCAGGACGCAGGGAGATGACCGGTACTTCACCGTTGGCCTTGGCTTCGACGGTGAACGCGCCTCCGAAGATGGAGTACGTGGCACTGCCGTCGGCGTCGACGGAGATGACGTCGTTGTGGTAGCCCGAGCCGAGGCGTGCTGCGAGGCGGCCTGCGATCTCTTTGCCCTCGATGCTGGCCGCGGTGATGATCGCGGCCGGGGAGACGGATTCTGCCAGGGCGGCCAGGACGTCGATCTTCGGCGTGACGAGGAAACCGTCGATGTCGTCGGACTCGGCTGCGTAGATCTTTTCGGCGCCGGCTTCGGTGAGCGCGTCGGCCACCTTGTCGGTGGTGCCGGACGGGCCGGTGACGACTGCCGAGGGCTCGCCTAGCGCCCGTGCCGCGGTGATCAGCTCGGAGCTGACCTTCTTCAGTGTTCCGTCGACGTGCTCAACGAGCACGAGTACTTCTGCCATGACTTTGCTCTCCTCGAGTGGTATCGAACGTTGCTCGGCTGCTGCGGTCAGATGATCTTCTGGCCGACGAGGTAGGTGGCGATCTTGTCGCCGCCGTCGCCCTCGTCGTTGACCCGCTCGCCTGCAGTCTTGGGAGGCTTCGGCGTGGACGACGTGACCGTGGTGCCTGCGTTCTCGACGCCGACGATGCCGTCTTCGACACCGATGTCGGCGAGGGTGATGGTCTGTACCGTCTTCTTCTTCGCGGCCATGATGCCCTTGAAGGAGGGGAAGCGCGGCTCGTTGATCTTCTCGGTGACGCTGACGATGGCAGGCAGGGTGGCTTCGAGGCCGAAGATGCCTTCGTCGGTTTCGCGTTCGCCGGTGACCTTGCCGTCTGCGACGGCCAGCTTGCGGAGCTGCGTCAGTGCGGGGATCTGCAGGTACTCGGCGATGATCGCCGGTACTGCGCCGGTGCGTCCGTCGGTTGCCTCGTTACCCGCGATGATGAGGTCGGCGGGCTCGTCGTTCTCGAAAGCGACGTTGCCCAGCGCGGCTGCGAGCGCGTATCCGGTCTGGATCGCATCCGAACCGTGGAGGGACGGGTCGTTGAGGTGGACTGCGCTGTCCGCACCCATGGAGAGGGCCTTGCGAATTGCGTCCGTCGCACGATCGGGGCCTGCAGACAGGACCTTCACCTCGCCACCCTGGGACTCCTTGATGAGCAGTGCTTCCTCGACTGCGCGCTCGTTGATCTCGTCGAGCACTGCATCGGCAGCCTCACGATCGAGCGTGTAATCGCCGTCCGACAGCTTGCGCTCGGACCATGTGTCGGGAACCTGCTTGATCAAAACAA
>NZ_JBAWFH010000463.1:0-3645 GCF_049591685.1 Rhodococcus sp. (in: high G+C Gram-positive bacteria) | reverse complement strand
GTGCCCCTGCGCACGGTCGCCTTCGGCGCCGCGATCGTTGTGGTCGCAGTCGCCGTGGCCCTCCTGGGGTATCGAACCCTTACGCCGTCTTCACCCACGAGCGAGTCGAGCGTCACCGCAGGGGCGACCGTGACCGATAACCCGGAGCCGGCCGATACCCCGGAGCCGACCGATACCCCGGAGCCGACCGATACCCCGACAACTGCTCCAGCGGTGTCGTCGGCCGTGCCGATTCTCTCGCCCGAGTACTCGCGATTCGCCTTCGGCAGGGTGAGTGTCGAGATGCCGGCGCTGTGGTCTGCCCGTTCAGAACCGGATCGCCTCGTCCTGGTTCCGCCGGAGGTTCCCGATCGACGCATCGTCGTCTCGACGGTGGAACTCGTACCAGGGGCATCGTTCGACGACGTGGCCGACGATCTGACGGGTCAGATGGAAGAGAGCGGGCAGAACTCCGCTGTCGGGAGCTTCACGCGTGCAACGGACTTCGACGGTCGGGTGGGCATGTCTTACACGGAGAACCCGCAGGACGGCTCGTCGGTGCACTGGCGGGTTTTTGTCGAGGACGGAATGCAGATCAGCATCGGGTGTCAGGGCGCCGAGGGCTCCGAAGCGGTTCTCGCGGACGAGTGTGCCCGCGCCGTATCGACCCTCGAGATTTCTCCTGCCGGTCCATAGTCGAGATCGACTCGGCGATAGTTTGCGAACGAGGGAACCGATCGCCCTGGCCGCTGCGTCCAAGCAGTAGTAGGGGAGATCCCGACCACATCAGCACCAGTTCCGAACCCGAGTTCCACAACCAGATTCCACCGAACCCAGATTTCACCAAACCCAGATTTCACCAAACAAGGAGTCGACATGGCAGAAACCGATATTCAGACCATGCTCGCCGTGGCCGCCAAGGTCGACGGCCTGCGCGAGCAGATCGGCGGATTGCTCAGAGCACTTCGCGCCGACGTCGACATGGCAGCGTCGGGCATCTGGAAGGGCACTGCGTCCACCACGTTCGCTCAGGTCATGACCAGTTGGGATTCCAGCGCCTTCAAATTGGAGAACGCACTCGCGGGTATCAGCGAGTCCATCACAACCAGCGGCGTGCAGTACGACCAGTCCGAGCAGGACAACGTTTCTCAGCTTCGAACCGTCGGAGGCAGCCTCAATTTGTGATCGGCCCCGGGGCGGGAAGTACGCGCCTTACCTTGAATCGCGAAGATTCGCAATGGCTTTCGAGCAAGACTCGGCTCCGGCCGATCCAACGAACGTAAAGGACCGATGATGACGAGTGGCGAAATCAAATACAACTTCGGTGCGATCGGCGACCTCGCCGGCGGCATGACCACGAAGTGGGGATCTCTGAACGAAAGGCTCGACGAGGTCAAGTCGTCGATCCAACCGCTGGTCGCGACCTGGCAGGGTGCCGACTCCGACGCGTACCAGGTCAAGCAGGCCGAGTGGAACGCAGCGCAGGCAGAGCTGAACGGCGTTCTCCAGTCGCTGATCGGTTCGGTGACATCCGGCAACCAGCGGATGCAGGAACAGGAAGCCATCAACAGGTCGCGCTTTTCCTGACGAGCCTCGAAGTTCTTGCAAGGCCCCGGCGTCGTCGACGCCGGGGCCCGCTGCTGCGGTGAGAGGGGCCTCGTAGTTCACTGAGGTGCATGAACAGCGACCGCGCACGCATCGACGAGGCCAGGACGGTGGTCGCCGCGCGCCTCGGGTCGTTGCGGGCGCAGTTCCAGGCCATCGTCGACGGCTCGCAGTGGTCGACCGACGACGACGAGCACGATCCGGAAGGGTCGACCATCGCCTTCGAGCGTGCAACGGTGCTGTCGCTGGCGCGTGACGCCGAGGACGAGCTACGCGAGCTGGACGAGGCGGCGGGGCGGGTGGTCGCAGGCACCTACGGACGGTGCGAGCGTTGCGGCAAACCCATCGCCGATGCACGATTGGATGCCCTGCCTGCAGCACGTCGCTGCATCGCCTGCGTACGGGTCCGGTGAGTCCAGCGTGGGCGTTTTGACCCGGGGGAGTGCTTACCGGTATCGTCGCTCGTTGGCGTGTATGAGCTCGCCACGTATCTCGATGCGTGGTGGCTCCTGAACTCGGGTCTCAACTGGCCGCCGAGGTCATCGACACGTTTTGGCCAGCAGCGACATCATGAAGACAGGAATTTCTGTGTCTACATACAGCCCCAAGGCCGGGGACACCACCCGGACTTGGCATGTGATCGACGCGACGGACGTCGTGCTCGGACGCCTCGCCGTCCAAGCCGCGACTCTGCTCCGCGGCAAGCACAAGCCGACCTACGCACCCAACGTCGACGGTGGCGACTTCGTCGTCATCATCAACGCCGAGAAAGTTGCCATCAGTGGCAACAAGCTCGACGGCAAGTTTCACCACCACCACTCCGGCCACCCGGGCGGTCTGAAGTCGCGTTCGACCCGACAGGTGCTCGAGAGCAACCCCGATCGTCTTGTGGAGAAGGCCGTCAAGGGCATGATCCCCAAGAACAAGCTCGGTAATGCCATCGCGGGCAAGCTCAAGGTGTACGCGGGACCGAACCACCCGCACGCCGCTCAGCAGCCCGTTCCGTTCGAAATCAAGCAGGTGTCCCAGTGACGGCGCCGGAGGGAAATGACGTGACGTCGCAGGAAAGCCCGGAAGAGATCGTCGAGATCGCTGCGGACGAGTTCGTGTCCGTCGAAGAGCCCGAGGTCACCGAAGAGATCGAGGCCGCAGCCGCCGCGCCGGCTCCGATCCTGTTCGATCGCCCCGTGCAGACCGTGGGACGCCGTAAGGAAGCTGTTGCGCGTGTTCGGTTCTCACCGGGCACCGGCGGCTTCAAGCTCAACGGTCGCAGCCTCGAGGACTACTTCCCGAACAAGGTTCACCAGCAGCTCATCAAGGCTCCCCTGGTGCTCGTCGATCGCGCAGAGTCCTTCGATGTCATTGCTCTGCTGCACGGCGGCGGACCGTCCGGCCAGGCAGGCGCTCTACGTCTCGCCATCTCGCGCGCCCTCATCGAGGTCACACCGGATGACCGCCCGCCGCTCAAGGCTGCAGGCTTCCTCACCCGTGATGCGCGTGCGGTCGAGCGTAAGAAGTACGGCCTGAAGAAGGCCCGTAAGGCGTCGCAGTACTCCAAGCGCTGACGCTGTCGATCATCTCTACCCGCGAGGGCAGGCGCCGATGCAATATCGGATGCCTGCCCTCGCGGCATTTCGTACTCGACTATTGCTGTGTTCCGGCGAAGGGGGACGGGTCCGCATGACTCGACTGTTCGGTACCGACGGTGTACGAGGGTTGGCCAACGGCTTGCTGACCCCCGAACTGGCGCTGAAGGTGGCCAAGGCTGCGGCCCACGTCCTCGCATCGACGCGCGGGTCCACGCGTCCCGTCGCCGTCGTGGGCCGCGATCCGCGTGCCAGCGGTGAGATGTTGGCCGCAGCGGTAACGGCCGGCCTCACTGCATCGGGAGTCGACGTCGTCGACGTCGGTGTACTCCCCACCCCCGCGGTCGCTTTTCTGACGGCAGAGTACGGGGCTGCGCTCGGCATCATGATTTCTGCATCGCACAATCCCATGCCGGACAACGGAATCAAGATTTTCGCGGCAGGCGGTCACAAACTCGACGACGACGTCGAGGAC
>NZ_JBAWFH010000462.1:0-2088 GCF_049591685.1 Rhodococcus sp. (in: high G+C Gram-positive bacteria) | reverse complement strand
GCGATGACCTCTTCGAGAACGTCCCACACCTGCGGACGCTGACGCTCCACCATGCGCTTGGCGGACTTGATGTTCTGCGCGTGGTTGAGATCGACCAGACGCTTCATCACGAACGGCTTGAACAGCTCGAGCGCCATCAGCTTGGGCAGACCACACTGGTGCAACTTGAGCTGCGGGCCGACGACGATGACCGAACGGCCCGAGTAGTCGACGCGCTTACCGAGGAGGTTCTGACGGAAGCGACCCTGCTTGCCCTTGAGCAAGTCGGACAACGACTTCAGCGGACGGTTGCCCGGTCCGGTGACCGGACGTCCACGACGACCGTTGTCGAAGAGAGCGTCGACCGACTCCTGCAGCATCCGCTTCTCGTTGTTGACGATGATCTCGGGAGCACCGAGATCGATCAGACGCTTGAGGCGGTTGTTGCGGTTGATGACGCGGCGGTACAGATCGTTGAGGTCGGACGTCGCGAAACGTCCACCGTCGAGCTGCACCATCGGACGGAGCTCCGGCGGGATGACCGGGACGGCGTCGAGAACCATGCCCATGGGCGAGTTCCGGCCGGCCTGAAACGCCGCGACGACCTTCAGACGCTTCAGTGCGCGAAGCTTCTTCTGGCCCTTGCCGCTGCGAATGGTCTCGCGCAGGTTCTCGGCCTCGGCGTCGACGTCGAAGGTCTGCATGAGCTTCTGGATCGACTCGGCACCCATGGCGCCGGTGAAGTACTCGCCGTAGCGGTCGATGAGCTCGCGGTAGATGAGCTCGTCCACGATGAGCTGCTTCGGAGACAGCTTGGTGAACGTGGTCCAGATCTCTTCGAGACGATCCAGCTCACGCTGCGAACGGTCACGGAGCTGACGCATCTCGCGCTCGCCGCCGTCCTTGACCTTGCGACGCACGTCGGACTTGGCACCCTCGGCTTCGAGCTCGGCGATGTCCGCTTCGAGCTTCTGAGCGCGGGCCTCGAGGTCGGCGTCGCGCTGATCTGCGACGGACTTCTTCTCGACCTCCATCTCGGCCTCGAGCGTCGAGAGCTCGTTGTGACGGAGCTCGTCGTCGACCGTGGTGATGACGTAGGCAGCGAAGTAGATGATCTTCTCGAGATCCTTCGGAGCCAGGTCGAGCAGGTAACCGAGGCGCGACGGGACGCCCTTGAAGTACCAGATGTGCGTGACGGGTGCGGCCAGTTCGATGTGCCCCATGCGCTCACGACGAACCTTGGCGCGAGTGACCTCGACGCCGCAACGCTCGCAGATGATGCCCTTGAAGCGAACGCGCTTGTACTTACCGCAGTAGCACTCCCAGTCCCGGGTGGGGCCGAAGATCTTCTCGCAGAAGAGGCCGTCCTTCTCGGGCTTGAGCGTGCGGTAGTTGATGGTTTCCGGCTTCTTGACCTCGCCGTAGGACCACTGACGGATGTCGTCCGCAGTGGCGAGGCCAATGCGGAGTTCATCGAAGAAGTTGACGTCGAGCACGTAACTTCCTTTCCCCGTTATGGGTGTTGTGCTGGAAGAGCAAATGAGAAAGACGCCTGCCGGACCCGCACTGGGCGG
Source organism: Rhodococcus sp. (in: high G+C Gram-positive bacteria) (assembly GCF_049591685.1). Taxonomy (GTDB): domain Bacteria; phylum Actinomycetota; class Actinomycetes; order Mycobacteriales; family Mycobacteriaceae; genus Rhodococcoides. Next base: position 535 of record NZ_JBAWFH010000462.1, on the reverse strand, counting down.
ATCCGGCAGACCACAGAACTACTGAGCGAGATCGTCGACGGTCGCGGCTTCGTTGCGGGAGAGGTTGATTCCCAGGTTGGCTGCGGCACGCTCGAGGTCTTCGTCGTCACCGTCGGCCATCGTGATGGCTGCGCCGTCCGAGGACAGCACCTCCACGTTGAGGCACAGCGACTGGAGCTCCTTGAGGAGCACCTTGAAGGACTCGGGGATACCGGGCTCCGGGATGTTCTCGCCCTTGACGATGGCCTCGTACACCTTCACGCGGCCGACGACGTCGTCCGACTTGATGGTGAGGAGTTCCTGCAGCGTGTAGGCAGCGCCGTACGCCTGCATGGCCCAGCACTCCATCTCACCGAAGCGCTGTCCACCGAACTGAGCCTTACCACCGAGGGGCTGCTGCGTGATCATCGAGTACGGCCCGGTCGAACGAGCGTGGATCTTGTCGTCGACCAAGTGGTGCAGCTTGATGATGTACATGTAGCCCACCGACACCGGGTACGGGAACGGCTCGCCGGAACGGCCGTCGAACAAGGTG
>NZ_JBAWFH010000461.1:0-3632 GCF_049591685.1 Rhodococcus sp. (in: high G+C Gram-positive bacteria) | reverse complement strand
TTCGCGGACGAGCTGCTGGGTAGCCTCTCCGACGCCGGTGTCGATGTCGCACTGACCCGGCGCTCGGTGGGCCCGAGCGGGATCGCCGCCATCACCGTCGATACGCGAGGTGAGAACTCCATCGTCGTCGTACCCGGGGCGAACTCGGCTGTGGTCGACTTGACCGAGGCCGAGTTGCAGACCATCGCAGATGCAGATGTTCTGCTGTGTCAGTTGGAAATTCCGATGGCGGCCGTTGTCGCAGGGGCGACGCACGCACGGGCGAACGGAACGCTCGTCGTGCTCAATCCGTCGCCCGTGCAGACCCTCCCCGACGCACTCGTCGAGGTCGTCGACATCGTCATCGTCAACGACGCCGAAGCGAGTGCCCTCGGCGCTGACGTGCTCGGCCGCGTCGATCACGTCGTGAGGACGCTCGGTTCGTCCGGCGCAACGTACACCGGGCCCGGCCTGTCGTTCGACGCACCGGCGCCCACGGTCGATGCGGTGGACACGACGGGCGCAGGCGACGCGTTCGCAGGGGCACTGGTAGAGCAGTGGTTCGCCGGGCCCGAACGGGCGATACGGTGGGCTTGCGCGGCAGGGGCTTTCGCCGCTACGCGACGCGGTGGGGGCACGTCGTCGGGCACTCGGCTCGACATCGAAGCGCTACTGGGACACTCGTCGGCATGACACTGTCGCCCCGGGTGCCCGATCTCGCCGCGTTGGATGTCGTGGTGTCCGTGGCCCGGTTGGGAAGCATGAGCGCTGCGGGCCGCGAACACGGGCTCAGCCAGCAAGCTGTCAGCGCCCGGGTACGCGCCGCCGAGCGTGACATCGGGCTACGCGTGTTCCAGCGGACCAGCGGCGGTGTTGCCCTCACTCCGGAGGGTGTCGCCGTTCTCGAATGGGCGGAGAGCGTGCTGGCTGCCGCCGACTCCTTCGCGACGGGCGTGCAGTCTCTCCTGGCGGCCGACAACGCTCACCTGACGGTTGCCGCGTCGATGACGATCGCCGAGCACTTGATTCCCGACTGGATCGTCCTGATGCGCACGCGCCACCCCGATGTCCGCACTCGCACCCGCCTGATGAACTCCGCGGAAGTGGCAGAGCAGGTTTCGACCGGTAGGGCGGATATCGGTTTCGTCGAGGGCCCCGACATCCCAGCTGGTCTCGGAGCGGTCGTCCTCGCAGCCGATGAGCTCGTCGTGGTCACCGGGCCCGAACACGATTGGGCGCGAACGGGTTCGGTAGCGGTGTCGGAATTGGCGCGCACTCCCCTAGTTCAGCGCGAACCCGGATCGGGAACTCGGACGACGTACGAGAACACCGTCCATCCCTCGGTACCGCCGCTGCTGGAGCTGAACTCGGTCACCGCAATCAAATCGGCGGTCGTGACGGCGAATGCACCGACGGTGTTGTCGTCGCTCGCCGTGGCCGCTGAATTACGGGACGGCAGACTCGTCCGCATCGGCGTCGACGGGTTGACGATGCCGCGCCGGCTGCGGGCAATCTGGGACGGCGACCGACCGCTGCGCGGGCCGGGGCGCGACTTTCTCGACATCGCCACCGAGCGCCGGTGAGCCGGTGAGCCGGTGAGCCGGTGAGTTGGTGAGCGTCGACGGGGGCACACGGCCGAGGAATCACACCAGGGTGGCGACGGCGAAGCCTGCGGCGCATGCGCCGACCGACAACACGAGTGTGAACAGCGCGTACGACGCGGCGCGTGTCGCGTTACCCGACTGCGCCAGTCGCACCGTCTCGACGCTTGCGGTGCCGAACGTCGTGTAGCCGCCGCAGAAACCGGTTCCCACTATGGTCTCGAGGTCGGTGACGCCGTCGCGAGCGAGGGCGAGGCCGGCGAGGACGCCGAGGAGCGCAGATCCACTGATGTTGATGCCGATGGTGGCCCACGGAAGTGCCGAACGCGGGAACCTGAACTTGACGTAGGAGTCGACCACGTACCTCAGAACTGCCCCAAGCGCACCCGCAACAGCAAGAAGTACGCCGATCATCGAACCCGCCTGGCCGCACCCAACGCGATTCCGGCCCGCGCGGCCGCGATTCCCAGAACTACAGTCGTCAGCGCATACGCGAGAGCGGTGGGCCATTGGGAGTGCCGCGTCAGCGTCACCGTTTCGAGCGCGAACGTGCTGTAGGTGGTGAAGGCGCCACAGAATCCCGTCCCCAACAGCAGCCTAATCTGCTGCTGCGCAGCGCCTTCCCTACCACGCGCTGCAAGATTCTCCAGCAACAGACCGAGCACGAATGCCCCGACTACGTTGACGGCGAAGGTACCGACAGGCCAGCCGGTATCGGTGTGAGGGAGAGCGACTTCGACGCCGTAGCGCGCAAGGGTTCCACACGTTCCGCCGACGAAGACGGCGGTCAGTGCAGCCAGCGGAAGCCGAAAGCGCTTCGCCGGGCGGGCTACCCCTCCGCCGTTCTCACGGCCGGATTCGGGGCCGTCGACCATGCCACCTCCTCAGCTGCGTCGGTCAACAGTATTCACGTCGACGACCCGGCACACATGTCGGAGGCATGCGGCACGATGGGGCGATGACTTCGACAGATTCGACGACCGACCTGCGCGCCGACGCCGAACGCCTACTCGCCCAGCTCGCGGGCCCGGAAGCACGCTTGCGCGACGACCAGTGGGTGGCCATCGAAGCTCTCGTCGTACACCGGCGTCGCGCCCTTGTGGTGCAGCGAACCGGCTGGGGAAAGTCCGCCGTCTATTTCATCGCTGCAAAGCTGCTCCGCGAACAGGGCCTGGGGCCGACGGTCATCGTCTCTCCCCTGTTGGCGCTGATGCGCAACCAGGTCGCGGCTGCCGAACGGGCAGGCGTGCGTGCGGCCACCATCAACTCCGGCAACATGACCGAGTGGGAGGACGTGCACGCCGACGTCGCGGCGGGTCGCCTGGACGTGTTGCTGGTCAGTCCGGAACGACTGAACAATCCGGACTTCCGCGATCAGGTCCTGCCCTCGCTTGCGAGCGACGCAGGCCTCGTGGTGGTGGACGAAGCGCATTGCGTGTCGGATTGGGGCCACGACTTCCGGCCCGACTACCGACGCATCAGGACCTTGGTGTCCGAGCTGCGCGACGGCATTCCGGTGCTCGCGACGACGGCGACGGCCAACGACCGAGTGGTGGCGGACGTCGCAGCTCAGCTGGGCGTCGGCGGCGGCGACACCCTCGTGTTGCGCGGGGGGCTCGAGCGCGAATCGCTGCACCTGTCTGTCGTACGCATCGAGAACAGCACCGAGCGAGCTGCCTGGTTGGCATCGCACCTGCGAGAGCTGCCGGGGTCGGGCATCATCTACACGCTCACGGTCTCGGCGGCGAGCGACCTTGCCAGCCTCCTCACCGATCAGGGCCTCGCCGTCGCCGCATACACCGGTCAAACCGACACCGCCGAACGTGAATCGCTCGAACAGGACCTGTTGAACAACGACGTCAAAGCCCTGGTCGCCACTTCCGCACTGGGCATGGGGTTCGACAAGCCCGACCTCGGATTCGTCGTGCACATGGGGGCGCCCTCGTCACCGATTTCGTACTACCAGCAGGTAGGCCGCGCCGGACGCGCCACCGAACGGGCCGAGGTCATCCTCCTCCCCGGCCACGAGGACAAGCAGATCTGGAGTTATTT
>NZ_JBAWFH010000460.1:0-1993 GCF_049591685.1 Rhodococcus sp. (in: high G+C Gram-positive bacteria) | reverse complement strand
GCTCGAGCGCTGCTGCTGAGCCGACAGCATCGAGCGTGGGTCATCCGGCCCAGAATGTCGCGGTGGCCGATTGTGCGGTTGATCGGATCAACCTGGAGGCTGTTGCGAAAACGCCGTCTCCGGTGCGCTGTGGGGAGCGCCGAACACGAAATGATGCGCACATGGCTCGTTCGTATCGTCCGGTGGTGCGTGATCAGGAGTTCCTGCTCCCGCCGAACATGGCTGACTGGTTGCCGCAGGACCATCTGGTGTGGTTCATCATCGATGTCGTCGAACAGTTCGACACTGAGGCCTTCCATGCCCGCTCGCGTCGGGGTGGACGGGGCCGTCAGGGCTTCGATCCTGACATGCTCCTCGGACTGTTGCTCTACGCCTACGCGACCGGCGTCCGGTCATCGCGACGCATCGAGCGGCTGTGCGGTGATCACGTCGCGTTTCGTGTCCTGTGCGGCCAAGACACACCTGACCACACCACGATCGCGCGGTTTCGTGCCGACAACCAGGAAGCCTTTGCGGACCTGTTCGCCCAGGTCCTGCGGTTGTGTGCGACCGCGGGGATGGTCAAGGTCGGGATCGTGTCGATTGATGGCACGAAGATCGCCGCGAACGCGGCCAGAGGCGCGAACCGCAGCCCCGATCACGTGCGTGAGCAGGCCAAGAGGATCGCCGATGACATCGTGGCCCAGGCCGTCACGACCGATGCTGGCGAAGACGCCGCAGCCGCTGCTGGGTCCGGAGACGATGAAGATCTTCCGCCCGGTTTTGCTGATCACTCCGGGCGTGCGGCGAACATCAAGAAGGCACTCGAAGAACTTGCCCGCCAAGACGGCCAACACCACGAAGCCGATGCGGCCGACAGGATCCGGGCCGATGAGTTTCTGGCTCGCACTGAGGCCGGCGAGCCGATCGGAGGTGTGCCCCCGGCAGGCGTGGATCTAGTCCGCTACCACCAAGCGCGCTTGGACCGCGCAACCCGACTGATCACCTCTCTCGAGGGAGTTACAGGCAAGCAGGCCTCGCGTCATCGCAGCGAGGCACGCAGGCTGCTCATCGCTGCTACCAAGTCCCTGACCCTCGCACAGGCCAAGGCTGCAGCTGGAGCTATCGACGAGCGCGGCACCTCCCAGCGCAAGCGCGACTGCCTTGAGCGATACGCACGTCAGCGCGGTAGCGCCGGGCGCACCGTGAACGTCACCGACCCCGACAGCCGACTGATGACCGAGGGCTCTGGTGGTGGCTCCGTCCAGGGCTACAACGCTCAGGTCGCAGTCACCGACGACCACTTCATCCTCGGAGTCCACCTCTCACAAGACGCCAACGACAAGCACTGCTTCATCCCGACCCTCACCGCAGCATCCACGTCCGCGGCCGCCATCGGGGCCACCATCGGGACCGCTCTGGCCGATGCCGGCTACTTCACCACGCAGAACCTCACTGCCGACGGGCCCGAACGGCTCATCGCACCGGGCAAGAAGCACACCATCGCCGAGGCGGCCAAGGACCCAACCCACGGGCCACCACCACCCGATGCGAGCCCCGAAGACGCGATGCGACACCAGCTACGCAACCCCGAGAACGCCACGACCTACAAACGAAGATCGGCCACCGTCGAAACGGTCATCGCCCACCTCAAGGACCAAGTCGGACTCCGCACCTTCTCCCGACGAGGACTCCCCGCCGCCACCTCCGAGCTCCACCTAGCCGCAGCCGTCACCAACCTGCTGAAGATCCACGCGAGCACCAGACCCCCCACCTGACGGGCGAAAGCCCGACCCGGGCAGCGCTGCCCCAAAACTCAACAGGCTCCTGGTTGATCCAATCAACCGCGTAAGTGGGGCCCGGTGCGTGTACCTCGGCAGTATCCCTGCGCCTATCATGATGAGCGTGGCCTACCAGAGCTGCCGAACCTCCTGCGGCCACCCGCACGCCTCGGCGATGCGGCCCGCCCACATCCGAGCAGTAGCGTCATCGGCAACGTCGATGATGGTCAGTC
>NZ_JBAWFH010000459.1:0-2296 GCF_049591685.1 Rhodococcus sp. (in: high G+C Gram-positive bacteria) | reverse complement strand
GTCGCGGACGATGTAGTCCTTGTCGCGCAGGAACAGCTCCTTGGCCTTGACGGCGTTGTTCAGGTAGCTGACCAGGGGCGAGTTCGCCGCCTCGTACAGGTTCTCGATGCCGAGCTGGTCCTCGACGAATTCGACACCCTTCTCGTGCACGCCGATGGTGCGCTTGCGGATGTCGACCTCGTAGTGGACCTCGTTCTTCATCATCGGCACGATCCGCGCGAACTCGCCGTACCACTTGGACGACGCGTCGGCGGGGCCGGAGATGATGAGTGGGGTCCGCGCTTCGTCGATAAGAATGGAATCGACCTCGTCGACGACCGCGAAGTTGTGCCCGCGCTGCACCAGATCGTCGAGCGAATGCGTCATGTTGTCGCGGAGGTAGTCGAAGCCGAACTCGTTGTTGGTTCCGTACGTGATGTCCGCCGCGTATGCCGCGCGACGCTCGGTGGGAGTCATCCCCGAAAGAATGACGTCGACCTCGAGGCCGAGGAACCGGTGGACACGGCCCATCCACTCCGAGTCGCGCTTGGCCAGGTAATCGTTGACGGTGACCACGTGGACGCCGTCACCGGACAGTGCGTTGAGGTAGGCCGGGAGTACACAGGTGAGCGTCTTGCCCTCACCCGTCTTCATCTCCGCGATGTTGCCGAAGTGCAGTGCTGCACCGCCCATCACCTGCACATCGAAGTGACGCTGGGAAAGAACGCGCCAGGATGCCTCGCGTGCGACGGCGAACGCCTCCGGCAGAAGCTCGTCGAGCGCCTCTCCCTTGGCGTAGCGCTCCTTGAACTCTGCGGTCTTGGCCCTGAGCGCGTCGTCGGACAAGCTCTCGACGTCCGGCGACAGGGTGGACACATGGTCGGCGATGTTCTTCAGCCGCTTGACCATGCGACCTTCGCCAACACGGAGCAGCTTGGAAAACGACAGCGAAGGCACGGGCTTTTTCGTCCTCTTTTTCTCGGTTAAGGAGATCGGTTCTCAATAGCAGCACTCTCGACGGACACGACATCTGGGACGCACGAAGAGCGTCAGAAGCCGACCCGACGGGTCCATGGTAGGCGCTGCGCCGGAACGCGCAGTAAGCCCACCGCACCGCAACAGGCCTGACCTGGGATTTTTCCCGGATCAGGCCTGTTGCGTAAGGAGGAGTTGGTCAGGTCAGTCTGATCAAGCCGTAGTCGAAGGCATGGCGCCTGTAGACGACGGACGGACGGTCGGTCGCGCTGTCGTGGAAGAGGAAGAAGTCGTGACCGACGAGTTCCATCTCGTAGAGCGCGTCGTCCACGCTCATCGGGGCTGCGGAGTGCACCTTCGTCCGGACGATCTGTCCTGGACCGGTGGCTTCGTCCTCGAAGGTGTCGAGTTTGGTATCCGGGTCGAGGGCCAGACTGTCGTCCTCGGCCAGTTCGGCTGTCGCTTCCGCTACCGACACCGGGGTCTTTTCACCGTAGTGGACCTTGCGGCGATCCTTGGTGCGTCTGAGGCGACTCTCGAGCTTGGAGGTCACCGACTCGAGCGCGGCATAGAAACTGTCGGCGCATGCCTCGGCGCGGACCACTGGCCCCTTGCCCTTGGCGGTGATCTCCACTCGCTGACAGGCCTTGGCTTGTCGGCGGTTTCGTTCGTGCATGAGTTCGACGTCGAACAGATAGATCGAAGGATCGAATCGTTCCAGCCTGGCGAGTTTCTCGGATACGTATATCCGGAAGTGGTCTGGGATCTCGACGTTGCGGCCTTTGACCACAACGTCGGCATGGGTCTTGGTGGACTCGTCCGAAGGCTTCTCGTCGAAGAAAACCGAAGCTTGTGAAGGGGTCGTCACGCGTACCTCCCGATATCGGCCGCGCCGCCGGTGCGACGTGGCAAGTTGCTCATGCCGAGTGGGGAACCAATCGGCACCATGTGCAGCCGCATCACCTCCACTCACGAGAAGTCGCATCACCCTGCTGTCGTACCTCGAAGGGCTTGATTGCGACGTTAGTCCGTCATGCGCTCGTGTGCCACCGTTCACCTGAATTCGCTGCGGCGGCGTGTCGACGCACCGCTGCTCACACCGTCGCGACCACCAGCACGCCGTCGACTCTCACCCCCGAATCCCTTAGCACGCTTACGGATTCACTGACGGTCGCTCCGGTGGTCAGTACGTCGTCGACGAGCAGGACGGTACGATCGACCGGCTCTGGGTCCACCCCACCGCCGCGCGCCCGACGAGATGGACGCGGCCGAACGAGCTCGATGTTGCCGGCCACGTTGGCCGCCCTCGCGGACGCTCCGAGACCCACGGAATCGTGGACTC
>NZ_JBAWFH010000458.1:0-3626 GCF_049591685.1 Rhodococcus sp. (in: high G+C Gram-positive bacteria) | reverse complement strand
ACTCGTTGCCACCGTTCGGCATACGGACCTCGACGCGTTTGCGCACGCGGAGCTGCCGTTCGAGCGGATCGTCGACGCCCTCGCCACCGACCGCGCGCTCGACCGCCACCCACTGTTCCAGGTGATGCTCGCCTTCGACAATGCACCGCACCAATCGGTGGACGACCTTCCCGTTTCCGTGGTGCCGGTGGAAACACATACCTCCGAGTTCGACCTCAACCTTGTCCTCACCGAGACACCGTCCGGCATCTCGGGGCAGATCGAATACGCCGTCGACCTGTACGACCGGGAGACCGTCGAGCGGTTCGCGGACACCCTGATGACCGTCCTCCACGCCGTGGCGGGGGAGCCGGGAGTGGTGGTCGGCGACCTTGCAATTGGTCCCCCGGTCGAAAGGGTCGATGCCGCACCACTGGGCACCCTCAACGACATCTTCCGAATGGGGGACCTCGCGCTCGACGGCGCCGTCAGCATCACCTACGACGAGCTCGACCGTCGGACGAACAGCCTCGCCCGCGCGCTCATCGCCCACGGTGCCGGACCGGAGACACTCGTCGCGCTGTCGATGGAACGGTCCGCGGAGTACATAGTCGCGCTGTGGGCTGTCGCGAAAGCCGGCGCGGCGTTCGTCCCCGTCGACCCGCGGTATCCGTCCGCTCGCCGCGAACAGATGCTGAAGGGTATCCGGATCGGGCTGGGCGGCAGCGAGACCGGCGTGGAGTGGCTAGTCGAGTCCGGCCACTACAGCGACGGGCCGGTCACCGACGCCGACCGCCTGGCTCCCCTGCGGCCGGAGCACCCCGCCTACGTCATCCACACATCCGGATCGACCGGCACCCCCAAGCCTGTCACCGTCACCCACGCTGCCGTGTATGCGCTTGCGCAGGAGGTGATCCCGCGGTACGGGACCACCCGTCAATCGCGCGTGCTGCACGGGTATTCGGTCAACTTCGACGCCGCTGTCCTCGAGCTCGTGCTGGCGTTCGGTGCGGGCGCGACCATGGTGGTCGCACCCGCCGACCTCGTCGACGGTGACGAGATGGCGCAGTTCCTCACCGAACACGGCGTCACACACTACCTTTCGACGCCGGCCGTCCTGGCGACGGTCCCTCCCGTCGACTCGATCACCACCGTCGCGGTAGGCGGGGACGTGCTCGGCGGCGAAGTGGTCCGTGCATGGGCGGCAGGAGCGGAGCCTGCGGAGCGACCCAGGGTCGCTGCTAGTTCACGTCGGATGCTCAATGCGTACGGTCCGTCGGAGGCGACCGTCGTGGCGACGTTGACCGATCCCCTGCGCGCGGGGAATCCCGTCACCATCGGCCGTCCACTCGCGCACGTCGCGGCCGTCGTCCTGGATCGGCGCCTGCAGCCGGTGCCGGTGGGCGGCGTCGGCGAGCTGTATCTCGGTGGTTCCGGCCTTGCGCGCGGCTACGGGGACAGGGCCGCGCTGACCGCCGAACGCTTCGTCGCAGCGCCCGGCGGTACGCGTCTCTACCGCACGGGAGACCTCGTTCGCCTCGGCGCGGGTGGGGAACTCGACTACCGCGGCCGCATCGACTCGCAGGTCCAGATCCGCGGGGTACGCGTCGAACTCGGTGAAATCGAGGCTGCGCTGCTCGCACACCCCGACGTGCGCGGCGCCGTCGCAGCGATGCGCGAGAGCCGGATCGTCGCCTGGGTGGTGGGGCTCGACGAGCAGGACGCCACCCGGTGGCTGCTCGAACGGCTTCCGCTGACAATGGTTCCCGCTGCGATTGTCCCCGTCGACAGGATCCCCGTCACCGCGAACGGCAAGGTCGACGCGTCGGCCCTTCCCTCGCCGTCTCCGGCCGTCGAGTCTGCGGTGCCGCGGTCGCTTGCGGAGGACGTCATCCTCGGTATCCTTGCCGACACGCTCGGTGTCGCAGAGGCGTCCGTCGACGCCAATTTCTTCGTCCTGGGCGGTGATTCGCTGACTGCCACCCGCGCGGCAACCCGGATCGGCGCCGCACTTGGATCGCGGGTTCCGGTGAGGACACTGTTCGAGGCGCCGACCGCGCGCCTGCTGGCGTCGGCGATCGACGCACTGTCTGGCGACCACACAGCGCTCCCCGCGCTCGTGCACCGACCTGCAGTGCAGGCGTTGGGGGCCCGCGAGTTCGCCGGGCTCGCTCCGGCGGAGCGTCGAATCTGGTTGCAGAACAGGTACGACCCCACCTCGGCCGCCTACAACATCGCCTTCGAACTTCCGCTTCCCGCAGAGGTGGACCACGACGTGCTGCGCGCGGCGATCGTCGACGTGGTCGATCGGCACATCCCGCTGCGGACCGTGTACCCGTCCACCGCCGACGGCCCGGTGACGACGCTTCTCGACGCCGAGACGGTGGTCTCCTCGCTGGACGACCGCCACGCCGATGCGAGCAAGATGCCCGTCGACGGATTCGATCTGACGGTGGAACCGCCGGTGCGCCTGGCGCTTTCCCACACCGCGGACGGGGCGGTGTTGACCGTGGTGGCCCACCACATCGCCGTCGACGGTCTGTCGGTGGCGCCGCTCGCGCGTGACGTCGGCACGGCGCTCACCGCACGGATCGCGGGTCAGGTGCCCGAGTTCGAGCCGCTGACAATCGATTACGCCGACTACCGCCTGTGGCAGCAGGACGTGCTCCGCGCCGTCGCCGACGATCAGCTCGACTATTGGCGCCGCACCCTCGCCGGCATGCCCGACTACCTCGACCTGCCGACCGGCACCCCGAACCCTGACGCCGACCGGTCACCCATCGAGTTCGGCGTCGACGCCGACACGTTGGAGCAGTTGCGGTCGTTGGCACACCGCGTCGGCGCGACGGTGTTCGTCGTCGTCCACGCAGCACTCGCCGCTGTGCTCGCCGAGGCCAGCGGCACCGAGGACATCGCCGTCGGCACACCGGTGTCGGGCCGCTCCGACCCGGTGCTCGACGACCTCGTCGGCATGTTCGTCGGCACCGTAGTGCTGCGCACCGAGGTGACGCAGTCGACGACGTTCGAGCAGTTCGTGACCGAGGTGGCGGGCCGTGACCTCGACGCGTTCGCGCACTCCGACGTGCCGTTCGAGTGGGTTGTCGAAGCCGTGCAACCCGCCCGTGCGGTCGACAGCCACCCGCTGTTCCAGGTGCTGCTCGCGGTCGGCGAGGTCGCGTCACCGACATTCGACCTCGGCGCAGAGACAGCGGCGCCGCGGCGCATCGACATCGACGCCACCCAGTTCGACCTGGAATTCGTCGTCGAGGACACCTCCGACGGCTTGGCCGGGCGCCTCGCTTATTCGTCGTCCCGGTTCTCGCGGTCGGTGGTCGCCGGGCTGGCCGAACGGCTGAGCAGCGTGCTGTCGCTGGTCGCCGAGCACCCCGACATCGAGTTGGGCAGCGCCCCGTTCCGGCAAGCCGACGTCGCGGCGGTCGCACACCGAGACGGTGCAGGCGAGCAATACACGCTCGCCGAGTTGTTCCGCAGCGCCGCGTCGACGTGGCCCGAGAACATCGCCGTCATCGACGGTGCCACGACGCTGACCTATGCCGAGCTGGAACGACGGTCGGCCATGCTGTCCGACAGACTGATTCGCGCAGGAGTACGACCCGGGGAACTCGTCGCCGTCGCGCTACCGAGGT
>NZ_JBAWFH010000457.1:0-5396 GCF_049591685.1 Rhodococcus sp. (in: high G+C Gram-positive bacteria) | reverse complement strand
ATCGTGCACGCCGAGGATGCGCAGGTCATCGCCGCTGCCCCGGAGGCCGAAGGGACGCAGTACTCGCGGTTCCTGCAGTCTCGGCCGCGCGCTGCAGAGAACGTGGCGATCTCTCGGGTGATCGAGTTGTCTCGTCGCACCGGATGTCGCGTACACATCCTGCACCTGTCGAGTTCGGACGCGATACCGATAATTGCTGCCGCCAAACGCGACGGCGTCCGCATCTCGGCCGAGACGTGCCCACATTACCTGTGCTTCGACGCCGAACAAATCCCGTCCGGGGCAACGCAATTCAAGTGTTGCCCGCCCATCCGCGAGGCCGGCAACCGAGAACTGCTGTGGCAGGGCCTTGCCGACGGCATCATCGACACGGTCGTAACCGATCACTCCCCGTCGACCGTCGACCTCAAGCGGCTCGACACCGGTGATTTCGGCGACGCCTGGGGCGGGATCGCTTCGCTGCAGATATCGCTGGCCGCGGTGTGGACCGAGGCGCAACGTCGAGGGTTCGATCTGAGCGACGTGGTGCGGTGGATGGCAACGAACACGGCCGATCAAATCGGACTACACGATCGGGGACGCATCGCTGTCGGTGCAGTCGCCCACCTGGTCGCCTTCGCGCCGGACCAGGAATTCACCGTCGACGTCGCCGAATTGCACCACAAGAACGCCGTGTCCGCCTACGACCGGCTCGGCCTGCGAGGTGTCGTGCGTCGAACGTTCGTCGCGTCGGCGGAGCTGCTCGTTCGGTAGGCCGGCTTCCTTTCTGCACACAAATTGGGTCCAGAAACCACATCCGGCCTTCTGGACCCAATTTGTGTGCAGTCAAGCTCGAGTGCAATCAAGACATGTACGCGGGAACGACTTCGTGGTGGATTGCCCCACTCGACTCGACGAGAGGCAGCGCACTTCCGCCGCGCCCGACCGCGACGAATTCCGCGGCGATGGAGACGGCTGTTTCCTCCGGCGTTCGAGCACCGAGGTCCAGTCCGATCGGCGACCGAAGGCGTGCCAACTCCTCCTCCGTCAGACCTGTCTCTCGAAGCCGACGCATTCGCTCGAGGTGCGTGCGCCGCGAGCCCATGGCGCCTACGAAAGCGACGGGCAGCCGCAACGCCACCTCCAGTAGCGATATGTCGAACCGGGCATCGTGGGTCAGGACGCACACCACCGTGTGCGAATCGGTCTGTGTTCGGGCCAGATACCTGTGCGGCCACTCGGCGATCACCTCGTCGGCATCGGGGAATCGTGCCGTGGTGGCGAACACCGGCCTCGCGTCGCACACGGTCACCACGTAGCCCAGGAACTTGCCCAGCCGGGCGAGAGCACCTGCGTAATCGATTGCGCCGAAGATCAACAAGCGCGGCTTCGGCGCATAGGACGCGACGAACACATCGAGGTGGGGCCGGCAGCGCACCGAGCGGAGTCCTGTACTGCCCGAATCCGCCATGGCCGACGCCTCGTGAGCCAACACTGCATCGACGTCTGCACAGCCTGTGGTGCCGCTGATGCCGTGCGATCCGAGAACAAGCATCGCCCCGGAGCCGTCGAGAATCTGTGCGGTCACCACGGGCTCGCCCGCGGCAACCGCCTGCACCACACTGTGCGGCGGGGCGATCGACACGAACACCTCGATCACGCCGCCGCACGTCAGCCCGACTGCGAACGCGTCGTCGTCGCTGTATCCGAAGCTTGCGCGGACGCACTCCCCGTCGGCGAGCACATCACGGCACAGCTCGTACACCGCGCTTTCGACGCAGCCGCCGGAGACACTGCCCACGGCCTCACCGTCGGCGCTGACGGCCATCGCCGCCCCCGGCAGGCGAGGCGCGCTGCCGGAGACGGAGACAACGGTGGCGAGGGCATACGGCATTCCGACCGAATGCCATTGCTCGAGCCGGGACACGATGTCGTGCATCAGGAAATCCCGAGTGCTTCTTCGATGGGGTGCAGCGCGAAGTAGATCAGGAAGATCGCCGACATCACGTACAGCAACCAATGGGTCTGTCGCAGCTTGCCTTTGGCTATCCGCACGAGGGTGTACGAAATGACGCCGGCTGCTACACCCACGGTGATCGAATACGTGAACGGCATCAGCACGATCGTCAGGAATGCCGGGATCGCAACTTCGGTGTCTGCCCAGTCGATCTTGCGGACGTGCGTCATCATCAGGGCACCGACGAGTACCAGCGCCGGCGCAGCCGCCCCGACGGGAACTACCCCTGCCAGCGGGGTGAAGAAGATCAGGCTGGTCAACATGCCACCGGTCACGACACTGGCGAGACCGGTTCTCGCTCCCTCGGTGACGCCCGCCGCGGATTCGACGACGGCGGTGTTGGCGGACCCGTTGATTGCCCCACCGATGATCGCTCCGAAACCGTCGACGGTCAGAATACGACTGAGCCCGGGCATCTTTCCCTGCTTGTCGACGAGCCCCGCCTCCTCACCGACGCCGAGGATGGTGCCCATGGCGTCGAAGAACCCGGAGAGCACCAGGGTGAACAGCACCACCGAGGCGGTGACGACTCCGGCGCGGGCGAATCCGCCGAACAGATCGACGTCGAACATCAGGCCGAATTGTGGTGTTGCGACGATGGAATCGGGTACCTCGGGCACCACGGGGCCCCAGGACTTGGGATCGATGTCGATTACCGCATTCAGCACGATCGCGAGATTGGTGGCGACGAAGATGCCGATCAGCATCGCGCCGGGTACTCGCCGAACGAACAGCATGATCATCACCACCAGGCCGACGCAGAACACGAACACCGGCCACCCGGCGAGCTTCCCGAACGTCCCGAGAGTGATTGCGGTCGAGGCGGATTCGTGGTGCCCGACGAATCCGGCGTCGACCAAACCGATGAGCGCGATGAACGCTCCAATTCCTACGCCGATCGCCTGTTTGAGCACAAGCGGGATCGCGTCCATGATGAGTTGCCGGACGCCGGTCAACGCGAAGACCACGATGACGACGCCTTCGAGGACGACCAGCCCCATTGCTTGCGGCCACGTCATGAACGGCGCGGCTTGGAAGACGACGATTGGGGTGACGCCGAGTCCGGCGGCCATGGCGAGCGGTGCGTTCCCGATCACGCCCATCAGTATTGTGCTCAGGCCCGCGGACAGCGCCACCATCGTCGAGAGCTGCGCGGGGTCGAGCGTGGCTCCGGTGACGTCCGTGGCGTCTCCGATGATGAGCGGTATGAGGACGATCAGATAGGCCATGGCGACGAATGTCGTGATACCGCCGCGTATTTCTCGTCCGATGGACGAACCACGGAGGGAAATCGAGAAGAACTTGTCGAGCCGAGACAGGCGAGGTTTCTGCTCGCGGGTGCCGGCCGAATCGAGTTGTGTCATGGTGCCCTCCCGGGGCGTGATCGACCGAGTCGGTGCGCTGCGTGAAACGGGCGTCGTTCGGTCTCGTCGAATGTAGATCTCGCTCAGTTGCCTACGATGTGTTCGGGTCTGATGGGTACGCGGGTGAGAGCCAGGCCGGTGGCGTCGCGGATCGCGGCCACAACGGCGGGCGTCGACGACAATGTGGGTGGTTCGCCTGCTCCGCGTAACCCGTACGGCGCCTGCGAATCTGCGTTCTCGAGGATGTCCAGCTTCATGGGCGGCATATCGAGGATGGTGGGGATGAGGTAATCGGTGAACGACGGGTTCTTGACGAGTCCGTTCACGACGACGATCTCCTCCATGACGGCGAGGCCGAGCCCCTGAGCCGAACCACCGTGGATCTGCCCTTCGAGAGAGAGCCGGTTGAGGATTTTGCCGACGTCCTGTACGGCGGCCAACTCGACGACCTTCACCAGCCCGAGCTCGACGTCCACGTCGACGACGGCGCGGTGAACGCACAGCGCGAGCTGTGTATGGCTCGCGCCCTGCCCGGTGACGGGATCCATGCCGGTGGTGGGTCGATGATGGTACTCGCGGGTCTGCTCGACGACGCGATCTCCCAGTACGTCTTCGATGGTGGCGAGCACCCCGTCGGACTCCGACACGATTTTGCCGCCGTCGAGGCTGAGGTGGCTCACTGCGCGGCCGACGTACAGACCGGCGAGAACGAACACGGCCTCTCGGACTGCCTCGCACGCTGTTTTGACGGCGCCGCCCGTCATGTACGACTGCCGGGATGCCGACGACGAACCTGCGTTGCCGACCTTGGTGTCCGCCGGGTGGATGACCACCCTGCTCACGCCCAGTTCGGTGCGGGCTATCTGCGCTTCCAGCGTGACCAGCCCTTGGCCCACCTCGGCTGCAGCCGTGTGCACGAGTGCCGTTGCTTCGCCGCCGATCACTTCCAGCCGCACGCGCGCCGTCGAGTAGTCGTCGTAGTTCTCGGAGAAGCAGATGTTCTTGATACCGACTCCGTATCCCACGCCGCGGACGACGCCTTCGCCGTGTGTCGTTTGCGACGCCCCGCCCGGCAGGTTGCGAATGTCCGACGCATCCAGCGGGGCGGGCATCGGAAACGCTTCGGCGCGGGCGAGCATGTCGGCAAGTGGAGCCGGCGCTTCGATCACCTGACCTGTAGCGAGGATCGAACCCTGGCTCACCGCGTTGATTCGGCGGATTTCGATCGGGCTCAGTCCGCAGGCGTCGGCGAGCTTGTCCATCATGGATTCGTAGGCGAAACATGCCTGTACAGCGCCGAATCCGCGCATCGCACCGCAGGGCGG
The DNA here is from genome assembly GCF_049591685.1 of Rhodococcus sp. (in: high G+C Gram-positive bacteria). Classification (GTDB taxonomy): domain Bacteria; phylum Actinomycetota; class Actinomycetes; order Mycobacteriales; family Mycobacteriaceae; genus Rhodococcoides. The sequence continues at coordinate 711 of NZ_JBAWFH010000457.1, read as the reverse complement.
GTTGTTCGTGTACACGCCGTAGGCATCGATCTCGATGTTCGGGATGACGTACGGTCCGACTCCGAGCGACGCCGCATTGCCGACGACGTTCAACGTTGCGGATGTGTAAGCGCCGCCGTCGAGGATGATTTCGACGTCTGCGTAGAGCAGCTTTCCGTCGCGGGTGGCGCCGTACTCGTAGTGCATCTGCGCCGGATGACGGTGAACGTGACCGAAGAACGACTCGTAGCGGTTGTAGACGATCTTGACGGGTTTGCCGGTGTACATTGCAAGCATGGCGGCGTGAATCTGCATCGACAGATCCTCACGTCCGCCGAACGCCCCGCCGACTCCGGCGAGCGTCATCCTGATTTTTTCCTTCGGCAGGCCGAGACACGGGCCGATCTGCTCGAGATCGTTGTGCATCCACTGCGTCGCGACGTAGAGATCAACGCCGCCGTCCTCGCCCGGAATGGCAAGTCCCGACTCAGGACCGAGGAATGCCTGGTCTTGGATTCCGACCGAGAAGTCACTGCTGACGATGACGGGCGCCGACGCCTTCGCTGCCGCCACGTTCCCCACCCGGACCGGTTGATGACGGGCAATTCCTCCGCGTTCCTGCACCTTTGGGTAGGTCGGATCGAGTGCGGCGCGCCGAGCATCGGTGAGCGGCTCGAGTACCTCGTAGACGACCTCGATCTTTTCCATTGCGCGGCGTGCGGTTTCCGGATG
>NZ_JBAWFH010000456.1:0-1512 GCF_049591685.1 Rhodococcus sp. (in: high G+C Gram-positive bacteria) | reverse complement strand
GAGCGGCTGGGTGCGCTCTGCGTCGACGACCGGCGACCTGTCGTACCCCGACAGGTCGAGCGTGTCGACAATCAGAACTTCTCTTCCGCCGGCGTCGACATCGTCGCGGGAGGTGGTGAGCACGATGGACGCGGCGGACGTGTCGAGGATGTAGGTGTTGCGGTCGGCAGGCTGGTCCGGATCGATCGGCACGTAGCCACCGCCGGCTTCGATCACAGCGTAGAGCGCGACGAGCATGTCGAGCGATCGGCGCATCGCAACCGCGACGAGTTGTTCGGGCCCGACCCCGTGATTTATCAGCTCACGGGCCAACTGCGCTACGCGCGAAGCGAATTCACCGTAGGTAAGCCTCTCGTCCTCGAACGTCAGGGCGACCGACTCGGGCGTGCGCGTCGCGGTGCGATGGAAGGCGTCGAGGAGAAGGCGGTCGGCGACGTCGTGGGTGGTGTCGTTCCACTCCGTCAGAACCCGCGAGCGTTCGCTCGGCTCGACCAGTTCGATATCGCCGACCATGCAGGACGGGTCGGTGCCGACGGCGTCCAATACCGTCAGCAATCGGTTCGCCATGATGTCCACGGTGTTCGCGTCGAACAGGTCGGTGGCGTAGGTGAAGTCGAGTGCCCAGCCGGAACCCGAGTTGCTGTCGTGGTCCGACACCGTCACCTGAAGGTCCATCTTGGCCACCGCGGTGTCGAAGTCGACACCCGACACCGTCAGGCCGGGGAGTTCGAGAGTCGTGTCGCCGAGGTTCTGGAACACCAGCAGTACCTGGAACAGCGGGTGACGCGACCTGGACCGTGCAGGATCGAGCACCTCCACCAGCCGTTCGAACGGAACGTCGGCGCTACCGAACGCGTCGAGATCGATGCGTCGTACCGATCGGAGCAGATCGGTAAAATCTTGGCCGGCGCGCACCTTCGTCCGCAGGACCAGCGTGTTGACGAACATGCCGACGAGGTCGTCGAGTACCTGTTCGCCGCGGCCCGCGACCGGGGTTCCGACGGGTATGTCGTCCGTGCCGGACAGGCGGGCGAGAAGTACGGACAGGGCCGCGTGGACGACCATGAACGGAGTGGCGCTGTGATCGGCCGCGACCTTCTCGATCCGCCTGCGCACCGCGCCGTCGACGAGCGTGCGTGTCGTGGCGCCGCGCCCGGTCGCCACTGCGGGACGTCTGCGGTCCGACGGCAGATCCAGCTGGTCCGGGAGATCGGCCAGGGTTGTTTTCCAGAAGGTTTCCTGCGCAGAGATCAGTGATTCCGGGTCGTTTTCTGAGCCGAGAACCGACCTCTGCCACAGGGAGAAGTCGGCGTACTGCACTTCGAGCGGCGCCCAGCCGGGAGTTCGACCGTCACTGCGCGCTGCGTAGGCCGTCACGACATCACGGGTGAGCGGCACCATCGAGAAGCCGTCTGCGGCAATGTGATGCGCCACCACCACGAGCACGTGCTCGGTTCCGGATACCTCCAGGAGCCTGAGCCGTACGGGCACTTCGCGTGTCACATCGAAGCC
>NZ_JBAWFH010000455.1:0-25380 GCF_049591685.1 Rhodococcus sp. (in: high G+C Gram-positive bacteria) | reverse complement strand
CGGTTCAACGACGCGGACGAGCTCGACGCGGTCCTGACCTGGATGGACGAGAACACCGACGGCAAGCCATACGGCGTGGACATCGTCATGCCTGCCAAGATCCCCACCGAGGGCGCGTCGGTCGACCTGGATCAGCTGATTCCCACTGAGCACCGTGCGTTCATCGATCGCACCCTCGCAGAGCTCGGGGTGCCGCCGCTCGGTGCCGATGCGGTGCGTAACGAGGGCGTTCTGGGGTGGTTGCACTCGGTGGCTCGTTCGCACGTCGACGTGGCGCTTCGGCATCCGATCAAGCTGATCGCCAACGCGTTGGGTTCGCCGCCGAACGACGTCGTCGAGCAGGCCCACCGGCACGGCGTGCCCGTCGCCGCGTTGGCGGGCACGGCCGAACACGCACGCAGGCATGTCGGCAACGGCGTCGACATCGTCATCGCTCAGGGGTACGAAGCAGGGGGTCATACCGGTGAGATCGCGTCGATGGTGCTTCTTCCCGAGATAGTCGACGCAGTGGGCGGCGAGGCGAGTGTGCTCGCGGCCGGCGGCATCGGCAGTGGGCGTCAGGTGGCTGCCGCGTTGGCGCTGGGTGCGCACGGGGTGTGGATGGGGTCGACGTGGCTCACGGCGGCGGAGTACCGGTTGGGCGCGCGGCACGAGGGTAAGCCGTCGGCCATGCAGGAGGCGCTGCTCGCTGCCACGTCGAGCGACACCGTGCGCACCAGGATCTATTCGGGCAAGCCCGCCCGGCTGCTCAAAACCAAGTGGACCGACGCGTGGAACAGGCCTGAGGCGCCGGATCCGTTGCCGATGCCGTTGCAGAACATTCTGGTCAGCGAAGCGCACCAGCGAATCAACGATGCCGAGAACCCGGATGTCGTTGCGATGCCGGTTGGTCAGATCGTCGGACACATGAACGAGATCAGGCCCGTGGCGGACATCGTCGCCGAACTGGTCGGCGGCTTCGAGGACGCAGTGACGAGATTGTCGGCTATTCGCTGACGATCAGCCGGTCGACTGGGTTGCCTGCGTGACGGTGACCGAGGCGGCGTCGGCGGTTACGGGCAGCATGCGCGACCTCGTCGGCCCGATGAGGTAGCGCAGGGAGTAGCGACGCTTCGCCGGATCGTACGGCCGGTATACCGCGTAGACCAGAATGTGCCACCACCAGTGCAGACGCAGCGCCTTGTGCTTTTCGGGGGTCATCGCGCCGTGGTGTTCGAAGGTGCGGATGCCGCAGTCGATGTATTCGTGGAACTGCGTCGGCGGAGTGAGAGCTCGGCGCGGAGAGACGTCGACGTTCATGTTCGACAGCTGAGCAATCCGTACATCGACGGCTCCGAGGCACAAGGCGAGATCGAGGTCCTCGTGCAGGTGCCCGTCGGTGCTGACCAGGTTCTCGACGCGTCGCCACGCGGTGCGCCTGATGGCCATGTTGGCACCGTGCAGGTTCTGGACTTCTCGTCCGCCGCCGATGGCGCCCTTCCTCAGGTGGCGGCCGAACCACCAGGCCTCGAGGCCGCGGACGGGGGAGTCGTACGGCAGGTTGAGGCCCGTGACGGCGCCGACGTGTGCGCGCTCAGCCCCAAGGTGGTCGAGGATCGCGCGGGCCCAGCCCGGTCGCACGCGGGTGTCCGCGTCGACGCGACCGAGCACGTCACCGGTGGCCGCTCGGAAGCCCGCGTTGCGTGCGTGTGCGACGCCCGGGGCGGTCTCGACGAGGAGTTTGACCTTCGGTTCGGTTGCCATGAAGGCGCGAACGACGGCTGCCGTGCGGTCGGTGGAGTTGTTGTCCACGACGATGATCTCGTGCAGATCGTCGCTCTGGGCGACGAGAGACTTCAGGCAGAGACCGATGTACGCCTCTTCGTTGTATGCGGGTACCACGACGGACAGGGTCTCGGCACGAGTCACGGAGGCGGGCATAGTGCTTCAAAAGTAACTCATCGGACGAGGCCCGTCGAATCCAAACAATGTGTTGCACAATGAAACCCGTCGATAGGACCGTGTGGTAGGGGTTAATCCGGGCAATCGGTCGGTTTCGTAAGGGTGGTGCTCGCTGTCGACGACGTGGCCGGTACCCCGTCCTTCACCGATATCGGGCGTGGTCGACCACTAGGCTGACGCGGGAAAAGAGTGCATCTACCGAATGGAGACGAGCAGTGGCTTCCGCGATCGCAGTGGGCGACCTGGTACAGGCGAGCGGTCATGCCGGACCCTGGAAGGTGCTCGAAATCCGTCAGGGACGCGCCCTGCTCGAACACCACGGTGGACACCGCCTCTCCGTCCGCACCACCACGCTGTCCGTTGTACGCAAGGCCGTGCCCGCAGAGGCCGCCGCTAACGAAACGGCAGCATCCGCGGCGACGGAACCCGGGTCGCCCACCTTGTTCGACTGACCGCTCAACGCTCGCGGCTTCGGCGCAGCTGCCGCTGGGCCGTAGACCGGCGCTTGAACTCGGCCAGCACTGAGTATCACCGGGCGGGGCGACTGCCAATCGATTTATCGAGTTCGCGGCGCTCCGCCTCAGACAGCAGCCGGAACTCGCTGCCGGCACCCTCGGCCAGCCAGATCGGATCGTCGGTGTTCCATCTCTGCTGCTGAAGACGACGCGCCAGAATCTTGTGGCTCGCGGTGCGGGGCAGTTCGGTGCACACTCGCACGAGGTGTGGATGCGCCCGAGCCGACAGGTCCGATTGCGCGGCCAAGAAACCGGCGAACCCGTCCATGACGTTGCTCGGCGCGACGATCGCTGCCATCACCCGATCGCCCGGGCCTGCTGCAGGCACTCCGTAGACACTGACGGCCTCGACCCCGCTGTGTCGGAGCAGGATTCGCTCGATCGGTGCGGAGCCGAGGTTCTCGCCGCCGACTCGCAACCAGCCCGACGAGCGGCCCGCGAAGTACGCGTACCCGTCGACGTCCGCGTAGGCCAGATCGCCGCTGTAGTACATGCCGTGCCGCATCCGGTCGGCTTCGGCCTCGGGGTCGTCGTAGTAGCCGCAGAACATGCCGGGTCCCGACGTATTGACGAGCTCACCGACGGCATCGCTTTCGTTGAGCAGAGCTCCATGCTGGTCGAACAGTGCTGAAGCGCAACGTGACCCGTCCACTGCATGTATCTCGACGCCGTCGGGAAGTGGCCCTAGAGCGCCGGGTGGAGTGTCGGGGGTCCGCGCAATCGAGACTCCGCCCTCGGAAGATCCGAATCCGTCGACCACGCGCACCCCGAACCGCTCGGCGAAGTGCGCTGCGGCGCCCGGCGTCGCCTCGTTGCCGTATGCGACGCGCAGGGGATTGTCCCGATCGTCGGGTCGCTGCGGCGTCTGCAGAACGTACGAGAGCGGAGTGCCGACATAGTTGGCGTACGTGGCTCCGAAGGCGCGCACGTCGGAGAAGAATCCCGATGCCGAGAACGTGCGTCGGAGAGCCAGATTCGCACCCGACGCCAGTGCCACCGACCACCCGGCCATCACGGCGTTGGAGTGGAACAACGGCATCGACACGTAGACCGTGTCCTGTGGGCCCAGGTCGAACCGCTCGGCCAGCATGCGTCCAGGTGCCGCAACCTTGCTGTGGGTGCACCGAACCGCCTTCGGATCGCCGCTGGTTCCGGAGGTGAAGACGAGCATCATGAGCTCGTCGACGACCGGTGTCATGGCCGGCCCGGCCGACATTCGAGCCCGCCAGTCCGCGGAGGTGGCGTCGAACGAGGGCGTCGAGAGCGTGCCGATACGTGCGGTGTCCGTGAGCACGAATCGACAGTGAGTCCGGCGCGCATCCTCGACGAGCGCTGCGGCGGAACGCGTCGAATTCAGCCCGACGAGGACGAACCCGCCGAGCGCCGCGGCCCCGAGAAGGTACGAGAATTCCGGGATGTTGTCCAGAAGCACTCCGACATGCCGCGGGGAGGTCTCGTCGAGCATTCTGTCGATGGAGCTCGCCCATCGACGTGAAATATCCACGTGCTCGGCCCAAGTCACCCGACGGTTCTCGAACAGCAGGGCGGTGTCGTGGTCGTCCCGGCGCGCGAGTAGCAGGTCGGCGACGGTGTCCATCAGGCAGGAACGGTGGCGAGCGACCGGCCGAGGCGTCTGAGTTGCGCAGTTGCCCCGCCGTAGGCGAACTCGGAGCGTTTGGCTGCGAGGAAGTACCGGTGCACGGGATGGTCGCGATCGAGGCCGACGCCGCCGTGTACGTGCACCAGCGTGTGCGCCACCCGGTGACCGGCCTCCGCCGCCCAGAATTTCGCGATGGCCACCTCGTCGTCCGCAGGGTGTCCTGCCGACAGCGCCCATGCGGCCTTCCACATCGTCAGCCGTGCGCCCTTGACGTCGATGTACGCGTCGGCCAGCCGCTGCGCCACCGCCTGAAAGCTGCCGATGGGCTTACCGAACTGCACGCGCTCACGGGCGTATTCGGCGGTGACGCGGAGGGACTCCTCGAGGACGCCCACCTGATAGGCGCACGTGCCGAGGGTCGCATGCGTCAGGAGGCGCCGTATCAAGTCCGGATGCGATAGTCGCCGGTCAGTATCCAGCGCAACGGAGTTCACTTCGACGATGCCCATGCTGCGAATGTCGACCCCGGACTGCGAGACGACGCCGACTCCGGGGTCGTCTCGGCGCACGAGGAAGACACCGTCGGTGGTGGTGATCAGGAAGCCGTCGGCGGCGGGGGCGCTGTCGACGCACATCTTGGCGCCGGTGAGCGACCAACGGTCGCCTCGTGGCTCGGCCCGCAGGAGTGGATCGAGGGGGTCGTCGCCGTGTTCCTCGTCGAAGGCCAGCGACAGCATCGACGTGCCCGCGGCTGCCGGCGTCGCCCACTCGGTGCATTGTTCGGGTGACCCGAAGTCCGCGATGGCAGCGGCCGCCGCGCTGTGGACGACGAACGGGACCGCAGCGAGGCCGCGCCCGAGTTCGGTTGCGATGGATGAGGATTCGAGAATGCCGTAGCCGTCGCCACCGATGTTCTGGGGCAACGCCGCCGAGAGAACACCTGCCTGCGCGAGCGCCTGCCACAGCGTCGTGTCGATGGCGTCGGGGTGCACGTCGAGACGCCGCTGCACATCGTTGGTGCTGTGCTTGGCGACGATGTCGCGGGTGAGCCCGGCCAGGTCACGCTGGGCTTCGGTGGTGGTGAAATCCATGGCTCTACTCCTGATCAGCGAGCGGAAGCGGGCAGTCCGAGCGCGGCCATACCGATGATGTCGCGCTGTACCTCGTTGGTGCCGCCGCCGAAGGTGAGGATCAGCGACGAGCGGTGCAGGCGTTCGAGTCGGCCGTGCAGTTGGGCGCCGGGTGATCCCTGCCGGAGGGTGGCGGAGGGTCCGAGAATTTCCATCATGGTTCGGTACGCCTCGGTGGCGAGCTCGGTGCCGTAGACCTTGTTGGCAGAGGCGTCGGCCGGACCGGGCGTGTGCGCCGAGCCGGCGATGTCCCAGTTGAGGAGTTCGAGGTACGACACCTTCGCCTGCACCCGGGCCAGCGCGATTCGAACCCATTCCTCGTCGATGACGCGGGTGCCGTCGGGCCGCTTGGTGTTCTGCGCCCACGCGCGGATCTCGCGCAGCGACGCGACGAGCGGGCCGGCGGAGGTCAATGCGACGCGTTCGTGGTTGAGCTGATTGGTGATGAGCGACCAGCCGCGATTTTCTTCCCCGACGAGTGCGCTGCGCGGTACGCGTACGTCCTGGTAGTAGGTGGCGCTGGTGTCGGGCCCCGCCATCGTGTGGACGGGCGTCCAGGAGAAGCCGTCGGCGTCGGTGGGCACGATGAGCATGCTGATGCCGCGGTGCTTCTTCGCGCCGGCGTCGAGGGTGGACGGGTCGGTCCGGCAGGCGAGCCAGACGTAGTCGGCGTACTGGATCAGGGAGGTCCACATCTTCTGACCGTTGATGACGAAATCGTTTCCGTCGTGCACAGCGGTGGTGCGTAGTGAGGCCAGATCGGTGCCGGCGCCCGGCTCGGAGTAGCCGATGGAGAAGTGCAGTTCGCCCGCCGCGATCCGCGGGAGGAAATATGCCTTCTGTTCCTCGGTGCCGAACGCCATGATCGTCGGCGCGACGCTGTTGATCGTCAGAAATGGAACAGGGGCGCCTGCGACGGCTGCCTCGTCGGTGAAGATGAGCTGTTCCATGGCCGATCGAGCCTGTCCGCCGAACTCCTCGGGCCATCCGAGAGCGAGCCAACCGTCCTTGCCCATCTGCCGCACGACGTCGCGGTAGACCGTGCCCTCGCCGTATTCACCTGACGTCGAGCTCAGTGCAAGGCGCCGTTCCGGGGTGATGAGGGTGGCGAAGTAGGCGCGCAGTTCGCTGCGGAGCGCAGCCTGCTCGTCCGTGTACGCGATGTGCATGAAGCGCCTCGTTTCTGCAACACGTTCCAGGTTGGTCGAATCATTGCACACTGGGTGTAACGGGTTCTAGTGTGACTACGTCCCCGTGCATCGAAAGTGCTGTTGGGGCGACATTAAGTGCACACGGGCGACGGAGTCGCACGAAAGGAGCAAGCAATGGTCGAGGTGGACTTCGATTTGTGCGAAGCCAATGGTGTGTGCGTCGGGCTGGCTCCGGAGGTGTTCGATCTGAACGATGACGACGAGCTGATCGTCTCCGATGCAGACGGGCTTCCGGAGAACCGTGACGCCATCGAGGAAGCGATCGCGGGGTGCCCGCGGGCAGCGCTGCAGTGGAAAGCGTGAGCCGTCGATCCTTGCCTAAAACGAGAACACGTTCTACATTTTAGTCCGTGAGCGATCAACAGGTACGACTGGACGGACGGGTTGCACTCGTCACCGGCGGCGCATCCGGTCTCGGGCGGGCCGAAGCGATCGGACTCGCCCAGGCGGGCGCGAACATCGTGCTCGGTGACATCGCTGCAGGCTCCGCTGCCGACGAGACCGTCGACCTCATCCTCGCGACGGGCTCGGGCGCGACGTTCGTGTCCGGCGATGTGGCCGAACGTTCGACCGCCGACGCCATGTTCGCCGCCGCGCAGGAGCATTTCGGTCGCGTGGACATCGTGGTCAACAATGCCGGGATCGTCCGAGATCGCATGCTGTTCAACATGTCCGACGACGAGTGGGATGCAGTCATTCGGGTCCATCTCCGCGGCCATTTCCTGATGACCCGCAATGCGGGTGCATACTGGCGCGCCGAATCGAAACGGGCGGACGCACCGGTGTACGGCCGGCTCGTCAACACGTCCTCGGAGGCAGGGCTGCTCGGTCCGGAGGGGCAGGCCAACTATGGCGCCGCGAAAGCCGGCATCACGGCACTGACGCTCTCGGCCTCACGCGCGTTGTCCCGATACGGCGTGCGTGCCAACGCGATCTGCCCGCGAGCGCGAACGTCGATGACGGAGAACGTGTTCGGCGCCGCTCCCGACGGTGTCGTGGATCCCCTTGCGCCGGAACACGTCGCAACCCTGGTGCAGTATCTCGCCTCACCCGCGGCCGACGACATCACCGGTCAGGTATTCGTGGTCTACGGCCCGATGGTGGCGTTGATGGCGGCGCCGGTCGTCGAAGAGCGGTTCGATGCCCCGTCGGGTGCATGGACCGCTGCGTCGCTGGCGAACGAACTCGGCGCGCACTTCTCGGGCCGTGATCCGGATCGAACCTTCTCGGCGGGGGCGGCGCTGAACTTGGCACCGCAGGTCGCGGCCGGTACGTGAATCGTCGCATTTTCGCCCGCGCACGAGTGCGAAGCGTCAGAATGAGAACGTGTTCTAGTGAACCGGCCGGATTCGATGGACGACCAGCAGGGGAGGGCCAGTGAACGACCTTCTCGCTGTTCCGCTGCGCGCGGTCGGTGCGTTCTTCGACATGGCGTTCTTCACTCTGCGGGCGGTGTTCTCGCGTCCCTTCCAGCGCAGGGAGTTCGTCGATCAGGCCTGGTTCATCGCACGCGTTTCCATGGTCCCGACCGTGTTGGTGGCCGTCCCGTTCACCGTCCTCGTGAGCTTCACCATCAATATCCTGCTGCGTGAAATCGGTGCCGCCGACCTCAGTGGTGCAGGCGCAGCCCTCGGAGCCGTCACACAGGTCGGCCCCATCGTCACCGTGCTCATCGTCGCGGGGGCAGGCGCCACGGCCATCTGCGCGGACCTCGCAGCGCGCACCATCCGCGAAGAGATCGACGCGATGCGTGTCCTCGGTATCAACCCGATCCACCGACTCGTGGTTCCCCGAGTGCTCGCGTCGACCGTCGTCGCCCTGCTGCTCAACGGACTGGTGTGCACCATCGGCATCCTCGGCGGCTTCGTGTTCTCGGTCTTCCTGCAGGGAGTCAACCCAGGGTCGTTCGTCAGCGGTATCACTCTGCTCACCGGTTTCGGCGAGCTCGTCGTCTCGCAGGTCAAGGCAGGGTTGTTCGGCATGATCGCCGGATTGGTCGCATGCTTCCTCGGGCTGAACGTCAAGGGCGGCGCAAAGAGTGTCGGCGACGCCGTCAATCAAACCGTCGTCTTCGCCTTCATGGCGCTCTTCGTCGTCAACGTCGTCGTCACCGCCGTCGGCATCAAGTTGACGGCCGGATGAGGGGGCGTTGAATGGCCCTCGCTGCAGCAGGCCGATTTCCGCTGACGCGTAGGCGAGTGGCACGGGCTTCAGGCTCGGTCGACCGTCTGGGCGATCAGACCATCTTCTTCCTGCGGGCCCTCGGATCGGTTCCGCGGGCGGCCGTCCGCTACAAGAGGGAAACGCTGCGCCTCGTGGCCGAGATCAGCATGGGCTCCGGCGCACTCGCCGTCATCGGCGGCACCGTGGTCATCGTCGGGTTCCTGACGCTATTCGCAGGTGGAACCATTGCCGTGCAGGGGTTTTCGTCACTCGGCAACATCGGTGTCGAGGCGCTCACGGGATTCTTCGCCGCCTTCATCAATGTGCGTATCGCGGCGCCCGTCATCGCCGGGATCGGCCTCGCCGCCACCATCGGTGCCGGTTCGACGGCGCAGCTGGGCGCGATGCGTGTCTCGGAGGAGATCGACGCCCTCGAGTCGATGGCCATTCCGTCCATCCCGTACCTCGTCAGCACGCGGGTACTGGCGGGCATGGTTGCCATCGTGCCGCTGTACTCCCTCGCCGTGATCGCGTCGTTCGTCGCCAGCCGGTTCGCGACGGTGGTGATCTACGGTCAGTCGTCCGGGGTGTACGACCATTACTTCGACACCTTCCTCATCCCGACGGACATCCTGTGGTCGTTCGCGCAGGCCATCGTCATGGCGCTCGCGGTGATGCTGATCCACACCTATTACGGCTACACCGCGAGCGGCGGCCCCGTGGGTGTCGGTGTGGCAGTGGGCAATGCGGTCCGTGCCTCGCTCATCGCCGTCGTCACGGTGACGTTGTTGATCTCGCTCGCCGTCTACGGCAGCTCCGGCAACTTCAACCTCTCCGGCTAGGCGCGTGATGAAGAAGCTCGCCGCAGCCGGATTGGTTCTCGCGATCGTCGCCGTCGTGGCCTTCGCGCTCACGACATTCGCCGGCGGCTTCACCTCGACGGTTCCGGTGACCGTCACCTCCGATCGGGCCGGACTCGTCATGGACCCACAGGCCAAGGTCAAGTTGCGCGGTGTCGAGGTCGGCCGGGTCGCGTCCATCGAACACGACGACGGCGCCGCACGCATTGTCCTCGCGCTCGACCCGTCGACACTGTCGTTGATTCCGGCCAACGCGGGCGTGGAGATCAAGTCCACGACGGTGTTCGGCGCCAAGTACGTCAACTTCGTCGTTCCCCCCGACCCGTCGTCGAGCAGCATCGAGGCCGGAGCCGTCATCTCCGCCGACAGCGTGACCGTCGAATTCAACACGCTGTTCCAGCACCTGTCGGAGGTGCTGCAGAAGTTGGAACCGGACAAGCTCAACGCGACGCTGGGCGCGGTGTCGTCCGCTCTGCGGGGGAGGGGTGATCAACTGGGCGAACTCGTCGCCGACACGGATTCGTATCTCGAGACGATGAATCCTAGTCTCCCTGCGCTGCAACGAGACCTGTCCGCTTCCGCCGTCGTCACCAACGTGTACGCCGACGCGACCGGCGACCTCATGCGGGTACTCGACAACGCGACCGCCACCTCGGCCACCATCGTCGGTGAGCAGGCCAACCTCGATCTGCTGCTGATGAACGTCACCGGGCTCGCCGACACCGCGGGAGCCGTCCTCGCCGAGAACGAGCAACCGCTGAACACCGCCCTGGGAACGTTGACCGAAACCACGACCCTGCTCGACGAGTACTCGCCGGCTCTGACCTGCTTCCTCGTCGGCTTGAACAACGGCCGACTCGCATTCGGTCCGCTCGCCGGAGCCGGAGACAGTGCGTCGATCCAACTGAGTTCGAGCTTCTTGCTGGGCGACCCCGCGTACACGGTGGAGAAGGACCTGCCCAAGATCGCGGCATCGGGCGGACCGAACTGCCACGGCCTGCCCGACTTCGACCCCAAGCAGGGGCCCGCGCCGTTCGTCGTCGCGGACACCGGAACTCAGCCCTACATTCCGTCGACGCAACCGTCCGTCAACGTACCGACCATCTTCCAGTTCCTGTTCGCCGGAGCGTGGCCATGAGGGGCAATGCGGTCAAGCTGTCGATCTTCGCGTTCGTGATGGTGGTGATCTTCGGGGCGTTGGCGGTGGTGTTCAGTCAGTACCGCTTCGGCAGCACCGACGAGTACCGCGCGGTGTTCACCGACGCGTCAAGTCTGCAGTCGGGGGACAAGGTGCGCATCGCAGGCGTTCCCGTGGGCGCGGTGCAGGGCGTCGACGTGGCCGATGGGCTCGCCGAGATCGACTTCGACGTGGACTCGAAATATCGGCTCCTCACCAGTACGGCAGCCACCGTCCGCTACGAGAACCTCGTCGGTGACCGCTATCTCGAACTGCTCGAGGGGCCGGGGAGCGTCGACGAACTACCCGGCGGTGGCACCATTCCGGTGGAGCAGACGGCTCCTGCGCTGGACCTCGACCTACTTCTCGGTGGGTTCAAACCTCTGTTGCGGGGGTTGGACCCGCAGCAGGTCAACGATCTGTCGGCGGCTCTGCTCCACGTACTGCAGGGCCAAGGCGGGACGCTGGTGTCTCTGCTCGGTAACACCGGCTCGTTCACCGATACGCTCGCCGACCGCGACCAACTCATCGGCGACGTCATCACCCACCTCGAGACGACTCTGAGCACGATCGACGACCAGGGCGATCAGTTCACCACGACGATCGACTCGTTGCAGCAGTTGGTCAGCGGGCTCGCCGAGGATCGAAGCCCCATCGGGGACGCGATCCCCCGCATCGATTCCGCAACAGCCGACCTCGCCGGCCTCCTGCAGGCGACGCGGCCCGACATTCAGTCGATGATCGCCGAGGCCGGCCGCACCGCGACCCAACTCGACCTCGGCAAGGACAACATCGACCGGGTCCTGACGAGGCTACCCAGCGACTACAAGAAACTGATACGCGTCGGCTCGTACGGCAGCTTCTTCCAGTTCTACCTGTGTTCCAACACTTTCAAGCTGTCCGGTCCCGACGGCCGTACCCTTCTGGTGCCGACGGCGAAGCAGGACACGGGGAGGTGCGCTCCGAATGGACAGAACTAGGAATCCTGTCCAGGTCGGTGTCATCGGCATTGTTCTGGCCGTGTGCATCGTGCTCGCGACGCTGCAGTACGACCGGTTGCCCTTCCTGTCCGCGGGCACCGTCTACTCGGCCTCGTTCCTCGATGCGGGTGGACTCGTGGTCGGCGACGACGTCATGGTCGCCGGTGTCACCGTCGGCTCGGTCGAGAAGATCGAACTGTCCGGGCGCGAGGTACGCGCCGAGTTCACCGTTCAGGAGAACATCGAACTGGGCGACGCGACGACGGTCGACATCAAGACCAACACGATCCTCGGCCGCAAGTCACTGAAAGTTGCTCCTGCGGGCGAAGGTTCGATCGGTGCACACGACACCATCCCGTCGAGCCGAACCAATTCGCCCTATTCGCTGACCGAGGCGCTCGGCGACCTCGGCACCACCGTCTCCGAGCTGGACACTGCGCAGCTCGGCGACGCGATGAACGTCGTTTCGGACACCTTTGCGGAGACTCCACCCGAGCTCACCGCCGCGCTCGACGGTGTGTCTCGGCTGTCGGAGAGCATCAATTCTCGCGACGAGAGCCTGTACGACCTGCTCGAGCGCGCCGAAAGCGTCACGGGCATATTGGCGGAGCGCAGCGGGCAGATCAACCAGCTCATTCTCGACGGCAACGAACTGTTCGGCGAGCTCGACCGCCGGCGCACCGCGATCAGTCAACTGATCACGCACATTTCGGCGGTGTCGCGGCAGCTGACAGCGCTGGTTCAGGAGAACCAGGCCCAGCTCGGTCCTACCATGGACAAGCTCAATTCAGTTGTGGCCGTGCTGCAGAAGAACAACGAGAACATCGCGGCCGCCCTCGACGGTCTCGGTCCGTACATCAGTGCACTCGGCGAATCGGTCGCCAGCGGGCCGTTCTTCAACGCCTACATCCAGAACATCCTGCCGAGTTCGTGGTGGAAGACCGTCGTCGACAGTGTTGTTGCGCCAGAACAGCTGCCGGGCACGCTGGCGGATCTCCTTCCCAAGAACGCGCCACCCATCCTGAAACCAGCGGGGCAGTGACATGAAAACGAAGAAGACCCTCGGTCTCGTTGCCGGCGTACTCGTTCTGGCGTTGGTCGCCTCCGGCTACCTCCTGTACAGGTCGATGACGCAGCGCACCGTCGTCGCGATGTTCTCCTCGACGACCGGACTGTACGAGGGCGACGCCGTCCGCGTGCTGGGCGTCGACGTGGGCAAGGTGACCGCAATCGATCCGCAGGGTGAGAGTGCATCCGTGACGATGAAGATCGACGGCGACATCGACGTCCCCGCCGATGCGAAAGCGGTGATCATCGCGCAGAGCCTGGTGTCGGCGCGGTTCGTGCAGTTGACGCCCGTCTATGCGGGCGGACCCCAACTTGCCGACAGCGCAACGATTCCCATGGAACGCACAGCGGTACCCGTCGAATGGGACGAAATCAAAACCGAGCTGACGAAGCTGTCCACGGCGCTCGGCCCGGACGGCGTGGACGGGCAGGGGCCGGCGGGGAGATTCATCGACACCGCAGCGGACAACCTCGACGGCAACGGTGCATCGCTGCGGGCGACGCTGACCGAACTCTCCGACACCATGGCGGTGCTGTCCAACGGGCGTACCGACCTGTTCGGTGTCATCCGTAACCTGCAGGCGTTCGTCGGCGCGCTGTCGAACAGCAACGAGCAGATCGTCCAGTTCGGTGGCCGACTGTCCTCGGTGTCCCAGATGCTCGCGCAGAGCTCCGACGACTTCGGCACCGCGATGACCGATCTGAACATCGCCGTCGGGGAGGTGCAGCGCTTCATCGCCGACAATCAAGCAGGTCTCGTCGAGGGCGTCGCCAGACTCGCCGACGCCACAGCGGTGCTCACAACCAAACGCCCGGAGATCGAACGCGTGCTGCACGCCGGCCCGAACGCGCTCGCCAACTTCAACAACATCTATCAGCCCGCCCAGGGAACGCTGACGGGTGCGATCGCGGCGAACAACTTCGGCAATCCCATCAACTTCGTCTGTGGCGCTGTCGCGGGCATCGAGAATGCGACGTCCGAGCGCAGCGCCGCCCTGTGCAAGCAGTACCTCGGGCCGGTGCTGAGCTCGCTGGTGTTCAATTATCCAGCGTTCCTGGCCAATCCGATCATGGGCGTCGACGCCTTCGAGAATCAAATCGTCTACACCGAGCCCGGCCTCGAACGAGCGGCGCCGCCCGCACCCTCTCCTCCCGAACCCGAGATGCCGACTGTGCAGGTGCCCAGCTTGGACGACTTGTTGGGAGGAGGACGGTGAGGATCACTGCGGGAAGGAAGGCTCGCGTGACGGCGGTGACGTGCGCATTGGCGTTCACGCTGGCGGGTTGTCAGTGGGACGGCCTGAATTCGCTTCCGCTACCCGGCACCGAGGGCCGCGGTGACGGTGCCTACCTGGTGCAGGTACAGATGCCGAATGTGACGACGCTGTCGCAGAATTCGCCGGTGATGGTCGACGATGTGACGGTCGGTAGCGTCGACGCCATCGAGGTGCAGAATTGGCACGCTTTGGTGACGGTGGCGCTGAACGCCGGGGTCGAGTTGCCGGAGAACGTCACCGCCAAGATCGGGCAGACGTCGTTGCTCGGATCCCAGCACCTCGCACTCGTCGTGCCCGAGGACGCCGAGGGCCGCTTGGAACCCGGCGACGTCGTTCCGTTGGAGCGAGCGGGTGCCTACCCGACCACCGAGGAGACGCTGTCGTCGTTGTCGGTGGTGCTCAACGGGGGCGGGCTGGCCCAAATCCAGGACATCACGACCGAGCTGAACAACGCGATCGGAGGTAGGGAGGATTCGTTCCGCGATCTCCTTCCGCGGCTCGACGAGTTGGTGACCAGTCTTGACGATCAGCGCGGGGACATCATCGACGCGATGAGCGGGATCGATCGGCTCGCGGTCAACGTGCAGAACCAGAACGCCACGTTGACAAGGGCATTGAACGAGGTGCCGCCCGCTCTGGACGTGCTGACAGCGCAGCGTCCCGATATCACCACAGCCTTCACCTCGCTCGGCGCGATGAGCGACGTCGTCTCGCGGCTCGTCGAGTCGTCGGGGCAGGACCTGGACACCAACATCACGAGCCTCACTCCGGTGCTGCGCGCTCTGGCCGACTCGGGCAACGCGTTGACCGATGTGCTGTCGGTGCTGCTGACCTACCCGTTCCCGCAGGAAGGCATCGACAACGTCATTCGCGGTGACTACGCCAATCTCGCGATGACCATCGACCTCTCGCTCCCGCGCATCGACGCGAACTTCCTGACGGGCACTCCGCTGGCAGGCCGGATGGGTGGCCTCGAAGGTGCACTCGGAACGCAGGCAGCTCCCACGGCGGCGTCTGCCACCGATCCGCTTCGCGGTCCCGTTGCGCCGAACCTGCAGATCCCCGGTCTGCCGCCCATCGAACTGCCCCAAATACCGATGCCCCAGATACCAGGCCTGCCCATCCCCGGTGTGGGGGTACCCGCGCCATGATGCTCACCAGGTTCGTCCGCGCGCAGCTGATCATTTTTTCAATCCTCACCGTCATCGGCTTGCTCGTCATGGCGACGAGGTATGTCGGCGCGCCCGCACTCGTCGGCATCGGTCGCATCGGCGTCACCGTCGAACTCGAGACGACGGGTGGCCTCTATCCGTTCGCCAACGTCACCTACCGCGGTACGACAGTCGGGGAGGTCGAGCGGGTGCGGCTCACCCAGGACGGCGTCGACGCGTCGCTGTCCATCGACAGTTCCTTCGACATACCCGCCGATGTCGAAGCGCAGGTCAAGAGCGTGTCCGCGATCGGTGAGCAGTACGTGGACCTGATTCCGACCAGCGGTAGCGGCCCGACGCTGACGGACGGCGATGTCATTCCGGCCGAACGCACTTCGGTGCCGCAGGACGTGGGGCCCATGCTGGATCAGGCCGACGTGCTGCTGGCGAGCATCTCCGACACTCGGCTACAGACCGTCGTCGACGAATCGTTCCAGGCGTTCAACGGAACCGGGCCCGAGCTAGCGCAACTCATCGACTCGACGCGACTGTTCGTGCAAGAAGCCCAGGCCAATGCCGAACAGACGACAACACTGCTCGATCAGGCCGGCCCGCTGCTCGACGGTCAGGTGGTGAGCAGCGACGCGATCCGATCGTGGACGAGCAACCTCGCCACCTTCACCGACCAATTGCGTGCCAGCGACCCCGACCTTCGCGACGTGCTGGCCAAGGCCCCGTCCGCCGCCACGGAAGCGAACACGCTGTTCCAGAACCTACGGCCGACCCTGCCGCTCCTGGTGGCCAACCTCGTCAGCGTCGGCGAAGTGGGCGTCATCTACAACGCCGGAATCGAACAGATTCTGGTGCTGTACCCGCCGGTCACCGCAGCGCTCGTGACCGCAGCCGGTAGCGGCCCCGCCGACGAAGGTGCCATCGTCGACTTCCAGCTCGAAGTCAACGACCCACCGGCGTGCACCACCGGGTTTCTGACGCCCGAGCAGCGGCGCGACCCCAACGACCTCACCGTCCCCGACAGCCCGCCCGACCTGTTCTGCAAGGTGAGTCAGAACGACAGCACCGCCGTCCGTGGTGCCCGAAATCTCCCGTGCATGGAAGTGCCAGGGCGACGCGCACCGACCCCCGAACTGTGCCGCGAGGGCTACGTGCCCCTGGGTAACAACCCGCCCTGGGGGCCGATCGAACCGAACGAACCGTCGTACACCGAAATCCCCAGCGGCGACAGCAGTATTGCGCCGGCGAATTACTCGGGCAGCATTGAGGGCGCCAGCGCTGCACGGCCGTACGACCCCAACACCGGCATGTACGTCGCGCCCGGCGGGACCGCGTACCACCAACCGGCGCTCGGCGAGGTCGACGACCTACATGGCTTGATGACGGTCCAGCAGGAGGTCGGGTGAAGCGTCAGAGATTGCGGGCAGCGAAATCCACCGCGAGCCGCAACACTTCTCGGCCCTCCGGCAACGCGCCGGCCAGAACGGGGAACGCGTGAACCTGACCCCGCCACAGATGCGTCTCGACGACCTGGCCCGCATCTTCGAGCTTGCGCGTCATTGCCTCGACGTCCGGTCGCATCAACTCGTACTGCGCCGACGACAGAAACACGGGTGGGAACACCGACGGATCGGCATCGATCGGCGATGCAGCTCCGGGAATGGCGTCCGGGCCGTTCATCCAGCGATCCTCGAGCGCGAGCACCTGCTTCATCGGCAGGTACGCGTCCTTCTTCATGAATTTCCGCGGGTGGCTCTTCAGATCGAGATTGAGCAGCGGCGAAAAGCCCAGCACCGCGGCAGGTGGAGTCAGGCCCTCCAGCACGGCGATCTCGGCGACCTTCATTGCGAGATAGCCGCCGGCCGAATCTCCTGCGACGATGATCTTCGACGGGTCGGTGACGCTGTCGAGTGCGGCCCGATAGGCGACCATGGCGTCGAAGATGGACGTCCCGATTCCGCCGTGCGGGATCTGCCGGTACTCGACGGAGTACACCGGAATGCCGGCGCGCGCAGCAATCGTCGCGCACGCCGTGCGATGCGTCGCCAATCCGCAGAACACGAATCCGCCGCCGTGGAAATACAGCACCGTCGCGCCGTCGAGAGAGCCGGTGGCATTCCGCGGGTGCGTCGTCTTCTCGCAGGGAACGCCGCCGAGCTTCACCTGTTCGATAGTGACGCGGGGAGGCTTCGGCAAGCGGTCGACCGCACGGTCCAGTTGTGCGATGGCCCTGATGCCGCCGTCGGTGAGCGGCCACATGCTCAGCGTCGGCTTGAGCGTCACCTTCATCGCAGCCGACAGAAAGCGTGCCTGACGGCTGACGTCGTCGTGCCAGTTGAGCGTGTGCGTCATCTTCCGGCGGTCCTCTCGTTCACACGATCTTCGACGAACGACGCTATCAGCAGAGATAACGAGTTCCAGTGCGGGTGTGCGGCATCGAGCCTGAAATGCAATATCGCCAATGGCCACCGAGGGTAACCGGTTCTAGTTAGCATGACGGCGACCGAATCGACGAGAAAGGGTGTCATGGACAACGACGCGCCGGCTCCACCCGGAGCACGCCCACGTCGGCGAGCAGTCCGTCCAGCGGGCCCGGTCTCGGGTGCCTCGGCCACAGTCACGGCAGAGCCTGCGAAGACAGGGGCTGCGACGACAGAGCTTCCGAAGACAGAGCTTCCGACAACAGAGCCCGATCCGGAACCCACCGCTCCTGATAGCCGTCGTCGGCTCGGTCGAAGCAGGGTGCTGACGGCGTTGTTCGTTTTTGTCGTGCTCGCGCTGTCGGCAGCGTGTGTCTATTTTGCCTTGGGGCTGCGGACGGCAAATGCCGACGATGCCAGGGCCGAGGAGTTCGTGCAGACCGCGCGGCAGACCGTGCTCAATCTGACCACCATTCACCCGGATTCGGCGCAAGCCGACGTGGACCGCCTGCTCGCCGGCGCGAGCGGCGATTTCAAGGCCGAATTCGAGGGGCGCGAGGGCCCGTTCGTCGAGGTGGTTCAGCAGGCCCGCGTGGACTCCAACGGTGAGATCATCGAGGCCGGTATCGAGAACAGCGGGGAGGACTACGCCGAGGTGTTGGTCGCGGCCCGGGCGATGGTGCAGAACTCGGATGCCGAGCAGCCGCAACCACGCGACTTCCGGTTGCGTATCCGGGTCGTCGACGACGGCGGCGTGATGACCGCGTCGAGAGTGGAGTTCGTGCCGTGACCGTTTCTCGTACTGCGCTGCGCGCGTTGGCCGTCGTCGTGGTGCTCGCGTTGGCCGTCGGCGTCGGCGTGCTGTTTCATCAGTACCGGCAGTCGCAGCACACCGAGCAGGCGCGAACCGACGCGGTCGATGCCGCACGAGCTCAGGCCACCGCGATGCTCGCCTACGATTTCGGCGGCGTCGACGACCAGTTGGGTTCTGCAGCAGAGGGTTTGACGGGCGACTTCCGCGACGAGTACACCACGCTCGTCACCGATGTCATCGCACCGGCAGCGAAGGAGAAGTCACTGACGGTGCAGGTCACCGTTCAGGGCGCGGCCGTGGTGGACGCCGAACCCGAATCGGCCACCGTGCTGCTGTTCCTCAACCAGATCACCACGAGTTCCGAAGCCCCCGAGGCCGCCAGCAGTGGCAGCCGGGTGCGGATGACCATGGACAAGGTCGACGGCCGATGGCTGACCAGCAAGCTCGAGCCGATCTGACCGTCAGCGGGAGACCGTGGCCCCGCCGTCCTCGGGTGGGTTGGACAGTGCGTTGAGGAATGCGCGAGCCCACCGGTCGACATCGTGGGCCAATACCTGGCGCCGCATCGCGCGCATGTGCCGTCGGCCCGCTTCGGGCTCTTGTTCCAGTGCGGACACGATGGCGTCCTTGACGCTGTCGAGGTCGTGCGGGTTGCACAGGTACGCCTGGCGCAATTCGGCTGCAGCGCCGGTGAATTCGCTGAGCACCAGTGCGCCGCCCAGTTCGCTGCGGCTCGCGACGTACTCCTTGGCGACCAGGTTCATCCCGTCACGTAGCGGAGTGACGAGCATGACGTCGGCCGCGAGGTAGTACGCGATGAGGTCGTCGCGGGGAATGGGCCGGTGGACGTAGTGCACCGCCGGTCGGCCGACCTGGCCGTACTCGCCGTTGATGCGTCCGACCTGTTGCTCGATCTCGCCGCGCATCGCTTTGTAGCTCTCGACGCGTTCGCGGCTGGGGGTGGCGACCTGAACGATGACGTTCTCCGCCGGATCGACGCGGCCCTCTTCGAGCAGTTCGCGGTAGGCGTTGAGCCGAACGTCGATGCCCTTGGTGTAGTCGAGTCGGTCGACGCCCAGCATGATTCGCTTGGGGTTGCCGAGTTCCTTGCGCAGCTGCCTGGCACGGTCGCGCACAGTCTTGGACCGCGACTTCTCGTCGAGGTCGCCGGAGTCGATGGAGATCGGGAAAGCACCGACGCGGACCGTGCGGAATCCGACCTGAACTGATCCGAGCCTCGATCGCACGCCTACGGTGCCGCGGGACGTCACCTGGCCCGCCAGTCGCCGAGCCAGGTACAGGAAGTTCTGCGCGCCGCCGGCCAGATGGAAACCGATGAGGTCGGCGCCGAGGAGGCCCTCGACGATCTCGGTGCGCCACGGCATCTGCATGAACAGTTCCACCGGCGGGAACGGGATGTGCAGGAAGAAGCCGATGGTCAGGTCGGGGCGCAGCATTCGCAGCATCTTCGGAACGAGCTGCAGCTGATAATCCTGAATCCAGACCGTGGCGCCCTCGGCGGCCGCCGCGGACGTCGTCTCGGCGAACCGACGGTTGATCTCGACGTAGGCGTTCCACCACGAGCGGTCGTACACCGGCTTGACGATGACATCGTGGTACAGCGGCCACAGGGTGCCGTTGGAGAAGCCCTCGTAGTAGTCGGCGACTTCCTTCTCGCTCAGCTTGACCGGGCACAGTTCGAGACCGTCCTCCATGAACGGGTTGACCTCGACGTCCGGCACTCCCGGCCAGCCGACCCATGCGCCGTTGTTGGCACGCAGGATCGGCTCGAGCGCGGTGACGAGTCCTCCCGGGCTCCGCTTCCACCGTGTCTTGCCGTCCGGGAGTGTTTCCAGGTCGACGGGCAGCCTGTTGGCCACTACGACGAAATCCGAGCCCTGCGAGGCGTCAGCCACTGCGGTCCTTTTCTTCTCGGCGGTCGCCGATTCCGGCGACCTAGCGGTGCGAGTCAGACAACCCTCGCTGTGGGTTCGATACCCAGCATTGCCAGAAGCATGCGGCACTCGTCTGCATCGGTGGCATACGCTGCGACGACGCGCTGGGCCTGGCTCGCGGTCTCGTCGGCCAAAGGCTCGATGTCCTCGTCTGCGATGTCGGTTTCGGTGGTCGTGTTGGCGGCCATGATCTTCTCCGTGTTCGTCGGCTGCGGGGGCGAGCGAGAGAAATTTTGCTCGTCGCGCCACGACTCTATGTAAATCGAGCGGTCTCTCGCCACTTTCCGCACGAGGGGAAGCTTCGTGGTCCGCGCCGCAGCGACGCGTCCCGACCGTTCGGGTCGATGCAATAGGGTCTGCGGATGCACTTTCTCCTGCCGGCGGCGTGATGGCCGTGCCTTCTCTCACCGAATCTCCGGCGACCGGCGGCGAGATCCTGCGTCGCACACTTCGGCGTCAGCGCGCACGGATGATCATCTCGTCGCTGTTCTTCTGCGTGCATCAGTTCTGCGAGACGATGGTCCCGGTGGCCATCGGTCTCATCGTCGGGCGGGCCATCGACACCGGGGACGGGCGCGCGATGATCGTGTCGCTGGTCGGGTTGGCCGCGCTGTTCGTCGTGCTGTCGTACGCCTACCGATTCGGTGCGCGCATCATCGTCGTCGCCATCGAGCGTGAAGCGCACATGATGCGCGTCGAGGTGGCGGGCCGAGTGCTTCACCCACGCGGCGTGCGCACCGATCTGGTGTCGGGAGAGCTGCTCACGGTCTCCACCTCCGACGCCGAGAAGACGTCGTGGATCCTCGACGTCGTCGCCCGCACCGTCGCCGCGATCACCGCGACAGTGGTGTGCGCGGTTGCGCTGCTCATCATCGACATCCCGCTCGGGCTCGCCGTCCTGGTGGGCACACCCGTCATCATGTATCTGCTTCAACGCGCCGCGCCCTTGTTGACGCGCACCGCGACGGCGCAGCAGGCGGAAATCGCCCGCGTGTCCGGGATGGCGACCGACCTGGTCAGTGGCGTCCGCCCACTGCGCGGCATCGGTGCAGAAAACGCCGCATCGGAGCGATTCGCCCGAACCAGTCGCACGGCGCTGACCGCGACGCTGAAGATGGCGAAGGCCAACAGCATCTACCTCGGCTTGTCGACGACGGTCAGTGCACTCCTGTCGGTCGGCATCGCCGGCACCGCGGGACTGTTCGCATTGCAGGGCCGCATCTCGGTGGCCGAACTCATCACCGTCGTCGGACTGTCACAGTTCGTCATCGAACCGCTGACAACCATGTCGCGGCTACCCGGTGTCGCGGCCATGGTTCGCGGATCGGCAGATCGGCTGGCGCTGGTGCTTGGCGCCGATCATGTTCTCGGCCAGGGCAATACCCCCGCACCCGAGGCAACGGACATCGCCGTTCGGGGCGTCACCTACCGCTCGCTCGACGGACTCGATCTGGCAGCCGCACCGGGGGAGCTGCTCGGCGTCGTCTCGCTCCGAGCCCAGGATGGTGAAGCATTGGCCGCACTGCTGTCCGGCCAGATCTCGCCCGACGACTACCTCGGCGACATCACCGTCGGCGGCGTCGCGATCGGCGACCTCGGCCTGCCCGAAGTTCGCCGGACGGTGCTCGTCGAACCGCACAACACCGACCTGTTCGCCGGCACGGTGCGCACCAACGTCACCGCCGGGCGCGATCACGCCGACGCAGACCTCGACCGAGTGCTCTCTGCCTCCGCGGCCACCGACGTCGTCGACATGCACGAGCACGGACTCGAGCACACGGTCACCGATCGCGGCGCCAGCCTGTCCGGTGGACAACGTCAAAGAGTGGCTCTCGCACGGGCACTCGCTGTGTCTGCGCCCGTTCTCGTACTGCACGACCCGACGACGGCGGTCGACGCGGTCACCGAGCACGCCATCGCTGCCGGCATCGAGGAGCTCCGGCACACCGGTTCGAATGCTCAGACGACCATCCTGGTCACCACCAGTCCGGCGCTGCTCGCAGTCACGCATCGCGTCGTGGTCGTCGACGACGGGCGGGTCGTCGCCGAGGGCACCCACCACCACCTTGCCGCGAACGACGAGCGTTACCAGGAAACGGTGCTGCGATGACCGAGATTTTGCCCATCGCGACCGGACGGCGCTCCTGGGTTTATGTGAAGAACGAACTGCGCGGTCGACGCGGACCCGCCCTGCTCACCCTCGCCGTCAATGCCGTCGCCGCAGCCATGTCGCTGATCCCCGTCTATGTCTTCGGCGTCCTCGTCGACCGGGTCATCGACGGCGCGCCCACGTCGACGATCGTCACCGTCGTCGCGATCATCACCGTGGCCGCCGTCGTCGGCGGTGTGTTCACCGCGCTCGGGTCGTACCTCATCGGCCGACTGGGCGAAGGCATCCTGGCCTCGCTCCGCGAACGGGTACTCGGCCGCGCCCTGCACCTCCCGGTCGGCACCCTCGAGCGAGTGGGCAAAGGCGACCTGCTTTCTCGCGTCGGCGACGATGTCGCGGTCATGGCCAAGTCCATCGGCGAGGTCATCCCCAACATCGTGTCGGCGTTGCTGCTCGTGGTGTTGAGCGTCGTCGCCATGCTGAGCCTGGATTGGCGGCTCGGCCTGGCTGGAATGGTCGCAATACCCATGTACGTCATGGCACTTCGCTGGTACCTGCCCCGATCGGCGCCGCTCTACGCCGCCGAACGAGTCGCCATGGGTGAGCGGTCGCAGGCGCTCATCAGCAGCATGCAGGGCGCGCGCACCGTCCGCGCCTACGGGCTCGAAGACGCTCACCTCGCCGAAATCGACTCCGCATCCGGCAAGGCGCGCGATATCGGCATTCGGGTGTTCCGCCTCTTCACCCGATTCGGGTCGCGCAGCAACCGCGCCGAGTGCGTCGGCCTGTCCGTCATCCTTGCCGCCGGGTTCATCTTCGTTCAGGACGGCTACGTCACCGTCGGCCAGACCACCGCGGCAGCGTTGCTGTTCCACCGACTGTTCAACCCGATAGGCATGCTCATGTTCTCCTTCGACGACGTGCAATCGGCCGGGGCCAGCCTCGCTCGCCTCGTCGGCGTCATCGACATCCCCGACGGCAGAAGCGTGGGCACAGGGGCTGCGCCGGCTGACGCGACCCTGGAAATCCGCAACCTGCGGCACGCCTACGACACCGAGCACGAGGTACTGCACGGCATCGACCTCACCGTGCACGCGGGAGAGACCGTCGCGCTCGTCGGCTCCACCGGTGCCGGGAAGTCGACCATCGCGGCCATCGCAGCCGGAGCGATCGACGCCTCGTCCGGGCACATCCGGATCGGCGGCGCTTCCCTCGACGCACTCGGCGCCGAGGGACTTCGCAGGCACATCGCGATCGTCAGCCAGGAAGTCCACGTCTTCGCCGGGCCATTGATCGACGACCTCCGACTCGCGCGCCCGGATGCGAGCCACGAGGACGTCGAAGCTGCGCTCACCACCGTCGGGGCAGACGTCTGGGTCGACACCCTGGACGACGGTCTCGACACCGTCGTCGGAGAGGGCGGCCGTGAGTTGACGTCGGCGCAATCGCAGCAACTCGCCCTCGCGCGACTCGTGCTGGCAAACCCGGCCGTCGCTGTTCTCGACGAAGCAACCGCCGAAGCGGGCAGCTCGGGTGCACGCGACCTCGAAGCGGCCGCGGCAGCAGCGACCCGAGGACGCACCACTCTCGTTGTGGCACACCGCCTGACGCAAGCGGCCGCAGCCGACCGTGTCATCGTCCTCGAACACGGCCAGATCCTCGAAGAAGGCCCGCACGACCAACTCGTCGCAGCCGGTGGGCGCTACGCCGAACTCTGGTCGGCCTGGGCGGGGCGGTAGGCGGCTCCGCCGCCGGTGTGCCTTTAGTGTCGTTGGAACAGCACTTTTGACACACGGGTGCGTCAGCGCCCACACACGGACGGCAGCGCCCACATAAAAAAGCCCCGTTGCCCGTGCTGTGCGCGGGCAACGGAGCAAGCGGAAAGTAGAAGCTCTAGGAGTCCTTCTCCGCCTTGAACAGCTTCTCGATGCGGTCGGCTTCGGCTTTCTTGTCCTCGGCCTCTTCCTGGTGGTTCGCAGCATCGGCAAGTTCTGCCTCGGCCGGCGCTGAGGCGACCTTCTCTGTCTTGTCGATCTGCTTCTTCTGCTGCTTGGCTGCGTTCTGCGCGGCTTGGGCGCGCGATGCCGCAACCTCATCGGCCTTCTTCTTCTCTGCGGCGGCCTTGTCGTCGGCCTCTCGAGCGGCCTTCTTCTTGCGCTCCTCGGCGTCCTTGCGTGCCTGCTCCGCGGATTCCTTTGCGGCCTTTGCGGCGGCTTCGCGCTCCTGCTGAGCGGTCTCGCGGGATTCTTTCAGCTTTGCGTCCGCCTTGGCCTGCTTGGCGTCGGCCTCGGCTTCGAGCCGTTTCGCGCGAGCCAAATCGTCGGCGTGGTGCACGGCTGCCGCGCCACGCTCCTGGGCTTCGCGATCGCCGAGAATGCTGCCGACCTTCTTGTCGAGCGACCCGACGGTCCGCTCGTATGCCAACCGGGCAGGTGCTTCGGTACCGAGGGTTTCGACGACGTTGGCTTCGAACAGACCCAGCGGAATCCGCACGAGTTTGTACTGGAACCGAAGAATCGACAGCGGGATGGTGAGAACATTCATGACTGGGGTGCTCCTGTTTCGGTGTGTGCAGCGAGGTCAAGCATTGCGACGGGTCCGCTCGGCTTCGGCGCGCGCAGCTTCTGCGGCGGCGACTTCCCGGCGATGCTCGGCTTCGGCATCGATCTCGTCCTGAGTGGCGGCGATGGAGTCAGCTTGCCCCTCGGCTGCGGCTTCGATCTGCTCGGCTTTCGCGTCGACCTCGGCGTTGGCCACCTCGGCTGCGACGCGACGGTCCTTCTCCTGTTCGGCCGCGGCACGTTGCGCCTGCTGCTCGGCGCGTGCCTGGTTTTCGGAGGCGCGTGCGCTCTCCTCGGCTGCGGCGCGCTGGTCGTCCGAGGCGTTCTTGACGGCCGCGAGATCTTCGCCTGCCTCTTCGGCCTGAGACTGCGCGGCCATTTCGGTGGCCTTCGCTTCCTTTCGCTCGCGCGCCTGCGCGCTCTGTAGCTGGCCTT
>NZ_JBAWFH010000454.1:0-5436 GCF_049591685.1 Rhodococcus sp. (in: high G+C Gram-positive bacteria) | reverse complement strand
CGTGCCGTTCGACGCCAGGCGCGGTGAAGTCACCGACGCACACTCGCCGTTGCTGCGAGGCCAGCCGCCGCTCACAGCCGACTGCGGGGTCACCCTCGTCGAGTTCACCGCGGAACGACCGTTCCATCCGGAACGACTGCACGAGGCCATCGACGTCCTCCTCGACGGCGTCGTCACCGCACGCGGACGAGTGTGGGTGGCAACACAACCCGACGAAGCGCTGTGGGTCGAATCCGCAGGCGGCGGACTACGCGTCGCCAGTGCCGGCAAATGGCTGGCCGCGATGACGCCCGTCGAGCAGGAACGCGTCGACACCTCGCGCCGGGCCATGGCGGCGCTGCGCTGGAACGACGAATTCGGCGACAGGGACACCTCGCTGGTCGTACTCGTTCACGGCGCCGACCCAACCGAAATAGACCGAACCCTGCAGTGGGCCTTGGTGTCCGACGACGAGATGCGCGACCGCGACGCATGGGCCAACTGGACCGACCCGTTCGGGCAATGGCACGAAGACCCCTGCGAGACAACGGAATCACCGTACTCGGACATACGACGAGAGGCAACAGAATGAAACAGGGTATCCACCCCGACTACCACCCGGTGGTCTTTCAGGATGCGGGCACCGGAACCAAGTTCCTCACCCGTTCCACCATCACGAGCACCCGCGAGGTCGAGTGGGAAGACGGCAACACCTACCCGCTGGTGATCGTCGACGTCACCAGCGAGTCGCACCCGTTCTGGACGGGTGCCACCCGCATCATGGACACGCAGGGACGCGTCGAGAAGTTCGAGAAGCGCTACGGGCGCCGCACCAGGAAGGACGCCTGAGCCATGGCTGTTCCGAAACGAAAGATGTCGCGTTCCAACACTCGCAGCCGTCGGGCGCAGTGGAAAGCGGTTGCACCCGACCTGGTCACTGTCAAGGTGGGCGGCCAGGAATTCCGGGTTCCGCGTCGGTTGGTCAAAGCAGTTCAGACGGGCGTGTACGACCCGAGCTGACCCTCCGCCGAGATCGAGGTTGTGCACGGTTGCGGGGCCGTTTCACGTCATGACTTCGATCTCGGCGGCGGTAGGTTGTTCTGATGAACGAACGGGCGCCGTCGGCCAAGGACGTCAAGCGGTGGCGACGCTACCTCGCCGACGAGCGTGCCGAAGCAGCTGTCTACCGAGATCTCGCAGGACGCCGGAGCGGTGAGGAGCGGGAGATCCTGCTCGCACTGGCCGATGCGGAGGGTCGTCACGAAGAACATTGGCGACGCCGGCTCGGTGATCGCGTCGGAATGCCGCTCAGAGGCAGCATGCGCACTCGCATCCTCGGATTGATGGCCCGACGGTTCGGTTCGGTGTTCGTGCTCGCATTGGCTCAGCGCGCCGAGACGAGGTCACCGTATTCGGTCGACTCCGGGGCCACCGAAGCCATGATCGCGGACGAGCAAATTCACGCCGAGGTCGTGCGCGGACTCGCGGCGCGGGGACGAAACCGACTGTCCGGCAACTTCCGGGCAGCCGTGTTCGGCGCGAACGACGGCCTCGTCAGCAACCTCGCCCTGGTGCTCGGCATCAGCGGCAGTGGAGTGTCCAACGAAATCGTGCTCATCACCGGTCTGGCCGGTCTGCTCGCCGGGGCGCTGTCGATGGGCGCCGGTGAATACGTGTCGGTCCGTTCCCAACGTGAATTGCTCGAGGCGTCGTCACCCGACGGCTCGGCCCGCGAAGCGGTGCAACACCTCGACGTCGACGCCAACGAGCTGGCGCTGGTCTATCGCGCCCGCGGCATGTCCTCCGACGAGGCCGAGCGAAAAGCGTCGCAGGTGCTCGAACATCTGACCCCCGACGACTCCATGGAATCCGACGCCGTCACCCACGAAGCGGTGGGAACCGGAATCGGTGCTGCCGCCGCCAGCTTCTGCTTCTTCGCCTCCGGTGCCGTCATCCCGGTGCTGCCGTATCTCTTAGGAATGGAAGGCGTCGCGGCCCTCGTCGTTGCCGCGGTACTCGTCGGGATCGCGTTGATCGGGACGGGCTTGGTGGTCGGGCTTCTCAGCGGTGGCCCGCCGATCAAGCGGGCGTTGCGTCAACTCGCCATCGGTTACGGGGCAGCAGCCGCCACCTATCTCCTCGGTGTTCTGTTCGGTGGAGGCGTCTGAAGAAAAGAGCACGCGATGTCGGCATGACGCGCGTTACTGTGTCAGGCATGTCGATTCGCTTCCTGTCGCTCGGCGCCGCGCTCGCGACGGGCGTCGTCGCGGCGCTTTTCGCTGCACCCGTCGGTGCAACTGTCGCTGCACCCGTCGCTGGTGCGGACGAGGTGGACACAACCCCCGGTACGGTTGTATCGGTCGAGGAACTCCCCGGCGAGCTGTGGCTGCCCGGAACCGCAGAAGCCAAGCGCATCACGTACTGGACCATCGGCTCGCAAGGGCAGCCCGCGCTGAGCAGCGGCGCGTTCTTCGTCCCCGAAGGCGATGCCCCCGAGGGCGGTTGGCCAATCATCGGTTGGGCGCACGGCACTTCCGGCGTCGACGACAACTGCGCGCCCTCGATCGTCGGGCCGGCCGCCGTCGAACGCGACCGGCAGTACCTCGGCACCTGGCTGGGCCAGGGCTACGCGATCGCTGCGACCGACTACGTCGGCCTCGGCACGCCGGGACTGATGCCGTACCTCGACGGAAAAGTGTCGGCGCACAGCGTGGTCGACAGCGTCAAAGCCTCACGCGCCGTCGACGATTCGCTGTCCAACAAATGGGTTGCCGTCGGACAGTCGCAAGGCGGCGGAGCGGCCATCACCACCGCGCGCTACGCCACCGAATTCGGTGGGCCCGAACTGGACTACCGCGGAGCGGTCGGCACCGGCGTGCCCGCAAACATCGAACTCGCACTGCTTCCCGCTGGGCCGGGGTTCCTTCCCATGCCGGTGAACAAGGGGCTCACGACGTATGCGCTGTACATCCTGTCCGGCCTCCGCACCGCGCACCCCGAGGTGAACATCGACTCGTATCTGACGAACGAGGGCAGGCACGCCGTCGACAAGGCCGAAACGCTCTGTGTGCTCGAAGCAGAGGAAGAGTTCGACGGGCTCGTCACCGGCGACCTGTTCTCCAGACCGCTGAGCGATATCCCCAACTTCTACGGGCTGCTGAACGACTACATGGGAGTGCCCGTCGACGGCTACGACCGACCCGTCTTCATCGGGCAGGGCCTCTACGACACGGATGTCCCTGCGCCTGCGGCACTCTCGCTGGTCGCGCAAATGACAGCCAACAGCGAACCCGTCACCCTGCGTACCTATCCCACCGATCACAGCGGTGCCTTACTTCAATCGCAAGCGGATTCTCTTCCGTTCGTGCAGAGGATTTTCCAGTAGTGTCCCTGTACGAATTCTGATTGATGCCCGGGTCGGCGATCTCAATGGCGAACAGCACAGTGCGTGCAGCGTTCGAATATCCCGACCATGTCGGACCGCGCTCCTAGGATTCGCTCGATTGGCGTCCATCTCGGACGCAACCGTCGCTTGGACGGTTCGCGCGAGGCATCAGGGGTGCAGACGTGGACATCATCGATTTGACCAAGGAGGATCACGCCTATTTCGTTGGCCTGTTCCAGACCGACGGTCATCTTCAGGGCGGAACTGGGCAGAGGGGAAAAGCGGTGATCGAGTTGTCCGTCAAAGATATTGACCTTTTGCGACGGCTCTCGGACCTTTTCCCTGAGTCGAATTCGACAGTTACGACTCGTACGCGAACCACGAACTTCGCCGTCGACTACACGAGCGCGATGTGGCGGATGTGCGACCTATCGTTCAGGCGCGAGCTCGAAGCATGCGGTGTTCCAGTCGGACGCAAGTCCGTACAGGTGGGACCGCCTGAGAGTCCTTTCCATGAGCGGGGTTACTTCCGTGGCCTGCTGGACGGGGACGGCAGTGTTGGGTTCACACGTACGGGATTGCCCTTCGTCAGCTTTGTTACAGCGTCAGCGAGACTCGCTGCGTACTTCTGCGCGACCGTGAAAACGGTTACAGGAGCGGTTCGGAATTCGAATCGAAACACGCGGGACAACGTCTTCTCCCTGCTGGTGGCGGGTGAACCGGGGGCACAGCTGGCTGGTTGGGTCTACCCGCCCGGTTGCTTAGCGCTGGACCGCAAGCGCTCGGCAGCGGTAAACGTTGCAGCATGGGTCAGGCCGGCGGGAATGCGGGCAAGGCCTGTCCTAGGTCGACGATCGTGGACTGCAGAGGAGGACGCGATTGTGGCGTCGACGACTGTTCGGGATGCTGCCCAAAAGCTCAACCGCACAGAGCAGTCCGTGAATGTTCGCCGCTGGCGCCTGCGGAACGCAGACAGCCGAACATCGCTGGATAATCCAGAAATGCTCTGACGAGCACTGGTTGCCGAACGTCCGCAGTGGCATCGGCACCGTCATGGCTGACGCCGTCGAGCTGGTGGAGATGAGCACGAGTTGCGGCAGATCCTGAACGTCAAGGGGACGTAGCAGACCACCCGGTATGGTGGGGGTATGGAGACTCCGACGCCCGTATGGAAGGCCGCTGCAACGGTCATCGTCGGCGCGTTCCTCGGCGGACTTTCCGCGGTCGTCAGGGATGGCGCATGGTGGGCGATAGCGCTGGGGTTGGTCGTCCTGTGTGCGGGAAGTGTGCTGGCAGTCCAAGCGGTGCAGAGAATATGCCGCGAGAACACAGGCCGCCGAATTCCCTGGTTCGGTAGACCACCGGTGAGTCCGAGGCGATTCGATCTGAAGAGCGGACTGGGCGCACCGTTGGTCGTGATCGGAGCCGTGATCCTGGGGCAGAATCTCGCGTGGCCCTGGCCTGTGATGATTGTGGCAGCCGGGTTGTTCAGTGTCGGTGTCTCTACAGTGGCCGTTTCCGTGCACAATCGCCGAGTCAACGCCCCTCCTGACGCCTCGACGGGCGGAACAATATGGACGAGTTGACCCCCATGCGCCCGGTAAGTGTCTCGCCCGACTCACGGAGCAAAGCGCCTACCTGGCAGGTGATTGCGTGCGCTGTCGTCGTCCCACCAGTGTTATTTGCGGCATTCTTCGTCAACGACGGAGCCTGGTGGGCGATCTGCTTCGGAGCGCTCGCATTCGTTTCGGGAGTTGTACTGTCCGTTCAATCGAGCCGTCGGATACTCCGTGAGAATGCCGGCCTGCGGATTCCGTGGTCCGGCCGACCGCCGGTGGACCCGCGAACTCATGACTTGAAGGGGAGCACCGGCGTTCCGTTGGCTATGGCAGGTGCGCTGCTGGCAGGCGGCAACCTACAACTCCCGTGGGCGCTGACCGTTTCTGTCGGGTTGCTCGTAGTTATCGGTTTGACCTTGGCGCCGTTCGCGCTCCACAACCGAAGAGTCAGAGCCACTTCTGACGCTTGAACACCACGTATAGGACGCTAGAGCAGATGGCCATGGCTACCAG
>NZ_JBAWFH010000453.1:0-1846 GCF_049591685.1 Rhodococcus sp. (in: high G+C Gram-positive bacteria) | reverse complement strand
CCAACGCGAGGTCGGCGGCGGGCCACACACCCAACCCGGTCAATGTCTCTCGAACCGTCATCCGAGCACTCCGATCTTCTCTGCCGCAACGTCCACGGGCCAGGCCATCTCGATGTCGCGGGCACCTTCGAGCCACTTCGTCAGTTGCAGCACTGCTTGATCCGCGAACCGCGGCCCTGCCACCTGAATCCCAACGGGCATGTGTTCATGAAATCCGAAGCACAGCGCCGACGCCGGCTGCGCAGTCTGGTTGAACCACGCCGTGAAACTGCAGTGCCCCAACGGCTGTGCGGAATCGAGCCCAACCTCCTCGGCCCCGAACCCGACCGTCGGAATCACCGGACTGATCACGAAGTCGAACTCGCTGGTCTTCGCCCGCACGATCTCCTGCGACCGCATCACCGCATCCGTGTCCCGGGAGAACTGTGTCGCGGAATAGTTCGCTGCTGGAGCAGCCCAGTCCGCGACAGCGGGCAGGACCTGACTTCGTCGCTCCTTGGGAATCGACTCCCACTCTGTCAGCGCCCTCACTTGGAACAATCGATCGAGAGCCGGGTACGGGTCGTCGGCGAAGATTGGCGGCATTTCGGTGACCAGGGCACCCGCTGCGGCCAGAGACGTTGCAGTGGACTGGACCACGCGCAGTACTTCGTCAGAAATGGTTGTGCCGTAGCCCATGTCGAGCATGACGCCGATGCGGAGTCCGGCAGGGGTCAGTGGCGCGTGGATGTCGGCAGTGTCCTCGTACGGCAGGCTCCACGCATCTCGCGCATTGGGGCGGGTGATGATGCGATACAGGTCGATCAGGTCGTCGACCGTGCGGGCCATCGGTCCGGCCGACCGCATTGTCGACGGCGCCAGATGCGGGATGCGTCCCTGCGTCGGCTTGAGTGCCACCAAACCGCAATGCCCGGCGGGGAGCCGAACCGAACCGGCAATATCAGAACCGACCGAGCCGTAGCCGATGCCCGCGGCCAGAGACGCGCCCGCACCAGAGCTCGACCCGCCGGTGTTCCGGGTCAGATCCCAGGGGTTGCGCGTGATCCCGTAGAGGGAGCTGACGCCTGCGGCCATCATGCCCATGTCGGGCATCGTGGTCTTGCCGACGATCACCGCGCCCGCTTCCTTCAGCCGCGCGGCCGGGGGAGCGTCGACGGTCGCCATCGGCAGATCCGCATTCGCCGCCACTCCGTGCCGCCACGGCATCCCGATCGCGTTGATGCTGTCCTTGATCGAGACGGGAATGCCGTCGAGATCCGACAAAGCCCGGCTACCGCGAAGCCGATCCGTTGCGGCCTGCGCAGCGGCACGCGCGCCTGCTTCGTCAACGAACGCCATCGCGTTGATCACCGGGTTGGTCGCGGCGATGTGGTCGAGCGTCGCGTCGAGCACGTCGAGGGGCGTGTTTTCGCCGGAAGCGAAAGCCTCGCGGATTTCCGCGACGGTTCTGGTGAGGAGGGGGTTCATCCGGTGCCCTTCATGCCGGAGTCGGCGAGTTCGGTGGCGGGGGCGCCGATGTCGCCGCGGACCATGCGGGCCACTGTTTCGGTGAGCATCTTCACGCCGTCGAGCAGGTCGTCGTCGCGGGTCAGTTCCTTCTCGCTGTGCGAGATACCGTCGACGCTGGGGACGAACAGCATGACCGTCGGGACGAGATCTTTGAGGTTGACCGAATCGTGGCCGGCCATCGTCAGCATTCGTCGATACGACAGGCCCAGGTCCTTAGCTGCTTCCTCGGCGAGTTCGACGCCCTCGCTCTGGTAGCTCGTCGAAGGTCGCAGGGATGAGGTGTCGATGCTGACGTGGACTTCGGTCTCCTGGGCGATCGCGTCCATCAGCATCTGGT
>NZ_JBAWFH010000452.1:0-1532 GCF_049591685.1 Rhodococcus sp. (in: high G+C Gram-positive bacteria) | reverse complement strand
CCCCGGAGGTGGTGTAGGCGTTGGACGTGCTCATCGGTTGTCTCCGGAGTAGTGGACCCAGGATCGCTGGGTGCGGAAGAGGATGAAGGCGATGATCGCGATGACCACGAGCAGCACCCAGGCGATGGCGGAGGCGTAGCCCATCTGGCCGTCGCTGAATCCGCGCTTGTAGAGGTAGAGGGTGATGAAGTTCGTCATGCCGGCAGGGCCACCGGAGCCGTTCGAGATGATGTAGGCCGAGGCGAACACCTGGAACGCGCCGATGAGGCCGAGCAGCAGATTGAAGAAGATCACCGGCGAGAGCATCGGCACGGTCACCGCGCGGAAGCGCTGGAACGCGTTTGCGCCGTCCATCTCGGATGCTTCGTACAGTTCTTTCGGGATCTGCTTGAGACCCGCGAGGAAGATGACCATCGTCGCGCCGAACTGCCAGACCGACAGCACGATCATCGCGGGGAGGACGAGGGACGGGTTTCCGATCCAGCCGCCCAGATCGATGCCGATGGCGCTGAGGCCGTTGTCGACGGGGCCGTCGCTGGCGAACATCGCGCGCCATACGATCGCGACCGACACCGACCCGCCGATGAGGGACGGGGCGTAGAACGAGGAGCGGAAGAAACCGGCACCCTTGTCGCGGTAGTTCAGCAGCATCGCGACCAGCAGCGCTGCCAGAAGCGTGATCGGGGTGCCGACGAGCACGTAGACCAGCGTGATCTGCGCCGACTGGATGAACTGAGGGTCGCTCGTGAACATCCGGATGTAGTTCTCGAACCCGATCCACTTGGGCGGGGAGAAGATGTTGTAGTTCGTGAACGACAGGTACAGCGAGTACACCATCGGGATGGCCGTCAGGCCGAAGAACCCGATCATCCACGGGATCA
Organism: Rhodococcus sp. (in: high G+C Gram-positive bacteria); assembly: GCF_049591685.1. GTDB lineage: Bacteria > Actinomycetota > Actinomycetes > Mycobacteriales > Mycobacteriaceae > Rhodococcoides. The sequence continues at coordinate 651 of NZ_JBAWFH010000452.1, read as the reverse complement.
GGAACCCGTACCCCGCGAGGCTCTCTTTCAGCGCTCGTCGCTTCTGACCGGGGCGGGTGTAGTCAGTCTCGGGGTGACTGCGCCGCACGGTCGACCGCCGGGACGATTTCTCGCCGGTGACGATCACTCTCGTCGATGTGGTGCTCACGGGGTTCTCCTGGTCGGGTACGAAAGGGGGAGTCCGGGGCCCGAGCGTGCGCTCGAGCCCCGGACGGGATGTTACGGGAGAACGACGTCCATCTCGCCGAAGAACTGCGCGACCGCGTCGTCGACCGTGACGGTGCCGAACGCGAGCTCGACGCCGAGCTGACGGAACTTCTCCTCAAGCGTGCCGTAGCCGACGATCGGGACGGGCGGGGCGTCGCCCAGACGGTCTTCGATCGAGGCCTCGTAGTCCTTGACCTGCTGGCTCAGCGGGTCGAGGTCTGCGGCGGCGAGAGCGGTCTCCGACGCCGGGAGGCCGCGGTTGGTGCCGAAGATCTCACCGGACTCCGGCGAGTTCACGAGGAAGTTGACCAGCGTCGCGGCGGCCTCCGGGTGCTCGGTCTTCGCCGAGATCGTGTGGAGCATCGAGGGCTTCAGGTAGAGGTCCTTGCTGCCTTCCACCGTGACGGGCGGAGCGATGAGGCCGAGTTCGGTGTAGTCCTCGCC
>NZ_JBAWFH010000451.1:0-4210 GCF_049591685.1 Rhodococcus sp. (in: high G+C Gram-positive bacteria) | reverse complement strand
CTGCAGGCCGACGCCGAGCGCAAGCACACCGAAATCATGGCGACCATCAACGAGCAGCGTTCGGTGCTCGAGGGTCGGATCGAACAGCTCAAGACGTTCGAGCGTGAATACCGCGTGCGGCTCAAGTCCTACTTGGAATCTCAGCTCGAAGAGCTCGAGAACAGGTCGTCGGCGTTGCCGGTCGACAATGGCTCGGACAGCTTCAATCAAGACAACCAGTCCTCGGGATACAGCCAGTCGTACGCCAAGGGCAACAACTGATTCTCGACCGCCCCGCTCGCTCAGACGGAAGCCTGCAGTAGCGACCTCGCAGCTGGTCGAGTATCGCTGCGGGGCGCAGCGGGAACGAGGAGTGTCGTGCTTGTCCTGACGCTGTGCTCGGCGGGAGTAGGGTTCGCCCTGCTTGTCATTGCGTTGATGACGGGTTCGGTCATCTGGGCGTGGGGCTGCATCGCGGTCTGTGTGGTCGGTGCGGTTCTGCTTCTCGCGGGTGCGCTCGCGGGCCGCAGGACACCGCCGAACGGCGAATCCGATGGAGTCGCAGGTCAGTAGACCTACTCGGTACTGCGACGAGTGAGATCGATCTTTACACTGAGTGAGTGCGGCGTTGATCCGGCCATCACCGGGGAGCCTTCGGAAGAACAGTGACGACGCCGTTCGCGGATTCGCCACTCAGTAGAACCGAACGGGTGGGCCCGTCACAGCCCGCTGCGAGAGGCGCCGTGTCTTTACCCGATACGGCGCAAACGGGGTGGTACCGCGGTGCCGGCGTACCGATACGCCGTTGTCGTCCCCGTGCCGAGTTATTCGTACCGTTTTCTTTTCAGAAGCGGTCGGCACGGAGGAGCACGAAGTGAGCGCAGCGCCCGAGCAAGATTCGTATCCGCTCGTCGACATGGCAGGTCCACGCGCGGGAGCCGTTTCGTTCCCCGAGTTGGAGAAGAAGGTCCTCGACTTCTGGGCCGCGGACGGTACGTTCCGGGCGAGCGTCGAGGGTCGCGACGGGGCCGAGGAGTTCGTCTTCTACGACGGCCCGCCCTTCGCGAACGGACTTCCCCACTACGGCCACCTGTTGACCGGTTACGTCAAAGACCTCGTCCCGCGCTTCCAGACAATGCGTGGCAAGAAGGTCGAGCGTCGGTTCGGGTGGGACTGCCACGGACTGCCCGCCGAACTCGAAGCCGAGAAGCAACTGGGCATCAAGGACAAGTCCGAGATCGACGAGATGGGTCTCGCGAAGTTCAACGCCTACTGCAAGCAGTCGGTGCTGCAGTACACGGACGAGTGGCGTGACTACGTCACCCGGCAGGCTCGGTGGGTCGACTTCGACAACGACTACAAGACGCTCGACGTCGACTTCATGGAGTCGGTCATGTGGGCGTTCAAGACCCTGTTCGACAAGGGGCTGATCTACCAGGGTTACCGGGTCCTTCCGTACAGCTGGTACGAGCAGACACCGCTGTCCAACCAGGAGACTCGTCTCGACGACGCCTACAAGATGCGTCAGGATCCAGCGGTCACGGTCACCATGCCGTTGTCGGCGCCCGGGTCTCCGGTCGACGGCGCGAGCGCGCTGATCTGGACCACCACGCCGTGGACGTTGCCATCGAACCTGGCTGTTGCTGTGCACCCCAATGTTCGCTACGTGCAGGTCGCGGTGGCCGACGGCACGCGCTACGTGCTCGCGGCCGAACGGCTGACGCATTACGTTCGCGAGCTCGGCGAGAACCCCGAGATCCTCTCCGAACACGCGGGCGCCGAACTGGTCGGGCTGTCCTACACGCCGCCGTACGACTTCTTTCTCGGGCACGAAAACGCGCACCGAGTGCTGGAAGCCGACTACGTCACCACCGACTCGGGTACCGGCATCGTGCACCTCGCCCCCGCGTTCGGTGAAGAGGACATGGACGTCGCGACGGCCAACGGCATCGAGGTCGTTCAGCCGCTCGATCCGGGTGGCAAGTTCACCTCCCTCGTACCGCCGTACGAGGGACTGATGGTGTTCGACGCCAATCCCGTCATCATCAAGGATCTCAAGGCTTCCGGACGGCTGCTCCGGCACGAGACGATCGAGCACTCCTACCCGCACAGTTGGCGCAGCGGGCAGCCGCTGATCTACATGGCCGTGCCGTCGTGGTTCGTGGCCGTCACCAAGTTCCGTGACCGTATGGTCGAGCTCAACCAGGAGATCACCTGGGTGCCGGAGCACATCAAGGACGGTCAGTTCGGCAAGTGGCTCGAAGGTGCCCGCGATTGGAACATCAGCCGAAATCGGTACTGGGGCAGCCCTATCCCGGTATGGACCTCGGACGACCCGGAATACCCGCGGTTGGACGTGTACGGCAGTCTCGACGAACTCGAACGCGACTTCGGCGTGCGCCCGACGGATCTACACCGGCCGTACATCGACGACCTGACGCGGCCGAATCCGGACGATCCGACCGGCAAGTCGACCATGCGGCGCGTTCCGGAGGTCTTGGACTGCTGGTTCGAATCGGGTTCGATGCCGTATGCGCAGGTGCACTTCCCGTTCGAGAACGAGGAATGGTTTTCCACCCACAATCCGGGTGACTTCATCGTCGAGTACAACGGTCAGACCCGAGGGTGGTTCTACACGCTGCACGTTCTCGCGACGGCACTGTTCGATCGTCCCGCGTTCAAGACCGTTGCCGCGCACGGCATCGTGTTGGGCGAAGACGGCCTGAAAATGAGCAAGTCGAAGGGCAACTACCCGGACGTCAAGGAGGTCTTCGACCGGGACGGCAGCGATGCGATGCGCTGGTTCCTGATGTCTTCGCCAATCCTGCGGGGCGGCAATCTCGTCGTCACCGAGCAGGGTATCCGCGAGGGTGTCCGTCAAGCACTGCTGCCGATGTGGAACGCCTGGAGCTTCCTGCAGTTGTATGCGGGTAAGGCCGGTCGCTGGCGCACCGATTCGCAGAACGTCCTCGACCGGTACGTCCTGGCCAAGCTCGCGGCAACTCGCGACGCCATCACCGACGCTTTGGAAACGGACGACATCGCCGGTGCGTGCGACGAGTTGCGGACGTTCTGCGACGCGCTCACCAATTGGTACGTGCGGCGGTCGCGTTCGCGGTTCTGGAATGAGGACGCGGATGCGATCGACACGTTGCACACGGTTCTCGAAGTGTTGACGCGCATCGCGGCACCGTTGCTCCCGCTGGTCAGCGAAGTTATCTGGCGCGGGCTCACCGGCGGGCGTTCGGTGCACCTGACGAATTGGCCGGAGGCGTCGGATCTTCCGTCGGACCCCGAGTTGGTCGGTTCGATGGACGAGGTGCGTTCGGTGTGTTCGACGGTGCTGGGCCTACGCAAGGCACAGAACCTGCGGGTGCGGCTGCCGTTGCCCGAGGTCACCGTCGCAGCCGAAGACGCCGAGCGTCTGCGGCCTTACGCCGACATCATCGCCGACGAGGTGAACGTCAAGAAGGTCGATCTGACGGACGACGTCGCGGTCCACGGCAAGTTCGAGCTCGTCGTGAACGCGCGCGCTGCCGGCCCACGTATCGGCAAGGACGTTCAGAAAGTCATCAAGGCCGTCAAGGCCGGTGAATGGTCGGAGGACGAAGCGGGTGTGGTCACTGCGGCCGGCATCGAACTGTTGCCAAGCGAGTACACCCGCAAGCTCGTCGCGGCCGAGCCGGAGTCGACCGCTGCATTGCCGGGCAACGCCGGTCTCGTCGTACTCGATTCGAGGGTGACTGCCGAACTCGAGGCCGAGGGCTGGGCGAAGGACCGTATTCGCGAGCTGCAGGAGGCGCGCCGAGGACTCGGACTCGACGTGTCGGATCGCATCGACATCGTCGTCGCCGTCCCCGAGGATCGCCAGGCGTGGCTGGACGCACACCGCGAGCTCATCGCGGGCGAGGTTCTTGCGTTGTCGCTGGTTGATGGAGATCTCGGGACCGGCGACGGAGGAGCAGTCGAACTCGGGGAGGGCGTACGCGCACGGATCACTCGCGCACGATGAGTTGCGAAACGTTCGGTCGTAGGTCCGTGAACGGAAGTGTCGGCAGCTCGTGACCGACTCCCGCAGTAGGCGCTGGGTGCTGCATCTCGACATGGATGCGTTCTTCGCGTCGGTCGAAGCGTTGGTCGATCCGAGCCTGCGCAACAAGCCGCTAATAGTCGGTGGCGACGGTGCCCGGGGTGTGGTCGCCTCGTGTTCGTACGAAGCCCGCTTCTACGG
>NZ_JBAWFH010000450.1:0-11331 GCF_049591685.1 Rhodococcus sp. (in: high G+C Gram-positive bacteria) | reverse complement strand
CTGCTACACGGTGGCAAGCTCGTCGTGGTCGACTACTACACGGCGAGGTCACCCGAACTGTTCCGCGAACTGCTCGTCGCAGAGCAGGTCACCGTGCTCAATCAGACGCCGACGGCGTTCTACCAGTTCGCCGAGGCGGACCGCGCCGCCCGATCCATTGGTACCGGGTCGGAGTCCGAACGACTCGCGTTGCGCTACATCGTCTTCGGCGGCGAAGCGCTCGACCTGGGTCAGCTGGGTCGCTGGTACGCACGGCACCCTGAGGATTCGCCGACGTTGGTGAACATGTACGGAATTACCGAAACTACCGTGCACGTCAGCCATCTGCCGCTGACTCGCGAGTTCGCGGCGTCGGCATCGGCGAGCGTCATCGGGCAGGCCATCCCTGGCCTGACGGTGGCTGTTCGCGACAACCGGCTGCGTCTCGTCCCGCCGGGCGTCATCGGTGAGATGTACGTCTCGGGCGATCAGCTCTCACGCGGCTACCTGGGTCGCACCGGATTGTCGTCCACGCGCTTCGTGGCGGACCCGGATGGATCCGGCACCCGGATGTATCGCACCGGTGACACGGCACGCTGGAATTCCGGGGGTCAACTCGAATACCTCGGCCGCAGCGACATGCAGATTCAGCTTCACGGGTTCCGCATCGAACTCGGCGAGATCGAGTCGGCACTTCTCGCCTGCGACGGCGTCGCCCAGTCGGTGGTGTCCGTGCGCGACGACGGCAGCGGCGACCGGCTAGTCGGCTACGTCGTTCCCGAGGCCGCTCGAACGCTCGACACCACGGCCGTTCTCGACGAGGTGGCCGGGAGCCTCACCTCGTACATGGTGCCTGCAGCACTCGTCGTGCTGGCCGAACTGCCCTTGACGGCGAACGGCAAGCTGGACAAGAAGGCGCTTCCGGCTCCGGACTTCTCGTCCCGTGTGACGCTGAGCCGTGCACCGGCCACGCCGGTGGAGGAAGCTCTCGCCGCATTGTTCGCAGAGGTGCTCGGCCTCGACACAGTAGGAGTCGACGACTCGTTCTTCGCCCTCGGCGGAGACAGCATCATGTCCATTCAGTTGGTGTCGCGCGCAAAGGCGGCCGGGCTGGTCATCGCGCCGCGCGATGTGTTCGAACGCAAGACCGTCGCAGGCCTTGCCGAGGTCGTCGCGCTTGCCGAGGACACCGAGGCGGTCGTTCTCGAAGAACTGCCCGGAGGCGGTGTCGGCGATCTCCCGTTGACACCGATCGTGCAGTGGATGCTCGAACGCAGCGAGGAGTTCGGCCGGTACACGCAGACTGCCCTGTTGCAGCTGCCGACCGGCATCGAAGCCGAGGTTCTCGAGCGAACCGTCCAGGCGGTGCTCGACACGCACGACATGTTCAGGGCACAGCTCTCTTCGAACGCCGCCCACTCGGTCGATGGCCACTCGGTCGATGGCCACTCGGTCGATGGCCACGGCACATGGACCGAGACGGTGGCGCCGGTCGGGACCGTGTCTGCGGCCTCGGTAGTGCATCACGTGTCGGTAGACGAGGTCGTCGGCGAAGAATTCTCTCGCCGCGCGGCCGCCGAACTCGACGCTGCCGCCGACCGCCTCGACCCTTCTGTCGGGCGCATGGTCCAGATGGTGTGGTTCGAGGCGCCCACAGGTGCCGGTCGCTTGCTGATCGTGGCGCATCACCTCGTCATCGACGGTGTCTCCTGGCGCATTCTGGTGCCGGACCTCGCCACGGCATGGTCGCAGATCGTCGCGGGCAGCGAACCCGTGCTGGCGGAAACGGGAACGTCCATGCGGCGCTGGGCAACCGGCCTCCTCGAGGTCGCTGTAGACCGCGCGGACGAACTAGCCCTGTGGACGGGAATGCTGTCCGGTGACGATCCGATCATCGGATCGCGTGCACTCGACCCCGCTGTCGATGTCGATGCGACGGTCGAGCGAATCAGGACGTCGCTTCCCGTAGCGGTGACCGAGCGCCTTCTGACCACAGTCCCGGAGAAGTTCCACGGCAGTGTCAACGACGGACTACTCGCCGGCCTTGCGATCGCGCTCACTGCATGGCGGAGGGAACGCGGCTCTTCGGTCGACGATGCTCTCGTCAGCCTCGAAGGTCACGGCCGCGAAGACGCTGTCGTGCCCGGGGCGGACCTCTCGCGCACGGTGGGCTGGTTCACCACCATCTTCCCGGTTCGACTGAACCTCGCCGGCGTAGATGTCGACAACGCTCTGGCCGGTGGATCCGCCGCCGGAGACGCGGTCAAGGCCGTCAAGGAACAGTTGCTTGCCATTCCGGATCATGGCATCGGGTACGGCATGGCGCGCTACCTCACCGATGAGGGGCGAACGGCGCTGGGCGGTTTCGCGAAGCCGCAGGTGAGTTTCAACTATTTGGGACGGTTCTCGACCGGTTCGTCCGAGGGCATGGAGGACGTCGGGTGGATCCCGGTGTCCGACACGACTCTCGGTGACGCGCAGAACCCGAACATGCCCGTTCCTGCACTGCTCGACATCAACGCCGTCACCAACACGACGCCGACCGGCCCCGTTCTGGACGCGACGTTTGCGTTCCCGACGGGCGTGCTCACCGCGCCGGAGGTCGATCGACTGATCGAGCTCTGGGTTGCAGCGATGACCGCGTTGACCGCACACGCGGACGACCCATCTGCAGGCGGCTACACGCCGTCCGATCTGGAACTGGTCGACATCGATCAACCCACCATCGTTGCACTCGAAGAACAGTTCCCAAGTCTGGACGATGTCTGGTCGATGTCTCCGCTGCAGTCCGGACTGCTGTTCCACGCCCGGCTCGCGGGCGAGGTCGACGAGTCGGTGGATCTCGGTGTCGACGCGTACATGGTTCAGCTTGGGCTCGAATTGCGCGGCATCGTCGACCCGCAGCGCATGAAGGCTGCGGCTCAGGCATTGCTGGACAGGCACGCCAACCTTCGAGCTGCGTTCGTGCACGGTACGAACGGTGAATCCGTGCAGGTCGTGCAGACGGGTGTCGAGGTTCCGTGGTCACACGTCGACCTACGGGGAGAAACCGACGTCGACGCTGCGCTCGAAGCGGTACTCGATGCGGACAGGGCGACCCGGTTCGCACTGGATCGCGCTCCTCTGTTGCGCTTCACCTTGATCACGAAAGCTGAGGGGGAGTGGCGACTGCTGCTCACCAACCACCACATCCTGCTCGACGGTTGGTCGACACCGCTGCTCATCAAGGAACTGCTCACGCTGTATGCGACGGCGGGTGACTATTCGATGCTGCCGCGTGTACCCGCGTACCGGGATTACCTGTCCTGGATGCATCGACGCGACGCCCAGGTCTCGCGTGCCGAATGGGTGCGAGCGCTGTCGGGTGTGGAGGAGCCGACGCTGCTGGCGGACGGTGACCGGGGTCGACAGTTGTCGACCACCTCGGTCGAGACCACATATTCCCTTTCACGCGAGGTCACCGCCTCGCTTCGAGAGCTCGCCGCGCACCGGGGGTCCACCTTGAACACCGTCGTGCAGAGCGCATGGGGTGTCGTTCTGGCCGCACTCACCGGGCGTACCGATGTCGTCTTCGGTGCCACGGTTTCCGGCCGTCCACCGGAAATTCCCGGTATCGAGTCGATGATCGGGCTGTTCATCAATACGCTGCCCGTCCGGGTCTCCCTCGACCCGGCAGAGCCGCTCGGCGACCTGGTCGATCGGGTACAGGCCGAGCAGGCGTCCCTGCTCGATCACCACTACCTCGGGCTGACCGACATCCAGCGCGCTGTAGGCAACGGCGTCTCGTTCGACACCCTGACGGTGTTCGAGTCGTACCCCGTCGATCGCGCCGGTTTGTCCGAAGAGACCGACATTGCAGGGCTCAAAGTCGCGGACGTGCTCGGCACCGACGCCGCGCACTACCCGTTGACGCTCGTGGCATCGGTCGACGACCGTCTTCACCTCAAGGTCAAGTATCTACCGGATCTGTTCTCGCAGAACGAAATCGAGCGCATCATCGGACGTGTCGTCCGCGTGCTCGACAGCGTGGTCGCCAACGATCGCACACCACTTGCTCGGGTCGACCTGCTCGACGACACCGAACGCGCCGAGTTGGCTCCGGTCCACGGGCCCGTAGGAGGATCGACCCGACTGCTCGCACACGTCTTCGAGAACGCGGCGAGCGCATCGTCCGGGCGAACGGCTCTGTGCTTCGGCGACGAGTCGATCGACTACGACGAACTCGATCGGCGCTCGAGTCGCCTCGCTCGTCTACTGCTGGCGCGCGGCGTGTCGGCCGAGACCTTCGTGGCGCTCGGACTCGCGCGTTCCATCGAATCGGTTGTTGCCGTATGGGCGGTCGCCAAGACCGGGGCCGCCTTCGTGCCCATCGACCCGGGATACCCACGCGACCGGATCGAGCACATGGTCCGCGACTCCGGTGCACGCTTCGGCATCACGGTGAGCAGTCATGCGGCTGCCCTACCCGAGCTCGGTGGTCACTCCGCCGGTGAACGGTGGATCGTGCTCAACGATCCGACCACGGCACGGGAACTCGCCGAAATGGCGCCGGAACCGTTGTCGGACAACGAACGTGTCGCCGGCATCGGCCTGCACAGCGCTGCCTACGCCATCTACACGTCGGGATCCACCGGGCTACCCAAGGGCGTCGTCGTCACCCACACCGGCCTCCAGAACTTTGCCCTCGAACAGGCCGAGAGGTACTCGATCACGCCCGAATCGCGGACACTGCACGTTTCCTCGCCCAGTTTCGACGCCTCGGTCCTCGAATACCTGCTCGCGTTCGGCGTCGGCGCGACGATGGTCATCGTTCCGCCGACCGTCTACGGCGGCGAGGAACTGCACGACATCCTCTCCCGCGAACGGGTCACGCACGCATTCATCACCCCCTCCGCGTTGGCATCCGTCGACCCCACCGGCCTCGACACGTTCGCGGACGTCGTGGTCGGCGGCGAGGCCGTACCGGCCGAACTCGTCACCAAATGGGCACCGGGTCGACGGCTGTACAACGGCTACGGCCCCACCGAGGCGACGATCATGTCCAACATCTCGGACCCACTGACGGCCGGAGCATCACTCACCATCGGTGGCCCGGTTCGAGCCGTGCACGAGGTCGTTCTCGACTCGCGCATGCAGCCGGTTCCCGTCGGGGTGCAGGGCGAGCTGTATCTCGCGGGCGCAGGACTCTCCCGCGGCTACCACGATCGCCCCGGCCTGACCGCCGAGCGTTTCGTCGCGAACCCCTTCGGTGCACCCGGCGACCGGATGTACCGCACCGGTGACGTCGTCCGATGGACGCCGGAGATGACCGTCGAATACGTCGGCCGAAGCGACTTCCAGGTCAAGGTACGTGGCTTCCGCATCGAACTCGGCGAGATCGACGCCGTTCTCGCAACGCACCCGACGGTCGACTTCGTGGCGACCGTGGGGACCACTACGCCCGCAGGTGCAACGGTCTTGGTTGCATACGTTCGTGCGGCGGAGGCAGGCAGTACCGTCGACACCGCCGAGCTGACGGCCCACGCGTCGGCAGGTTTGCCCGGGCACATGGTGCCGTCGTTCATCATCCAGGTCGATGAGATTCCGCTCACCCCGGTGGGCAAGCTGGATCGGGGAGCGCTGCCGGAACCGGAATTCGATTCCGCCGCGGGCGAATACGTCGCGCCGCGCACTCCGGCCGAGGCAGCGGTGGCCGAGGTGTTCGCCGAGACTCTGGGTGTCGAACGGATCGGTGCACTCGACAACTTCTTCGATCGCGGTGGCGACTCGCTGTCGGCCACCCGGGTCATCGCGCGTGTCAATGCCGCCCTCGGAACATCACTGGGCGTGCGTGCGATCTTCGAGGCCCCGACGGTTGCCGCATTGTCGGCGATGGTCGCGGAGTCGGCGCCAGGGGCCGCACGACCCGTGCTACGGGCACAGCAGCGTCCGGAGAGCATCCCGTTGTCGCTGGCTCAGCAACGGATGTGGTTCATCAACCGATTCGATCCGTCGTCTCCCGCGTACAACGTGCCTCTCGTCGTCACGCTGACGGGTGAACTCGATATGGATGCTCTGCGCGCTGCGGTGTCCGATCTGCTCGAGCGACACGAGTCGTTGCGCACCACGTTCCCATCCGTCGGCAACGCACCCGAGCAGCTGATCCATTCCGCCGAAGACGTGCTACCGAACGTCGAAGTACACACTGTCGGCGAGAGCGAGCTTCTCGGCGTGATCGGCAGCTTCGCCGGCCGCGGGTTCGACGTCACGACCGAGATCCCGATTCGGTTGGCGCTGTACCGCGTGGACGCATCGGCCGAGACCACACACGTTCTCGCCGTCGTGGTTCACCACATCGCCGCCGACGGTGCCTCGATGGCACCGCTGGCGCGCGATGTCATGGTGGCCTACTCCGCCCGCACCGCAGATTCTGCGCCGGAATGGCAGCCGCTGTCCGTTCAGTACGCCGACTACACGCTGTGGCAGCGTGAGCTGCTGGGCAACGAGACCGATCCGGCATCACTGGCGAGCCGCCAGATCGGCTTCTGGCGGACGGCACTGCGCGGGGTTCCCGATCTGCTTCCGCTCCCGACGGATCGCCCGCGCCCCTCGACGCAGGACTTCCGCGGTGGCCGCGTGAAGTTCGACATCGACGCCGAGCTGCATCGCCGTATCGCCGAATTCTCGGGCGCACGAGGGGCGACCATGTTCATGGTCGTGCACGGCGCGTTCGCGGCGACGCTCTCCCGACTGAGCGGAACCGACGACATTGCCATCACGACACCCGTCGCGGGTCGAGGCGAAGCGGCATTGGACGACCTCGTCGGCATGTTCGTCAACACCCTCGTGCTGCGCACCGTCGTGGACGGCGCCGAGTCGTTCGAGTCCATGCTGACCCGCGTCGTCGACGCCGACCTCGAAGCGTTCGAGCACGCGGAAATGCCGTTCGAGCGCATCGTCGAGGTTTTGAACCCAGCGCGCTCGACGTCCTACGCGCCGCTCTCGCAGGTTGCCCTGTCGTTCCAGAACAACACGAAGGCTCGGCTCGAGCTGCCCGGTCTGACCGTCGAAGGCTTCGACTTCGACGTTCCGGTCGCAAAGCAGGACCTTCAGATGCTGTTGTCGGAGAGCTTCGACGAATCGGGAGCACCTACGGGCATCGAAGGCGCACTCGACTACGCAAGCGCACTGTTCGACGAGTCGACGGTGGCGTCGTTCGCCGATCGCTTCGTCCGCATCCTCGACGCCCTCGTGGCCGATCCGACGGCACCGGTCGGTGACGTCGACATCCTGGGCGACACCGAACGGCCGATGTTCGCGCCGGCACGCGGCGACGACGGCCCGGCGCCGCAGAGCTGGCCCGAGATCCTCACGGCCGCAGCGGCTGCCAATCCCAACCGCACTGCTCTCGAATACCGCGACGTCAGCCTGACGTACCGGGAACTCGACGAATGGTCGACGCGGATCGCACGGATGCTCACCGACTTCGGTGTGGGTCCGGAGACGTTCGTTGCGCTCGCGATGCCTCGATCCATCGAATCGGTGCTGTCGATCTGGTCGGTCGCGAAGACCGGTGCCGCGTTCCTGCCGGTGGATCCGAACTACCCCTCGGATCGCATCGCGCATATGCTCGACGACTCGAAGACCCCAATCGGTCTGACAGTGCGCGAGCACCGCGACGCACTCCCGGACACCATCACGTGGCTGGTCGTGGACGACGCGGACTTCACGGCCGACATCAAGCGGTATCCGACCGAGCCGCTGACCGACCGCGATCGAACGGCAGCTCTCCACCTCGACAACCCCGCCTACGTCATCTACACCTCGGGGTCGACCGGGCGGCCGAAGGGAGTCGCGGTCCGTCAACGAGGTCTCCGCAACCTCCGCGACGAAGTCGTGCTCAGGTTCCGACCCACACCGGAGTCGAGGGTCTCGCACATCGCGTCACCGAGCTTCGACGCGTCGGTGTACGAGCTGACGATGGCCTTCGGTGTCGGTGCGACCCTCGTGATCGTGCCACCCGGAGTCTTCGGCGGCGATGATCTCGCCGACCTGCTCGAGCACTCGGGCGTCACGCATGCCTTCCTGACTCCCGCGGCGCTCGCGTCGATCGATACCACCCGACTCGGCAACGTCGGCGTTCTCGGAGTCGGCGGCGAAGCCTGCACACCGGAGCTCGTCGGCAGGTGGGCGCCCGGCCGAATGATGTTCAATGGTTACGGCCCGACCGAGACGACGATTCAGGCCAGCGTCGGAGGTCCTCTGGTGCCGGGTAAGACCATCGATGTCGGCGCCCCGGCCATCGGCTTCCGCTATCTCGTTCTCGATCAACGCCTTCGGCCCGTTCCGGTCGGCGTCCCGGGCGAGCTCTACATCGCCGGCCCGGGCACCGCGCGGGGATACGTCGATCGGTTCTCACTCACAGCCGAGCGGTTCGTGGCGGACCCCTACGGGGAGCCCGGCGAGCGGATGTACCGGACGGGCGACGTCGTGCGGTGGACACCCGATCACACGATCGAGTTCGTCGGACGCAGCGATTTCCAGGTCAAGGTGCGAGGCTTCCGCATCGAGCTGGGCGAGATCGACTCGGTTCTCACCGACAACCCCTCGCTCAATTTCGCTGCCACGGTCGGACACACCGCACCGTCCGGCGACACCGTCCTCGTCTCCTACGTACGCGTGGCCGAAGGCCATACGGTCGACGTCGCGCAGGTCACCGAGCAAGTGGCTGCGGTGCTGCCACGCCACATGGTGCCCACGGCGATCGTCGTACTCGACGAAATCCCGCTGACACCCGTCGGCAAACTCGATCGGCGGGCGCTGCCGGTCCCGGAACTGACTGTCAGCGCGGTTCCGTATCGAGCGCCTTCGAACGCAACGGAACAGTCCGTGGTGGATGTCTTCGCCGACGTGCTCGGCGTCGAGCGCGTCGGTGTCGACGACAACTTCTTCGACCTCGGTGGAACGTCCCTCGTCGCAACACGAGTAGTGCCTGCCCTCGAAGCAGCCACCGGTGTTCGGGTGCCACTGCAGTCGCTGTTCCTCGATCCGACCGCCGCTGGCCTTGCGGCGCGGATCGAGGCCAGCGGAACCGAGGCAGCCGCAGGTATCGACAGCGCTTTCGGCGTGGTCATACCCCTTCGAGCGGCCGGAACGGGCACCCCTCTGTTCGCCATTCACCCAGGCATCGGCCTGTCCTGGGGTTACTCGGGAATTGTGCGTCACCTGGTAGAGGACCGGCCCGTGTACGGTTTGCAGCTGCCGAGTATCGCCGAGGGCGGGACGTTCACGTCGATACAGGAACTCGCCCACCGGTATGCAAAGGAGATCCGCACGGTCCAGCCGGAGGGCCCGTACAACATCCTCGGCTGGTCGCTCGGCGGGTCCATCGCTCACGCTGTCGGCGTCGAACTTCGCCGGGCGGGCGCGACCGTCGACTCGCTGACGATCATGGACAGCTACGTCGAGGATCCGAACGAGGCCACGCAGGGACGACTGAGCGTGGAGGAATTGCTCGCAGGTCTGGGACTCGATCTCGTCCGCGATGCGTCGCAGTCACCCTTGACCTACGAGGAAGCGGTTGCGCTGCTCAACGAGTCGTTCGGGCAGGAAACGGGCCTCACACCTGCGCACCTCGAACGAATCAACGACGGCTTCGCGAATTCCACCGCGATCATGGCGAATTTCCAACCCGACGTGTTCGATGGGGACATCTTGTTCTTCGCAGCAGCAAAGGGATCAGGCGACGGAATCGACCGCGATCCGGCGCAATGGAATGCATTCGTGACCGGAAATGTAGACATTCGATCCGTGGAATGCGCGCACAATGAAATGATCGAACCTGATGTGCTCGCCGAAGTCGGAACGGTGCTCGAGAATTACCTCGACAGTCGACCGCATAGCGCGCTGCACATCGACGGTCGAGAATTATAATCGGCCCGCACGTAAGAAGAAGTTTGTCCGACAACGGTCTGGGGATGCCTGTGAAAAGAATGAAGTCAGTGACTGCGATGATGGCCACGGTGTTGGCCGCCACTTCGGTGACCATCGCGGTGGGTGGGGGAACTGCAGGTGCAGACCCAGTCGAATCGGTCGGCTACGAAACCTCGGTCACTCCCGAGGGCGCAGTTAGCACCGTGCTCGATGCAGGCGCGTTCCGCGTCGACAGCAACGGCACGGAGGTCGACATCGTGGGGAGTTCGGGAACGGTGCTGGCCAGTCTCCCGCTCACCTACTCGGTGAATGGCACGACCTACTCCATCGCACCCGCACTCGTCGGTGAACGACAGCTGCTGCTCACACCGCAGCCGGCATCGCTCATCAATCAGGTTGCCGAACCAGTCTCGAAGCAAGCTGCGTTCGACAACATGATCAATCAGATCGTCATCGGTTACACCAACGGCGGCGCTGTGGGCACGGCGATCGGTGCGGGACTGGGATTCGCGATCGGTTGCGTCTCGATTTTTCCGAACTTCATCGCGGGCTGCATCATCGGCACCGCCATCGGCGTCGTGGCCGGTACGATCATCGGCACGGTGAACGCCAACCCGAACGTCCAGCCGGCTGTGTTCGAGTACTTCACGGCACCCTGACCTGCAATTAGAGCTCGGGTTTCGCTACAGGAGCCGGAAGGACGTCAGACGTCCTTCCGGCTTTTGCGCATTGCGCCCGACAGAGCCCGGCGCATCGAGACCGCCTTGACCATTGTCTCCTCGAACTCTTCCTCGGGGTCGGACATGGCAACGATCGCGCCGCCGACGCCGAAGCTCACTTCGTTCTCGGTGGACACGATGGTCCGGATGACGATCGACAAATCTGCAGTGCCGGTGAGCGAGAAGTAACCGATGGCTCCGGAATACACGCCTCGTGGCCCGTCCTCGAGCTTGTCGATGATGGCCATCGTGCGTATTTTCGGTGCCCCCGTCATCGACCCACCGGGAAATGCAGCGCTGATGCAATCAACCGCGGAAGCGTCGTCGCGGAGTCTCCCGCGCACGGTCGACACCAACTGATGCACGGGTGCATAGGTTTCGACGTCGAACAGTTTCGGGACGTGCACGGAACCCGGCACACACACTCGAGCCAGGTCGTTTCGCACGAGGTCGACGATCATCAGGTTTTCTGCCTTGTCCTTCTCGTTGCCGAGTAGGTCCGCGCGAAGGTCGGCATCCTGTTCAGGTGTGCTTCCTCGCGGCCGTGTGCCCTTGATCGGCTTGGACTCGACCACTCGGTCCGCATCTATCCGCAGAAACCGTTCCGGCGACGCGCTCGACAGCGACAGATCGGTGAAACCGAGAACAGCGCTGTAGGGCGTCGGATTGATCTCTCTCAGATATGTATATGTCGCCAACGCATCGATTGGTCCGGGGAACG
>NZ_JBAWFH010000449.1:0-10366 GCF_049591685.1 Rhodococcus sp. (in: high G+C Gram-positive bacteria) | reverse complement strand
GACGAAAGGTTCGGCGTTCATGAGATCCGACAATAGATGCCCGCCGAGAGTGAACACCCGGTGAACCACCCCGCCCGTGCGAGTCGTAGTGGCAGCAAGCACAATCTGATGTCATGCGACTCGCGCTCCTTCGGAGCTCACGCCTGCCGGGCCACCGCGTCACGTCGACGAGCCGGTGTATCGCGTGAGCGAGTCCAGCCCGTATGTGGAGTTCGACCGCGCGCAGTGGCGGACCCTCCGACAGTCCACTCCCCTGGTTCTGACCGAGGAGGAGTTGGTGGGCCTCCGCGGCCTCGGTGAGCAGATCGACCTCGACGAGGTGGCGGAGGTATACCTGCCGCTGGCCAGGCTCATTCACCTGCAGGTCGCGGCGCGGCAACGACTCTTCGCGGCGACGGCGACCTTCCTCGGCGAGAAGCATCCGGATCGTCAGGTTCCGTTTGTGATCGGGGTGGCGGGAAGCGTTGCCGTCGGCAAGTCGACGACCGCGCGCGTCCTGCAGGCCCTGCTGGCGCGGTGGGACCACCATCCCCGCGTCGACCTCGTGACCACCGACGGATTCCTCTATTCCACAGCGGAATTGATGCGGCGCGGCATTCTGCATCGCAAGGGGTTTCCCGAGAGCTACGACCGACGCAAACTCCTACGGTTCGTCACCGAGGTCAAGTCCGGCTCCGAAGAGGTTGCCGCACCGGTCTATTCGCACGTTTCGTACGACATCGTCAAGGACCAGCTGCACATGGTCCGCCAGCCGGACATCCTCATCGTCGAGGGCTTGAACGTGCTGCAAACCGGCCCCAGGTTGATGGTGTCGGACCTGTTCGACTTCTCCATCTACGTGGACGCCCGCATCGAGGACATCGAGGCGTGGTACGTCAAACGCTTCCTGGCACTGCGCAAGACGTCGTTCGCCGACCCCGACGCGCACTTCCACCACTACGCGAACCTGTCCGACCACGATGCGCGCAACGCTGCCGAAGACCTGTGGCACACGATCAACCTGCCGAACCTCGTCGACAACATCCTGCCGACACGACCGCGAGCGACGATGGTGCTGCGCAAGGACAACGACCACACCATCAACCGGCTGCGGTTGCGCAAGCTCTAAATCCCGAACCGCCGATGTCGCGCGGCGTAGTCACGAAGCGCGCGAAGAAAGTCGACGCGACGAAACTCCGGCCAGTAGGCCTCGGTGAACCAGATCTCGGAGTACGCGCTCTGCCACAGCAGGAACCCGGACAGCCTCTGCTCTCCGGACGTCCGGATGACGAGGTCCGGGTCGGGCTGGCCCGAGGTGTAGAGGTGACTGTCGATGGCGTCGACGTTGACCGCCTGAATCAGGTCGTCGCCAGTCAATCCCTCGCTGATCTTCTCGCCGAGCAGCGATTGAACGGCGTCGGCAATTTCTTGGCGTCCGCCGTACCCGACCGCGACGTTGACGTGAGTACCGGTGCGCCCCGAAGTGAGGTCGGCTGCTTCCTTGAGTCGACGCGCGGTCGACGCGGGCAGCAGGTCCAGCGTGCCGACGATCTTGACGCCCCAGTTCTGGCCGGGGCCGCAGATCTCCTCGACGACGTCGGTGATGATCTCGAGCAGCGAATCGAGCTCGTCGGCGTCGCGACGCAGGTTCTCGGTGGAGAGCAGGTAGATGGTGGCCATTTCGATGCCGGCGGCGTCACACCAGCCGAGCATCTCGGCGATCTTCAAAGCGCCCATGCGGTGTCCGTGAGCGACGTCGGTGAAGCCGTTCTCCCGCGCCCAGCGTCGGTTGCCGTCGCACATCACGGCGACGTGTCGCGGATGCGCCACGTCGTCGAGCTGGGTGAGCAGACGCCGCTCGTACACGCCGTAGAGGACGCTGCGCACCTTGGTCGGGAGAATCTTCACCGAGACATCACCACGGGGGACAACCTTACGCCGAACGCCGAGTACTACTCGCCGGTACAGTAGGCCCAAACCTACGGTTGCGTAGCTTTACCGACGAAGGGGGTCCTGCCGGTGACCATGTTCGGAATCGACGAACTCCCCGTCAAGCCACGTATGCGGGGGTGGATTCACCTCTACGCCTTCGGCTTCGCGGTCGTGTCCGGAATCGTGCTGGTGAGCTTGGCGTTCTCGCTGGTATCGGTCAGCGCCGGCATCGCGAGTGCCGTCTACGCCGTGACGGTGTGCGGTGTATTCGGCGTCAGCGCGACCTATCACCGCGTGAACTGGAGCAAGCCCTCCCACCGGGTGTGGATGAAACGCGCCGACCATTCGATGATCTTCGTGTTCATCGCTGGCAGCTACACACCCTTCGCAGTGCTCGGGCTCCCCGCGAGCACCGGGCGAACGCTGCTGATCGTGGTCTGGCTGGGCGCCCTCGGCGGCGTCGCGCTCAAGATGCTCTGGCCGCAAAGCCCGCGATGGGTCGGCGTACCTCTCTACCTACTACTCGGCTGGGCGATCGTGCCGGTCGCGCCGACGCTCATCGACCACGTCGGCTGGGCACCGTTCGTTCTGTTGCTCGTCGGCGGCATCCTCTACAGCATCGGCGCCGTCCTGTATGCCACCCAGTGGCCCAATCCGTGGCCGACGACGTTCGGTCACCACGAGTTCTTCCACGCCGCGACGGTTCTGGCCGCGATCTGCCATCTCGTTGCGGTGTGGCTGGTGGTGTTCTAGCGGTTCAGTGCCGCAAGCAATTCCACTTCGGTGGTGACCGGCCGATCGCAGACGAATCCGCGGCATACGTACACGGCATCACGGCCGGCGACGGTGGGCCGATCCGCCAGCAGCGGCGAGGACCCCTCGGCCCCGGCAACGACGGTCGCACCACCGGGAGCATGAGCCCGAGCGACGGCGAGAAGGGCACTGTCGACGCCGGGCCCGTCCGTGGACACAGCGATCTGTAGCGGCCCCCGAACCGACGCTTCGGCGACGGCAAACCAGTGACCACCCGAACGAGGAGCTCGCTCGAGCACGATGGCCGCACGAGCCAGCCCGGCGGCCACCAATTCTCCGTACACTGCCGCCCGCTCGACCGGCACCAACGCTTCGGCGGTCTGCAGCGCCTCGGTGATCGTGGACGCACCCGACGGTGTTGCATTGTCGAGCGGATCTCGCGGCCGCGTCACCAGCGCCTCGGCGTCGTCCGCAGTGTCGTACCAGCTGCCGGGATTATCGCGGTCGGCGAAGTGCTCGATCGCTGCGTCCACAGTGCGTTGCGCCCGTTCCGACCACACCGGATCGCCCGTGGCCTGGAACAGAGCCAACGACGCGACGGCCAGGCAGGCGTAGTCCTCGAGCACACCGGTGGCCTCGCCGACATGGGTTCCGAGCGATGCGCGCCGAAGCCTGCCGTTCTCCTCGTGGGTGGCATAGATCTGCTCGCCGCATTCCACCGCTGCGTCGACCCAGTCCGATCGCCCGAGGCCGACCCCCGCTTCGGCGAGCGCGGTGATGGCAAGCCCGTTCCATGCCGTGACCACCTTGTCGTCGCGGCCAGGTTGTGGACGTGTGTCGCGGGCCGCCAGTAACGTCGCGCAGACTCGGTCGTACCGTTCGCCGTCCTCCGGATCCTCGGGTAGCTGCAGCACCGACATTCCGGCCTCGAACGTGCCTGCGGAGTCGACGGCAAACAACCCCGCTGCCCACACTCCGTCCTCGAAGCCGAGAACCTCGACCAGTTGCTCCGGCGTCCAGGCGTAGGTGAGGCCTTCGACTCCCTCGGTGTCCGCATCCAGCGCCGAGGCAAAACACCCTGCCTCCGTACGTAATCCGCGGAGCATGAACCCCGCGGTGGCGTCGGCTACGCGAAGCGCGAGACCGTCACCGGTGACGCGGGCGAGATGCCCGTAGAAGCGCAGCAGCAACGCGTTGTCGTAGAGCATCTTCTCGAAGTGCGGAATCACCCACTCCGTATCGACCGAGTAGCGAGCGAACCCGCCGCCGATCTGATCGAAGATGCCACCCCGCGCCATCGCCGACGCGGTTCGCTGCACGGTTGCCAAAAGCATGGGCGTCGACGTGCGTTCGTATTGCCGCAGCAAGCCCTCGAGCAGTGCCCCCGGAGGAAACTTGGGCGCACCACCGAATCCCCCGCGGTCGACGTCCTCGTCCTGCAACACCGATCGGGCGGCCTCGGCGAGAAGCTCGGCGTCCACCGGGCGGTCCGACGCAGGCATCTGCCCGGCGTTGGAGCGCAGCGCGTCCACGATGGCGGCGGAGGCGTCGAACACCTCGCTTCGACGCGTGGTCCAGGTGTCCGTGATCGCCTGGAGCAACTGCGGAAACGAAGGCGTTCCGGCAATCGGCCTGGGCGGATAGTAGGTGCCGCAGTAGAAGGGTTCGCCTTCCGGCGTCAGAAAGCACGTCATGGGCCAGCCGCCCTGACCGGTCATCGCGACCGTCGCGTTCATGTACACCGCGTCCAGGTCGGGGCGTTCCTCGCGGTCGACCTTGATACAGACGAAACCCGCGTTCATCAGCTCGGCGGTTGCCTCGTCCTCGAACGACTCGTGTGCCATCACATGACACCAGTGGCAGGCCGAATAGCCGATGGACAACAGGATCGGCACGTCGCGTTCGCGTGCGGACGCCAACGCCTCGGGCGTCCACTGCTGCCAATGCACCGGGTTTTCGGCGTGCTGCCGTAGATACGGACTCGTCGATTCGCCCAGCGCATTGGTGTTCAGCATGGTCAGCCTTCGTCGGTGCCGGGCCGCGTTCCCGGACGAGGTCGCGAGCCCGGTTCCGGGTCGCGTATCGCGCCGCGATCGGTGCCCTCGTCGAGCGCCTGATCGGGGCCGGGGGCTTCCTTCTCGAACGTCTCCGGCAACTTCTTGATCTTCTTGTTCATCGACCAGATCAGTAGTGCGGTACCGACGAGCAGGGCAACGATGATGACGAGCCCGACCGGAGACGACTTGCCGTACTCCGGGCCGGGCGCACCCTGCGCGAGAATCGAGATGATCACGCGGACGTCCCCGCTTCGTCGCGGGGGGCGTCGATACCCGCGAACAGGTCGGTCTCCGGGATCGACGTCTTCACGCGGGTTCGGGCGAGCTCGTACTCCTCGGTGGGCCAGAGCCCCCGCTGAACCTCGGCGGGAACCGCGAAGAACGCGCCGTTGGGGTCGATCTGCGTCGCGTGTGCGCGCAGGGCGTCGTCGCGCTGTTCGAAGTAGGTGCCGACGGTGACCTGGGTGGTGATGCGCTCCATGATCTCGTCGCGATCGGTGGTCCAACGCTTGAGCCAATCGACGAACGGGCTCTCCTCGCCGCGGTCGATGAACCAGTCGTGGAACAGCTGCATCCGCTTACGCAGGAAGCCGTGCGAGTAGTACAGCTTGAGCGGCGTCCACGGCTCACCTGCGTCGGGAAACTTGTCGGCATCTCCCGCTGCCTCGAACGCAGCGACCGACACCTCGTGGCAGCGAATGTGGTCCGGGTGCGGGTAGCCACCCTTCTCGTCGTACGTGGTCATGACGTGCGGCTTGAACTCCCGAACGACCTTCACCAGCGCTTCCGTGGCCTCTTCGAGCGGCGCGAGAGCGAAACACCCCTCGGGCAGCGGCGGCAACGGGTCGCCCTCCGGCAATCCCGAGTCGACGAACCCCAACCACGTCTGACGGACGCCGAGAATGCGCGCCGCCTCCGCCATCTCTTCGCGCCGCACTTCGTGCATTCGCTCGTGTACGCCCGGGATATCCATCGCGGGATTGAGAATGTCGCCCCGCTCACCGCCTGTGAGCGTCACGACCAAGACGGCGTTTCCCTCGGCTGCATACCGAGCCGTCGTCGCGGCGCCCTTGCTCGACTCGTCGTCGGGATGGGCATGCACCGCCATGAGCCGTAGTCCGGACACGATCTTCCCTCACCTCAGCTTCGACTGATACTTACGCGGCCTCTATAGTTCCACTTGGCGCCGACACGGCTGCCACCGGCTGCCGCAGACTCCGGCAGCTTCTCGTCTCGACGAAAGTTCGTATGACCACGCTTCCCGAAGGCCGTTATCCGGCATCGACCTCGCGCCGGGGAATCGATCGACGTACGAAGAACGTCCTGTTGGTCGTCGTATTGCTCGTCGGGTTGGGCGTCGCCTACTTCGGCTACCAGCGCTTCGCCGTTCAGGACGTCGAGGGCAAGGCCCTGTCGTTCGACATCGTCGACTCGTCGACGATGTCCATCAGTTTCAGCGTCACCCGCGCCGACCCGGAGCGCGAAGTCGTCTGCATCGTTCGTGCCCGCTCCCGTGACGGATCCGAGAGCGGCCGCCGCGAAGTGCTGGTTCCGGGGTCCGCCACCAGCGAAGTCGAAGTGACATCGATCGTGCGCACCTCCAAGCCGCCTGCGGTGGGCGATGTGTACGGATGCGGCACGAATGTCCCCGAATATTTGCGGGCCGGCTGACCGCACGCTGCCCCGTGGTAAGATTGCGCTGTACACGGTTCCTGACTGGGGCCGTGTATTGCTGCATTGACGGCCAGGAAGGCTGACGACGCCGCCGATCGTGCACGTCGCAGCCGGCTCAGGAAGTGGGCCGACACGGGGGACCTCTTCGAGAGAATTCCTCCGCCCATCCGCGTGCTCGTCAGCAACAGACCGGGAGTCCACCGCGACTTCGACTACAAGGGAGTGATCGAGATGACCGAGACCCAGGTGACCTGGCTGACCCAGGAGTCCCACGACAGGCTCAAGAGCGAACTCGACCAACTCATTTCCAATCGCCCGGTCATCGCCGCCGAGATCAACGAGCGACGCGAAGAGGGCGATCTGAAAGAGAACGGCGGTTACCACGCTGCACGCGAGGAGCAGGGCCAGCAGGAGGCTCGCATCCGACAGCTGCAGGAGCTGTTGAACTCCGCCAAGGTCGGCGAGGCCCCCACTCAGTCCGGTGTCGCGCTGCCCGGATCCGTCGTGAAGGTTTACTACGACGGTGACGAGTCGGACACCGAGACGTTCCTCATCGCCACCCGTGAAGAGGGTGCCCGCGACGGCAAGCTCGAGGTCTACTCCCCCAGCTCTCCCCTCGGCGGCTCGCTCATCGACGCCAAAGTCGGCGACACCCGCGAGTACACGCTCCCCAACGGTAAGACCATGAAGGTCACGCTGCTCAGCGCAGAGCCGTACCACACATAGGTCATCGTTCGTCACGCATGTTTTCCGTCAACCCCCGACCGGATCGTTCGGTCGGGGGTTGACGCGTGTGAAAATCACCCGGCCTGGGTGATCCGATGCGCCCCGCGCGGCGGCGTCGATATCGCACACTGGACGTATGGAACCCGTCTCGTTGGAGGTGGACCCCGTCACGGGGCCGATCGACGGCCGAACCGAGTTCCGGGCACACGGAGTCGGGCCGGGGCTACCCGTGCACCTCGACATCGCGACCGTCGACGCCGACGGGCACCACTGGGTTTCGCATCGCGATTACCACATCGACCGCGAGGGCCGGTTGAAGATCGACGACCCGGACCGTCCGTGGTGGGACATGACCTTCGTCGACGAGAACACGCCGCCGGTCACCTTCGCGCCTTCGCCCGACGGGCTGGACTATCGCGTCTCGCTGCATGCACTGGAGGGTTCGTCGACGACGACGGTCCGACGAACGTGGGGTGACAGTGTCGTTCGCCGAGACCTCGAAGGCGACGGGTGGCGACTGCGGATCTTCTTTCCCGACACCGACGAGGAGCTGTGCCCGGGCGTGCTGGTGGTACCGGGGATTGCCGGCGAGAAGGCGTCTGCACCGACGGCCGCGCTGCTCGCCTCCCACGGATACGTCACCGCGGTGTTGCTGTACATGGGCGTCCCAGGTCTTCCACGCCACTTCGAGGAGATTCCGCTCGAGGCAGTCGCGGACGGTATGGCCGCATTCGCCGCGCACAAGCGGGTCGACGCGCAACGCATCGCGGTGTTCTCGGCGTCGGTGGGGGTGACTGTCGCGTTGTCCGCGCTGACGTCGGCTCCGACCATAGCCGTCCGCGGCGTAGTTGCCACCTCTCCTGCGCACGTGGTTCTGCAGGCCATCACCGACGGTCCCCCGGCGCGCGCCTCGTCGTTGACCCTGCGTGGAGAGCCGTTGCCGTACATGCCGATTCGGTCCGACAAGCTGATCGGACAGAGGATCAAAACAGCGATGGGGCGAGCGTTCGCGCCAACCCTTTCTTCTCGCGCGATGAAACTGCGACCTGCGTACGAGGCCGGTCTTCGCGACGCCGACGCGGTGGCGGCTGCCTCCATCCCGGTGGAGCGGATCGAGGCTCCGGTGCTCGTCGTGGCCGGCACAGCCGACGCGACGTATCCGGCGGACAGGATGGCACGAGCACTGATGGCTCGTCGCGACAACAGCGCCGACAGGCTCGTGATGCTGCCGAACGCCGGGCATATCCTTCGACCTCCCGCCACCCCGACCACAGTGGGCCGTAGCGACAGCATCGTCTCCGGCGGCACTCCGGCCGGGACGGCGAAAGGTCAGCGTCGAATGTGGACCGAAGCCCTCGACTTTCTTGCGTCGAATCTCAGGCCGTGAGGGTCTTCTCGTACTTGCGCACCGACAGCGGAACGAAGATGACGAGGAACAGCACCACCCAGATCATCGTGTACAGCACCGGATTTTGTAGCGGCCACGCGTCCGGGGCCGGTGCCAAGGGGTTCGTGTTGCCGAACAACTCGCGAACGGCCAGGGTCACCGAGGAGATGGGGTTCCACTCCGCGATGGCCTTGAGCACCGTGGGAAAGCCCTCGATGGGCACGAAGGTGTTCGCGATGAAGGTCAGCGGGAAGATGACGATGAACGAGGCGTTGTTGAACAGTTCGGGCGAGCGCACCAGCAGTCCGAGATACGCCATGACCCACGAGATCGAGTAGGCGAACAGCAGCAACAGAACGTAACCGGCAACGGCTTCGAGGAACGACGACGTGATGCGCCAGCCCACGATGAGTCCGGTGATGGACATGATGGTGATGGTGACGACGTTGTTGCCGACATCCGCTGCCGTTCGGCCGATGACGACGGCCGAGCGTGCCATCGGCAGCGAGCGGAAACGGTCCATGACGCCCTTCTGCAGATCTTCCGCCAGGGACGACCCCGTGATGGTGGCGCCGAAGATCATGGTCTGGACGAAGATGCCGCCCATCAGGAAGCTCTTGTAGTCGACGCCCGGAATGTCGATCGCACTTCCGAAGACGTACGCGAAGAGCAGGACGAACATGATCGGTGACAGCGTCGCGAAGAAGAGGAGATCGGGAACCCGCTTGAGCTTGATCAGGTTTCGCTTGGTGATGATCAGTGAATCGCGAACGACGCTCATTTGTCTTCCTCCACAGCTGCGGCTTCCTCGGTGGCGTGGCCCGTGAGAGTGAGGAACACGTCGTCAAGATTGGGCCTGCGGAGACCGACGTCCACCACCCGAATCCCTGCGTCCTTCAAGCCGACGAGTGCGGCGGTGAGATCGTCTGCGCCGCCGCCCACGGGCATACCGATACGGCGGGTCTGATCGTCGTACGACGGGGCGTCGAGACCGATCGGGTGAAGCAGATCGAGCGCGCGGTCGCGGTCGGCCGGGTCGGTGAGAACGAATTCGAGCCGTTCACCGCCGACCTGGGACTTCAGCTGATCTGCGGTGCCCTCGGCGATGATCGAACCCTTGTCGAGAACGATGATCGAGTCGGCCAACCGGTCCGCCTCTTCGAGGTACTGCGTCGTCAGCAGGATGGTGGTTCCGTCCGATACGAGGTCGGAGATGAACTCCCACATGCCCATTCGACTGCGCGGATCGAGACCCGTCGTGGGTTCGTCGAGGAAGACCACTCTCGGGCGCCCGATCAAACTGGCCGCGATGTCGAGGCGTCGACGCATACCGCCCGAATACTGCTTCGCGGTGCGATCGCGCGCGTACTCGAGCTCGAACCGAGCGAGAAGTTCGTCGGCCCGGCTGCGGGCCTCGGCCTTCTTCAGACCGAACAACCTGCCAACCATCTCGAGGTTCTCGTACCCGGTGAGGTACTCGTCGACGGCCGCGAACTGGCCCGTGAGGCCGATGGTCTCGCGGACCTGGTTAGGATTGTCGGCAACGTCGATGCCGTGCACTCGGGCACTACCCGACGTTGCCTTCAACAGGGTGGCGAGGATGCGAACCGCCGTCGTCTTCCCCGCGCCGTTCGGCCCCAACACCCCCAGAACCGTCCCCTCCGGCACTTCGAAACTGATGCCGTTCAGGGCGATGTTCTTCCCGTACTCGAGTACCAAGTTCTCGACTTCGATGGCATTCGCCATGAGCTGTTCCCCATTTCCTTCGATTCAGTCGCAGAAGCAGACTCGAGACCTGACGAAGATTAACCGGTCTCCGCGAAATACGAAGTCCGGACGCTGGGCGAGCATACGGTCC
>NZ_JBAWFH010000448.1:0-4457 GCF_049591685.1 Rhodococcus sp. (in: high G+C Gram-positive bacteria) | reverse complement strand
GCGTCGCACAGCGCGAAGGCGTGCAGGTCACCGAAGGTAAATCCGTGATCGAGCTCGCGGTCATCGTCACCGACAAGGGCGTCGCGCTCGACATCCTCCGGCACCAGGAGAGCGCGACCGCGGCGATCTTCTTCGGCGACGACGTCACCGACGAGAAGGCGTTCGCGCGCCTGCACGGACCGGACATCGGAGTGAAAGTCGGTACCGGCGACAGCGCCGCCGAATTCCGCATCGACAACACCGAACAGGTCGCCCTTGCGCTCGCCTTCCTGCTCGAGGAGCGTCGCCAGTGGTTGTCCGGAGCCGACGCGCCCCGCATCGAACGACTGACGATGCTGGCTTCCCCCAACTCCGTCGCACTGCTCACCCCCGACGCGAACCTGACTTGGCTGTGCCATCCCGAACCGGACTCCGCGGCAGTGTTCGCGCATCTGCTCGGCGGCGACGTAGCCGGGCACTTCAGCATCGGTCCCACCCGGGCCTCGCTCCCCCTCAGCCAGCAGTACGTCGACGGCACCATGACCGTGCAGACCAAGTGGGCGAGTCTCCAGGTGACCGACTACTTGCCGCACGACGTGTCGACCGGTCAGACATCGCTCACCCGCGTGATCACCGGCAAGGCCACAGCCATCGTGTCTTTCGCGCCACGACCCGAGTTCGGCAAGGTGTGGGTCCGCCTCGAGCCCGAGGACGACGGCCTGCGCATCTACGGCACCGCCGACCCGATGGTGCTACGCAGCCCCGGCGTCCGCTGGAACGTCGTCTCCGACGGCACCCAGGAAACGGCACACGCCCAGGTGGATCCGTCGAACGGACCGGTCGTTCTCGAATTGCGCATGGGCACCGACGATCTCGGACCGTTCCGCACACCCGAGCTCGACCGTCGCGTCCAGGCCGAGAGCTACTGGAAGGACTGGGCGGACAGTCTCACCCTTCCGCCGCTCAAGCGCGACCTGATGAAGCGATCGGCGCTGACGCTTCGCGGACTCGTGCACGCCGACTCCGGATCCATCATGGCCGCTGCCACCACATCGCTGCCCGAAGACATCGGGGGCGTCCGCAACTGGGACTACCGATACTGCTGGCTGCGCGACGCCGCCCTCACCGCGTCAGCTCTGGTCAACGTCGGGTCGACCACCGAGGCCGAGAACTACCTGTCCTGGGTACACGGTGTGCTGCAATCGGTTCCGGGCCCCGAACGCCTGCACCCGCTCTACACCATCTGGGGCCTCGGGCTTCCCCCCGAAGCCGTCATCGACGAGCTCCCCGGCTACGCAGGATCCCGCCCGGTGCGCGTCGGCAACGCCGCCAACCAGCAGGTGCAGCTCGACGTGTTCGGCCCGATCGTCGACCTCATCGCCTCGCTGGCACATGCCCGCCAGGCACAGGGCCTCAGCGGCAAAGAAGCACTGTCCGAGGATGATTGGTCACTCGTCAGGTCGATGGTCGAAGCCGTCGAACGCCGCTGGTCCGAACCCGACCACGGCATCTGGGAAATCCGCGGCAACCCGCGCCACCACGTCTACTCCAAGGTCATGGGCTGGATGACCATCGACCGCGCCATCACCCTCGCCGAAACCTTCGACCGCACCATCGAATCCAGTTGGCAGGCACTGCGTTCCACCATCCGCGCCGAAGTACTCGACCAAGGTTGGAGCGAGGAGGTGCAGTCCTACACCGCCGCCTACGACGGCACGGACCTCGACGCCGCGACCCTGCACATCGGACTGTCCGGGCTCATCGAACCCACCGACCCTCGCTTCGCAGCCACCGTCACCGCCACCGAAACCGAACTGCGCAGCGGATCGACCGTCTACCGCTACCACCACGACGACGGACTCCCCGGCGGCGAAGGCGGATTCCACCTCTGCGCCGCATGGCTCGTCGAGGCCTACCTGCTCATCGGACAGCGATCGGAAGCCGAAGCGCTGTTCACCCAACTCGTCAGCGCAGCCGGACCCACCGGCCTGCTCAGCGAGGAATACGACCCCGTCGCCGAACGCTCGCTCGGCAACCACCCCCAGGCCTACAGCCACCTCGGACTGCTGCGCTGTGCAGCGTTGCTGAGCGCCTGACGCGGTTTCCCTGCCCGCCCCCCCGGCATCGATGGCCCATTACAACGGCTGGACGGTTGCAACGGCCCATCGATGCGGGGGCGGGGGCGGGGGCGGGCGGTGGGCGGGTGGGGTCGGACGCTCAGCGAGCTGCAGGCGGAGCGGCCGAGGTGCGGCCTTTGACCAGTTCGGTCGGCAGGAATTCCGCGGCGACGACGCCGGAGCGCGAGGTGGACATCAGGAGCGCGCCTGCGCGTCGACCCTTTTCTTCCGCGTCCTGACGGACGGTGGTGAGGTTGTCGCGGATGGCATCTTCGACGCCGTCGAAGCCGGTGACCGTGAGCTGCTTGGGTACGTCGATGCCCGCCACCTTGGCGAAGTTGAGCGCTCCGAGCGCGAGGACGTCGGTGGTGCACAGCAGTGCGGTGGTGCGGCGATTGGCCTGCAGGGCTTGGGCTGCGGCCGAGTGCCCGGATCGCATGCTGTGGTCGAAACGTTCGACGACGGTGAGGGTGTCCGGGTCGAGTCCGGCTCCGGTCATGGCGTCCTTGACGCCGGCGATGCGCTCGCGTTGGACGTGAAAGTGACTGTTCTGCAGCCGCATCGGTGGTACGACGCCATCGCGCCGGTCGCGACCGAGTCGCATGCACAGTACGGCGATGTGCTCGTGGCCGAGTGCGATGACCTGGTCGGCGATGAGTTTCATGGCGGCTCGGTCGTCGATGGCGACGAGTGCTGCTTCGGGGACTCCGCGGGGCTGGTCACAGATGACGATGGGCAGGTGCCGGTCGCGTACTGCGGAGAGGTAGGGGTCGTCGTCGGCGACGGAGTAGACGACGAATGCGTCGACCCCTGCCTGCTGGACGACGGCTGCGGCCGCGGTGTCGTCGCGGTCGGGACCTGCAGGGATGAGGAGGAGGCCTTGCCCGGCTGCCTCGCACGATTCGGCGAGCCCTGCGAGGAACGCCATGGCGGCGGGGTCGCGGAAGGAGTAGCTGAGGGCTTCGGTGAGGACGAGTCCGACGGCGCCTGCTTTGCGGGTTCGCAGCGACCGTGCAACGGGGTCCGGGCCTGCGTATCCGCGCCGTTTGGCGGCCATCAGGACGCGTTCGCGCAGTTCGGGCGAGAGCTGGTCGGGACGGTTGTACGCGTTGGAAACCGTGGTTCGCGAGACCTTCAACTCGGCGGCGATGGACGCCAGTGTGGCCGGGCGTCGCGGCTCCCTCGACCTGGACATACTCGGACGGTAGTCGGTCAATGGGTCAGAAGTGAAAAAGAACGCCCTGTGTCCGATTCGATCGGTCGACGTGCCACGGCTACAGTACAACGGTAACCGTTTCCAATTGCATCTATTCGCTCACTTTCCAGGAGAGCCCCAGTGCGTCAGTCACGCCGTTCACGCAACCGCACCACGACCGCACTCGTGGGCATGACCTGCGCCGCAGCGCTCACCCTCAGCGCCTGCAGCTCGGACTCCGAGCCTGCCGACAGCTCCGCCCCCGCGACGGCTGTCGACGGCCCGATCACCGTCGTCGCGTCGACCAACGTGTGGGGCTCTGTTGCCGAAGCCGTCGCCGGTGACCTGGCCTCCGTCGAGTCCATCATCGCCGACCCGTCAGCCGATCCACACTCGTACGAGGCGTCCCCGGCCGATGCAGCCAAGGTCGCCGAGGCCTCGCTCGTCGTCTACAACGGCGGCGGTTACGACGAGTTCATCACCGACATCCTCGAGTCCGAAGGAAGCGGAGTTCCCTCGGTCAACGCCTTCGACCTCGTCGAGGAAAGTCACGGACACGAGGAAGAAGCCGAACCGGCAGCCGAAGCTCAGGCGTCGGAAGAGCCTGCTTCCGATGAGCACGGTCACGAGCACGGCGAGGTCAACGAACACGTCTGGTACAACGCCGAGGTCGCTGCAGCGACGGCCGAGTCGATCGCCGAAAAGCTCGGACAGCTCGATCCCGACAACGCCGCGCAGTACACCGCCAACGCGGAGACCTTCCACGAGCAGGTACACGGAATAACCGATGTGACGGCCACGATCGCCGCTGAACACCCAGGTGCACCCGTCGCGCAGACCGAGCCGATCGCGCACTACCTGATCGAAGAGTCCGAGCTGGACGACCGCACTCCCGAAGACTTCAAGAACGCGATCGAAGAAGGAAACGACCCGTCGCCTGCGTCCATCGCCGCGACCCGCGACCTGTTCACCGCCGATTCGGTACGGGCGCTCATCTACAACACGCAGACCCAGGATGCCGTCACCCAGGACATTCGCTCGACCGCCGAAGCAGCCGGCGTACCGGTTGTCGAGGTCACCGAGACGTTGCCCGAGGGCATGACCTACATCGAGTGGCAGACCAAGGCAGCGCAGGATCTCGAGGCAGCACTGAGTGCGTCCTGAGT
>NZ_JBAWFH010000447.1:0-12737 GCF_049591685.1 Rhodococcus sp. (in: high G+C Gram-positive bacteria) | reverse complement strand
CCGGGACGGCCAGGTCACCAACAGGCCCATGTATGTCGCGATCGGTGTCACCGTGAACGGCGAACGCGACATCCTGGGGATCTGGGCCGGCGAGGGCGGTGAGGGCGCGAAGTTCTGGCTCTCGGTTCTGACGGAGATCAAGAACCGGGGTGTCGGCGATGTGTGCATCGTGGTCTGCGATGGACTGAAAGGTCTGCCGGATGCGATCAACACCGTCTGGGAGTTGGCGGTGGTACAGACATGCATTATTCATCTGATACGCAACACCTTTCGTTTTGCATCCCGGAAGTATTGGGATGAGATGTCGCGTGATCTGCGTCCGGTCTACACCGCTCCGTTGGAGTCTGCGGCGAAGGAACGATTCACCGAATTCGGCAAGAAATGGGGCGAGCAGTATCCGGCGATCATCAAGATGTGGGACAACGCGTGGAGCGAGTTCGTGTCGTTCCTGGACTACGACGTCGAGATCAGGCGGGTGATCTGCGAGGGCGTTTGCGATCGAGTCCGTCAACGCCCGCTACAGGCGCGCTGTACGCGCTCGTGGTCACTTCCCGACCGAACAGGCAGCACTCAAGTGCTTGTATCTCGCGACGCGGGCACTGGACCCCACCGGGAAAGGTAAGCCCGCGATGGGCAATGAGGTGGAAGCCGGCGCTCAATGCGTTCGCGATTACCTTCGAAGGACGTATCACCCCGAACGGAAACTAACCGACGCCGAGGTCGGATCCACCGTTAATCTGACAATCCCTCGGTAGCGGAGGCCCGGTGCAATCGCGATGTTTGTCGACTCGGAAAGAAAGCTGGTCGCAATCGGGCCCGACGTCGATCGTGGGCAGCCGAAAAGCTGGTTGAATGACGACGGTGTCTGTAATGCGTGTCTTCTGGCTGATAATGACCGTAGTTGCGGTGGGCTATGCGATCTCGTGCGCGTGGGTTCCCGTATCCGAGGTGTCCATGGGGTGCTCGAAGATCGGTGAGTTCGGTGGCGACACTAACGTGCAGTGCAGTGATCCGATCGTAGAGGTGTTCGGAGTGTGGCGACTCGCCTTGTTGGGCGTTTTGCTGTCGGTGCCACCGCTGATTGGTGCGGTGTCAAGGAGACGGTCCATGTGGTGGGGAACAATCGTCGCACTCGTGGCGGTGGGTTCGACGGGTCTGTTCATGTGGACTTCGTTCTGGGTTCTGCTCCTCGTGGCATTTCCGCTCGCGGCTGTAGGTGCCCTGGTCGTTGCCGTCGACGGTGCTGTGCAGGCTTCGAAACGCAAGCGGTCTTCTCACCTGTAGCTTTCTCGGACTCAGGGCTTTTGGGCGGTTAGGCTGCGGCGGCCCCAGCGGATCAGGTCAGACGGCGTACTCGCCAGATCCCGATCCCACCAACAGCGGCGCTGAGTGCGAACATCAATCCGATTTCGATGGCTTGAAATCGCCAGAAGTTGTTCTCGGAAAAATAGAGAATGTCGAAGCGGTCGACGCCTTGTTCTCGGAGACACGTATCGAAGTAGGCTGCCCGGACTTGGTTTTCGATCCGATTCCGCTCCCAGCGCTGCTCGTCGGACTCACCTTCGCGCCTTTGGCCGTAGTCATCGGAGTACGGCAGAGCGCAGTCGTCGGTTTCGGGTCTCACGCGCTCGCCATTCGCGTCTACGTAGCCGGCACCGACGACCCATGTCCCGTCCGTGGTGTAGTACGGGTTCGGACCGTATTCGGACTCGCGAGCCAAGCCGTTGATGCCCTCACTCTCGATCGTGGGTGTTGCATAGTGCTCGCGCACGATCCAGGTGAAAGCCACTGGAACGAAGAGGAATACGAACAGCGTTGCGAACATTGCCATGATGCCGCTACGAACGGCAAGGGCCAGGGTGCTGCCTATCAGTAACACGAGGAGGGTGTACGCGCCGAGAACAGGGCCGGCTGTTTCGAAGTGAGGAAAGTCGAACCACGAGAAACTGACATCAGCAGGGTCTTGCGAGCTCGTCGAGTCCCGTGATGGCCCCGAAGTCCAGTGCAAGGCAAGCCCCAGACACGCCATCGCGCCGCAGATCGGTAAGAACACCACGACAACGCGCGCCAGGTACCACCGAACCCGACTGGTCGATTGCGTCAATGACAGCACATGCGCCCGCGAATCCACTTCACGAGCGAATGCCGGGACGCCGACGAACATGCCGAGCAGCAGCGGAAGGAGCAGCGCGAAGAGCGTCGACAGGGTCAGTGCCGTTTCTGGACGGCACGGACCCACGTCGTTCCATCGAGAACACATCCGGGAGAACGACCACGACATCCGCGGGTAGTCCGGAACGTACAACCCCGCGATGATTGTTGCCACGAGGAGCATCCCGATGAAGGACAGCGACACCAGCAGCGGTGTCCGGTTCAGGCGCCATGCGGACCAGATCACGGTTGCAACCGTCGAACGGTGAGAGTGCTAACGCCGGCTAGTAGTGCCGCAGCCAGTAGACACAAAGCCAATTCGGCGAACTGGAACCGCCACAGCATCCGGTCCTCGAACAGTAGGGTTTCGAAGTGGCCGACGCCTTGCTCGCGCAGGCACTCGACGCGCACTTGCGCGCGCTCGGCAGTGAATTCGTTGATTCGAGCGTCGAAGTCGGCTGTAGTTTCGTCGGGCCCGGGCTCGGGCCAGGATTCGTTCTCGCTCGAGCACACGTCGTACGGGAGGTCGACCCGCTCCCCGGCGGCATCCGCAAAGTAGGAATCGACCGTCCAACTCGGTTGTCGGACGTCGGAAGGGTACATCTCGTAGGCGACGCTCCTACCGTATTCGCTTTCTTCGAGGGCGAGCCGGTCCACCTGCGGCTCCGCGTAGTGCTCGCGAACCAGGGCAGGCAGGGCAACAGTGACAGCAGCGGTGACGGCGAGTGTGAGGGCCATCGCGCCGATGGTGTTGCGCAACAACAATGCCGTCGAACTACCGACGACCAGGCCGAGCGCGGTGTAGCCGGCTGGAACGACACCTATCGTGCCGAACGTCGGGAATTCGAGGCGCGAGTAGAAGGCGTCGACGAAGCTCGCTCCGTACGGATTCGGTCCGAATCGTGACCACAGCACCACGAAGCCGAGAACGACCATGGCAAGAACAATGGGGGAGAACACCAGCAGTACGCGCGTCCAATACCATCGCATGCGACCGGCTGCCTGGGTCAATCCCAAAACATGAGTTCCGCGTTCGATATCGCGTGAGAAGACCGTGACGCCGACGAAGACGCCGAGCAAGGCGGGCAGAGCGATCGTCGCCAAGCTCGAGAGGGTCAGCGCCGATTCCGTGAGACACACTGTTGTAGAAAGTCCGAAGCACCGGAACAGCCCGTAGCCCGACCCCACCCGGTCAGCGAGAAACGTCACGACCGCGATGCCCGCTGCCAGAAGTAACGGGATCAAAGTCCCGACGACGATAGTTCCGCGAAATTGCCGCCAGGTCACCCAGATCACGACGCGCTCCTGGCAGTGAGGTAGGCGAGGACGACGTCGTCGAGTGATGCGTCGTCGACTTGCCACCCAGGTGTGGCCGAGGGGCGTTGACCGCGTGCAACATACGTGGTTCCGCCGGCTCCGGTGATTTCCGCGACTATAGAGCCGTTGGTCGCGACGGCGGCAGGATCGCCGGATCCGACCAGCACGAAATGCTCGTCGGTGACGTCGTCGATCGCACCGGCGAGTCGAATCTGTCCGTCCCGCACGAGCAGTAGTCGGTCAGCGACGTCGACGCCGGACATGGACAGGACCGACTCGGTCATTGCTGGTCTCCTTCGTTTCCGTAGCGGGAGTCGAGCGCCGATGCAACCAACGCTTCGAGGTCGGCTCTCTCCAGGCCCGCCGAGATGCCGTGGTCCAGCCATCGGTTGAGTTCTCGCTGCAGCGCGGTCTTTTCGGCCATGCCGGGCTTCGCCAGGGATGCGACGACGAAGGTCCCGACGCCGGGGTGTGGTTCGACCAACCCCTCACGCTCGAGCTCGCGGTAGGCCTTGAGGACCGTGTTGGGATTGATCGTGAGCGCGCTGACAACGTCCTTCGCGGTCGGCAGCTGATCTCCGACCGCCAGCTCTCCCCGCCGCAGCGCTTGCTTGGTCTGCAGGACCAGTTGTACGTACGCGGGGATGCCGGAACGCCGGTCTATCCGATACGCGATCATAGACCCCCACATTCCACTAGTGTGTTAGTGGATTGAGTATTACACAGTGGCGCCCTTCGACCGAGTGGAATGGGTGGGCTCCTGCGCGAAGGTAACGACTTGGGCTGACTAGGCGACAATCGGGAGGAATGAAGCGGCGGCGACGAGGAAGAATGAACACGAAATCGAAGTGGACGGACGTCCTCGTGGTGGTTACGGTCGTGGCGATCGGCACGGTGGTCGCCGGTCTCACCCACACCAATGCCGAACCGATCGCGCCCAGTTACGCCAGCGAACCTGCCGTCTATCCGGTCGACCTCCCCGGGTGCGCGAGCGTCGAACCCCCTGAACCGGAACAGTTTTACGGCATGGGGTTCTTCACCAGTGGGGCGCCGACCTACGACAACCCCAACTATCCGTGGCTCGACGACGTCAAAGTAAATGCGATGTCGATGGCGCTTCGAGAGGCGCTGCCCGACGAAGTGAGTATGGCGAGCGACTCCGAAATTTATGTGCGCGGAGCGCCTCTGGTGTTTCAGCCGGTGCCCGAAGTCGACGCTGAGGTGATCGCCGAGTACGACCCCGGTACATCGGCCGATGCTGCCGTCGTCCGTGACGGCGTCTCGGGGACGCTGACGGTCAATGTCACTCGGTCCATCGAGGAACCGCCGCCGTGCCGGGCGGGTTGGCTCGACGCGCGTGAAACCCGCTCGGATGGAACGGTCATCGACACCGAAACACCTGGCAGGAATTCGACGGTGAACGCTTCTCCACCAATGTCGTCCGTGTGTACGCGACCGACGGATCTCACATCACCGCCTCGGCATCGGACCTCGACGCCGACTACGCCGCCACCGGATCGATACCTCTCTCGCTCGACGAGCTGACCGCGATCGCCCTCGATCCTGGCTTGCGATGGTCGGAGCGAGTCCCGATCGATGCAGCTCCGGTTGCCATCTCCTGCGACAACGGGAGCGCCGGGACCGCGTTCGACGGTGTCCTGACACCGGCCAAGGTGGACCAGGTCAATGCGCTTCTCAATGCGTTCTGGTCGGCGCAGTCGGGTCCGGTGACTCTGGATCGACCGCTCGGATCGCTGCAACCGGCCCGCAACGGCAGCAAGACGGCATGTGGTGCGGTGCGCGCGAACGGCGGCGTACTGACGATCTCCCTCGTCGATACTGCGTATGCGGCGCCGATGGACTACGAGACGGACACCCGACTCGACGACGGTTCCGTGTTGCGGCAGAGCGATTTCAGCGGTGCCACTATGCAGGGCGATCCCATCGTCGAGACCACGTTGATTCGCCCGTCGGGCACGCGAATCGAGGTCGGTGCGGTCTCGCAGAAGGATGCGCCGGTCGACGCCGGAATTGTGCGTGCGATTGCGCTGGTCGTCGCATCGGTCCTCGACTGACTCCCTCGACTGGGCCATCAGTGCTGCTCGAGCCAGCGCGACGGGTAGGAACCCACGCGGGGTGCGGGGCGCAATGTCGATCAGCGGATCCGGCAGCCGTCGTCGCTGCGGGGCGCTGGTCCCGTCGGCCAGCCAGGGAAGCCTGGAAGGCATGATCACGGGATGCCCACTTCGTCGCACAAATGCAACCCATGGGCGACGCTTATGGCCGGGACCGTGGTCGGTTACGTCCTGAGCGACATGCCTCGTTCCAGTTCGCTGCTCGACGCGGACGCGTCGTATTCCTCCATCGCCAACGTCGTGAACGGCGTGCTGCTGGTTGCTGTGGTCGCAGCCGTCTGCGCAGCCTCTCCGATTTCTGGTCGAGCACAGCTCGGAGCCGGGTTGGCGAGCCTCATTGTGATCACCCTTGGAGCGGTCGGCGCTGTGCCCGAGTCCGTCGCACCGTGGACGTCGCCTGCCGCCGCCGGTGCACTGCTGGGAGTAGCAGCGCTCCTCGCAGGCAACGCACGACCGGCGCAGGCGACGTTGGTCCTCGGGGTCGTCGGTTTCGGTGCCCTCGGCTCGACGTTGGACGATCGATTGCGCTACATCCCGCCTGCCACGGCTGAATTAGGCTGGACCGCCAACGCCATCCCGGTCGACCAAGGTCTGCCCGAAAGAACGCTCATCATCGTCACCCTTGCGATCGTTACGGGAGTGCTGATGGCCTTCACCAAGTACGTCGATTCCGGTGTCAGTAATCCACGTCTACTCGTAGTCGGCGTGCTACTCCCTGTAGCCGGCTCTGTGGCTGCCTGGGTATCGACGGCTCATCCGAGCGATGATGTCGTCTGGTATCTGGCCATCGCCGGACTCACGGTCGTGACACTCCTTTCGGCGTTCGCACTACGCGGCCGTGACGGGGTGCTGATCCTGGCGTTGTTTGCCACGACGGGTGCCGCGTTCGGTTCGACGATGTGGAGCCAGTCGAGTTGGGGCCAGGTGTCCATCCTGTTCGCGCTCCTCATTCTGGGCGGCGCGATAGGCTACTTGCTTCCGAATGTCTACGTTGGACTAGCGGTGTTGGCGCTCGGTCCGGTCGCATCCCTTCTGTTCGATGGCGACCTCGCATCGTTGGCGTCGTTCCTGCTGTTCCCATTCGCGGTGGGTTACGTGGTTGTTTCTGCACTGGCCGTGACAACCGGTGTGGTCGGGCCGGCGGCAGTCGTTCCGTTCACGATGATGTTGCCCGTTACTGTCTACGCCGCCGGCGCGCAGCTGGGTACCGGCGTCGAGGTGGAATCGTTCGTCGGCGACTCGAACCCGACTGGGTCCGCGCTCTCGATCAGCGGAATGGCCGTCGTTGCCGTGTGCGCCGCGGGGGTAGCAACAGCTCGCAGGCGTGCCTGAAGCACAGTCGGAACTCGACGTGTCGCTGCCGTTCATCCCATCGTCGGCGTCCGATCCCAAAGCCCCGGGTACCAACCATCAGCCGCTACGAGTTGCCTCCGCTGAGGGTGCCATGTACCGATGGTCTCCGATCGACCGGTCGGTGGGAAGAGTTCGAAACATCGCGATTCGGTTGGTAGGGCGGATGAGCTTCGCGGGTCGAAAAACGTTGGTAGAGGCTGCTTCAGCGTCGCAAAGTTGTTCAGACGTCAGTCCGCACCCGCGGGTGACGAGCCGGCAATACATCGTGGATCCTCCTGAGGCAGTGAGTCGATACGGATACGGATGGGATGTGACGAGGTTCCGGTGACCAGGTATCGCTGACCGGGCCGCACGCGTTCTGCTTCGGTGATCATCTCGTCGGTGACGATGCGACGGGGGTCGTACTGTCGTTGATCGAGTTGGTCCCACCGGGCGCGGTCTAGTGGGACGCCGAGGTCGCGTTCAGCAGCCTCGTGGGTGGTCTCGACGTACCGGCGTAGCGTCCGAACCCACTGGGCCAGTTGGTGTGCGTATTCAGGCAGTCGTGACGGCCCGAGGATGAATCTTGCAATGACTGCGACGAAGAACAATCTTTCGAAGGTCAAGCCGGACATTGTTTGGCTCCGGGCGTGTGAAGTGGGGAGGGATCATCGCCGTCGGGTGTCGGCATCCGCCTCGCTGCCCTTCTGTCGTGCAGCGTCGTGATGACGACGGCGGCACCGAACAGCGCCGCCATTGATAGCGCGACGATGAACATCGACAGCACGTCGGCGGCGGGGGTGACGAGGGCGCTGAAGAGTGCGATGACGACGACGATGGCGGAAAAGCCGAAGACGTACGTCTTTTCGCATCGGGTCATGCCGGGTGCGAGGTAGGCGAAGAGTTCGCGGATCCAAATGGGGCTCGAGACGATGACGCCGGCGAACAGGGCGATTTTCAGTTCGAGGTCGAATGCCCCGGTGACGGTGTCGTAGTTGAGGCTGGCTCGGCGGGTCTCGGCAAGTTGTTCGACGGGGGCGCGCAGGGTGTCGAGTCATGTCAAGGCCCGCACCCTGGTAGACGATCTCATCGGCAGGGCGGTCCAGCGGGCGTCCTTCGAAGGTGAATCCGGCGGGAGTGCTGGTCGGTTCGGGCACGCGAGTCATGTGTGACTCCTCCTCTTGTGCTGGCTTTCGGTGGGCTGTGATGTTCATAGAGGCCACCGATCCAGTGAGAACCCTGCACACCGGCTGCGAGGTTCCTGGCAACCCCTTGCTCGGGCGTTCTGATCACGCCCGGGCGAGCCCTATCGACCCACGCACCTGGAGGTGCGTCCGCAGCATGATCGCGGCAGGCTTCGAAACTCCCTCGTAGAACTACTGCACAGGTTTGGGCTCACAAGACGGTTCGGTTAGCGTTGTCCAGGTGAATTCGAAGCGCGTGAGGTCTTCCGGTATTGCTGCAGCAGCAGCCGTTGTAGTCGTGTTCGGCTCGGCCGCCGGATGCGGGTCCGAGTCGGAGACTCCATCCACTGCCGGGACGTCACCCGCGTCCGTCACCTGCCCCACTTCGGCCCCCGAGAGCGGTGCCGAACCGGAGTGGACGCTGAGCGGCACAACCGGAAGCGTTGCGGTCACCGGATCGACCGAATCATCGGCACCCGTCGTCGAGATCGAAGCGCCGTTCACCGTCGGGGAAACCCAGGTGTCCACACTGCAGGCCGGCGACGGACCGGTCGTGGAAGAAAATGCCGAGGTCTCCGTCTGCTACATGGGCGTCAACGGGCGTGACGGCTCCGTGTTCGACAGCAGTTACGACCGAGGTGCGCCCGCCGAGTTTCCCCTCGACGGAGTCGTCACCGGCTTCCAGAAGGCCATCGCAGGGCAAACGGTCGGGTCCACGGTCGCTGTCGCGATGAGCCCCGCGGACGGGTACCCCGACGGGCAGCCCCGCGCGGGTATCGAAGCAGGCGACAGTCTCGTCTTCGCCATCGAAATCCTCGGTATCACAGGCTGATCGCAGGCAGTGAAGTATCGTCGACTCGCCGTTGGCCGATAAACCGAAGGAGTCCGAGATGGTCGTCCGCCGTACCTCGCTCGTCGTCACAGCCGTTCTGGGTGCAGTACTTCTCGGGTCGGGCACTGCCGGGGCCGACGAGTGGCCCGTCAACCCTCCCTATCCGAGCCCGACGGCTCCTCAGGAAATCACGGGTGGGTTCCTGACGCCACAGGATCCGGCCTACTGGAACCCGCTCGTCAGTGAGAACCGGTTGACATCGCCGTACGGAAACAACACGCGATTGGTGTGCACGGGTTTTCACGGTGTGCTTCTCGAGTGCTGGCAAGCCGACGTCGACGGCAACCCCCACAAGCTGATCAAACTGGATCTCGACTACCCAGGTTCGACGGGCGCCGGACTGCCCGGCGGTGGGCCGGGCCACTTCGTTTATCCGGGATTCATTCCGGGTCTCGGTTGACCGTCCCGGTCAAGCCGAGAACCCACACGCTTTGTCAATCCGGATGCTGGAGTTGGCGTAGCTGAATCGCCGTGTCCAGAGCGAGTCGGTGCCATGCCTTCCGAGGGTCTCGTCCCGTCAGTTCGCGGGCCCGGCGAAGTCGGTAGCGGAGCGTCTGTGGGTGCACGTGCAGAGCAGCGGCGGCGTCCGTGGCGGTACCCATGGAGATGAACGCGGCCAGCCCGGCAAGAATGTGTTCGTTGCCAGGGTCGTCGAGGGGGCCCAGGACCGTCGATACCACGGCTCCGGTCGCAGCCGAGGGCTTGGCCGTCAGTAATGCCAACAGCTGACTGTCGCCCTCGTCGAGCAGCGCGCGATTGTCGAACGCGTGGGCGGGAGCGGTGTCGAGCGCGTCACTTGCAAGCCGGTAGGAGACGACGGCGTCCGCGATCGGCCTGTTCTCGATGAGACATCCCTTCAATCCCTGTGCGAGCACAACTTTTTCGATGATGGCTGCGGGCGTGGATCCGGGCAGCAGGATGATCGCGCGAATTCCGCGTCGTGTGCTGAGGTGTCTACCGCTGTTCGATGTCGACGTATCCAGGCCGAGATGTGCCAGCAGATCCTCGAGGGTCCCGGCGTCGACACGATTTTGCGGATCCGAAGCGTGAACGACGAGCAAGCTCGGATGTGTCGGCAGGTCCAGAGCGAGTTCACGGGAGCGATCGGCCAGAGCGCCGGGTGAGTTCTGACGACCGGCCAGAAGGTCGTCCAACAGTGCCGAGCGAGCCTGCCCACGGTCGGTCGTCAGGCGTTCCCTGGCGGCGGTGTACGCGTCGATGATGTCCTCGGAGATCGCGTCGATGCCGCTGAGGGCAGCGATGCTGAGATCGGCGATGTCCACGGGCTCGAGGTCGTCCAAGTATTCATCCACCACGTGCCGAACGAACACGGTGGATGCGAGTCGATAGGCGCGGAGAACATCGGTCAGTGGTCTACCGTCCGCCGCGCGGGCAGCGCCGATTGCGCGAAACCTGGCGCGATCGGCGGGGTCGAGTTTTTCGGACCCGGCAATCCATCTCTGCAACAGCCTGCGGAACGACCAGTAGGCGATGGCTTCGACATCCTGCAGCTGCGGGCCGTGCAAACCGCGATACGCGGGTATCTCCGCCTGCAGCGACTCGACGGCTCTGCTCGCGAACGCAGCCAGTTCGTGTTCGATGCGGAGGGCAACTTCTTCTTTAGCGCGCGTCATCGGCGTTCCCATCTGAAAGTTGTCACCCAGTGACAAACCCTACTGTTGATTCGGTGCAATTCATTGCGGTGCGTTGGCATGCCGGGCAGTGTCGACGCCAGGAGTTGTCGCGCACCCGGGTGCGGTGTGCCGGCTGATGAAGGAGACGAACAATGGATGCAGATGTGATCGTCGTCGGGGCGGGGCTCGCGGGCCTGGTAGCCACTGCCGAACTGGCCGATGCAGGACGGCGAGTACTTCTACTCGATCAGGAGCCGGAGCAGAACTTGGGAGGCCAGGCGTTTTGGTCGCTCGGCGGGCTGTTCATGGTGGACACCCCCGAGCAGCGACGCATGGGCATCAAGGACTCCGCCGACCTGGCATGGCAGGACTGGCTCGGCAGCGCGACATTCGACCGCGGCATCGACGACCCGGCGGGAGAGGACTACTGGGGCCATCGATGGGCACGGGCCTACCTCGATTTCGCAGCGGGCGAGAAGCGGTCGTGGTTGCACGCGCAGGGCATCCGATGGGTGCCGATAGTCGGATGGGCCGAACGCGGTGGGTATCTCGCCGACGGACACGGCAACTCGGTTCCGCGTTTCCACCTGACCTGGGGAACGGGCCCCGGCGTCGTCGCACCCTTCGAACGGCGTGTGCGTGAAGCCGCCGACAGAGGCTTGGTGCGGTTCGGTTTCCGCCACCGTGTCGACGGGTTCACCGTCACCGACGGGGTCGTCGACGGTGTCAGGGGAGCGATCCTCGAACCGAGCGGTTCCGAGCGGGGAGCAGGTAGTACTCGCGTCGAGATCGAGGAGTTCGAATTGCACGCCGGTGCTGTCCTGGTGACTGCTGGCGGCATCGGCGGCAATCACGATCTGGTTCGCGAGAATTGGCCCGCCCGGCTGGGTAAAGCACCCGAGTCGATGATCTCCGGAGTGCCCGAACACGTGGACGGACGCATGCTGGGCATCACGGAAAGCGCAGGCGGGCGTCTGGTGAACAAAGACCGGATGTGGCATTACACCGAAGGAATCAAGAACTGGAACCCGATCTGGAAAAACCACGGCATTCGCATCATCCCGGGGCCGTCGTCCATGTGGTTCGACGCCCGTGGCCAACGATTCCCCGTCCCGAACTTCCCGGGTTTCGACACCCTCGGAACTCTGAAGGCCATCAAGGACAGTGGGTTCGACTACTCCTGGTTCGTACTGACGCAGAAGATTATCGAGAAAGAATTCGCGCTGTCGGGCTCGGAGCAGAACCCGGACATTACCGGCAAAAATCTCAAGCTCGTTCTGGGACGGGTTCTTCCGGGAGCCAGCGGGCCTGTCGAGGCCTTCAAGAGGAACGGTGAGGACTTCGTGGTGGCCGATACGCTGGCCGACCTCGTCGCGGGTATGAACAAGGTCGCCGGCAACGATCTTCTCGACGTCGACGATCTGCATCGACAGATCAGTGCACGTGATCGCGAGGTCGATAACCCGTTCACCAAGGACCTACAGGTGTCGGCGATTCACAACTCTCGCCGTTCTCGAGGCGAACGCATTGCGCGGACGTCGTCACTGCACAAGATCTTGGACCCCAAGTCCGGCCCACTGATCGCGGTACGGCTCAACATCATCACTCGAAAGACGCTGGGGGGTATACAAACCGATCTTGACGGACAGGTTTTGAGCGCGGACGGGTCCGCAGTTCCCGGCCTGTGGGCTGCGGGGGAGATCGCCGGGTTCGGCGGAGGCGGTGTCCACGG
Source organism: Rhodococcus sp. (in: high G+C Gram-positive bacteria) (assembly GCF_049591685.1). GTDB lineage: Bacteria > Actinomycetota > Actinomycetes > Mycobacteriales > Mycobacteriaceae > Rhodococcoides. Next base: position 360 of record NZ_JBAWFH010000447.1, on the reverse strand, counting down.
CTACCGATCATTGGAAGGGACGTTCCTCGGCGGCTGCATCTTCGGCGGAAGACAAGCAGGCCGGGCGCTGGCCCAGCAGGCCTGACGATGCGACTGCGATGGGGTCGGCAGGCTCGACGCCGTGCGCGACGAGATGAGATTCACCTCGACCTGCCGATTCTGTGGCGACGAGCAGACAAGGGCCGTGCGCTGAGAAAAAGGGTCAATTTGCGCTTGCGTCGTCGTCCACCTCGCCTTCTGCCTGGTCCGGCTGTATGCCGGCGTTGTCCGTGAGGTTGGAAGGATCTGCGTCCGGGTCTCGGTCGGGATCGTATTCGGGCGAAGTGTTCTCGGTGTCTTTGGTCATGGCTGAGCCATACC
>NZ_JBAWFH010000446.1:0-2965 GCF_049591685.1 Rhodococcus sp. (in: high G+C Gram-positive bacteria) | reverse complement strand
GCCGGGAAGGCCTGCAGGAGTTGCTCGATGTCCCGGTGGTCGACATCACCGAGGCGGCCGCGTCGACGGCGATGTATCTCGGACACAAATACTCGGTCGTCACCACGCTCGACCGCACCGTCCCGCTGATCGAGGACCGTCTCAAGCTCGCGGGACTCGATGCACGATGCGCGTCGGTGCGGGCATCCGGCCTCGGGGTGCTCGAACTGGAGTCGGATCCGGAACGGGCGGTCGAGGCGATCGTCCGCCAGGCGCGAGAGGCTGTCGAGATCGATCACGCCGAAGTGATCTGCCTCGGATGCGGCGGCATGGCCGAACTCGAGGAGAGGGTTGCGGCCGCGACGGGCGTCCCGATCGTCGACGGAGTCCGCGCCGCGGTCACCATCGCCGAAGGGCTGGTCCGGATGGGCCTGTCCACATCGAAGGTGCGTACCTACGCGACGCCGCGCAAGAAGAAGGTCACCGGGTGGCCATTCGAGCTGTAGGGCAACGGAACTGACCTGTCAGAGCATGACCTGGCGGTTGACGTCCTTGTACAGCAGGTAGCGGAAGTTCGATGGCCCACCCGCGTAGCAGGCCTGCGGGCAGAAGGCGCGCAGCGAGAGGAAGTCGCCTTCCTGGACCTCCACCCAGTCGCCGTTGAGGTGATAGACGGCTTTGCCTTCGAGCATCAGGAGGCCGTGTTCCATCACGTGGGTCTCGGCGAACGGAATGGTCGCGCCGGGCTCGAAGGTGACGATGTTGACGTGCATGTCGTACGCGAGATCCTGTGGGTCGAGCATGCGCGTCGTACGCCATTTGCCGTCGGTCCCGGGCATGGCCGACGGCGCGATGTCCTGCTCGTTACCGAACTTGACGGATGCCGTGTGGCCCGCGATGGCTTCATAGCGCTTGCGGATCCAGACGAACGTCGCGTCGGCGTCGCCCGTGTTGTGGGCCGACCAGTCGGTGCCCGCGGGAAGGTAGGCGAATCCGCCCTCGGTGAGTGTCTGCGACAGACCTGCCGCGTCGACGGTGAGCGCACCGGACGTGACGAACAGGAAGCCCTGCACTTCGGGTTGCGGCTCGGGTCGCTGTGCCCCGCCGCCCGGCTTGACCTCGACGATTGCCTGGTAGTACGTCGTCGCTCCGCCGGCGACCGGTCGGTTGATGATCCATGCGCGCGTATCGGTCCACTCCGGGAGCACCGAGGTCACGATGTCCGAAAGGACGCCGCGCGGAATCACCGTGTAGGCCTCGGTGACGATGGCGCGGTCGGTCAGCAGATCGGTCTGCGGGGGCAGGCCGCCGCGGGGCGTGTAGTACGACGCAGTGGTCACTGATTGCTCCTGGTTGTGCGGCCGAGCGCGATATCACGCACGGTGGAGATCGGGAGATCGGTAGCTGCCTCGATCTCGTCGACGGTCAGGGCGCCGCACACGCTGCCACGGTGGATCACGTTGCCGAGTGCGCGAGCGGTGGCCGGTTCGTCCATGACGGTCGAGTCGAGTTGATGGACGTAGTTGCGCAGGCGCGTCGCGGCGGGCGCAAAGGCATCACGGTAGAACGCGTAGGTCGCCAGGTAGCGGGTGACGAGTTGGGCGGGATGCATGTCCCAGCCCTGGTAGATACCGCGTTCCAGGTGTCGCCGGACGAGGCGCGCGTGCAGCTTCCACGCCGTGGCCACGTTGTCGGGGTCACCGACCGGGAGGATGTTGGTCGAGCCATCGGACAGGTGCACGCCGGTGCCGGCGACGGCGAGTTGCATGACGTTCTTGGCGTGGTCGGCCGCGGGATGCTCCATCGACTGGTAGGCGGCGGCGATACCGAGGGACGCCGAGTAGTCGTAGGTCCCGTAGTGCAGCGAGCTGACGCGGCCCTGGCCGGCGTGGATGAACCGGGCAACGGGTGCGCGGCCGTCGGCGTCGAGGATCGCCTGCGGTGTTTCGACCTGCACCTCGAAGCGGATGCGGCCGGCCGGCAGTCCGTTCGCCCCTTCAAGGGCGCTCGCGACCGCGACCATCGCTTCGACCTGGTCGACGGAGGTCACCTTGGGGAGCGTGAGGGTGAGGCCATCGGGGAGGCCGCCGGAGTCGACGAGTCCGCTGATGAACATGTCGAGCGTGCGCAATCCGCGCGCCCGGGTGCCCGCTTCGAAGCACTTGAAGCGGGTGCCGACGAACGGCGTGGAGGTGCCTGCGTCGAGCGCGATCCGCAGCGCGGCGATCGCCTGTGCGACATCGGCGTCCTCGGTCGCATCGTCGAAGGTGCCGTAGCCGTCCTCGAAGTCGATGCGGAGGTCTTCGATCGGCTCGGTGGTCAGCTTGTTCTCGACAAGGGCTGCGAGAGTCTCCGGAGCGCAGTCGGTTCCGCTGCTCGCACCGACGAGCGAGGCCACGGCGTCGAGGCCGCCGGCGTTTTCCGCGGCTGCGAGAGCGGCGGATCCCCAATTGGCGGGCATCGTTGCCGAGTACCGGTTGCCCGGGATGTAAACGGTGTGGACGGGCTGGCGACGGCCGTCATCGCCGGGGTATCGGGTGCCCAATTGAGCGTCGGCGTTCGAGAGGCGGCGGTCGACGTCGGCCAGCACCGCACCGTCGAGGCGTCGAGTCACAGGTGCCCCTTTCCTGGCTGGAAGTCTCCGCGCCAAATAAATTCCACCATGTGGAGTTTAACGCGCGGCTCCGGGCTCCGGTTGCATGTTCTTCCAGTGGTTACTTATTCCGTATTGCGGAACTCTTTTTGAGTGTGTTGGATGGAACGAAATTCATCGGCGGGAAGTGGTTCGTATGGCGGAGAGATCGGGCGGCGTCCAGTCGGTGGAGCGCGCATTCGAATTGATGGAACTGATCGGCCGCGCGGGAGGGGAGTGCTCACTGACGGAATTGTCGGCGGAGTCTCCGTTGCCGCCGCCGACAATTCACCGCCTCCTGCGCACGCTGGTCGGAATCGGCTACGTGCGCCAACTGCCCAATCGCCGCTACGC
>NZ_JBAWFH010000445.1:0-26276 GCF_049591685.1 Rhodococcus sp. (in: high G+C Gram-positive bacteria) | reverse complement strand
GGAAAGAATGCGCCGGACTACCGAGCTGCTGCATTCGCTGACTGGGCACTATGACACAGCAGCACGAGAAGTAGCAGCTATGGACCCTGCCCGCCTATTCGGTACCCGAGACCATTCATCACGTGGGCGCGAGTAGAAACGGCAGCACCGTGGCCAGATATGCGTCAGGACGCTCGAAGGGTGGCCAGTGGCCACATCGATTGAGAATGACAAGGTCAGCGGTAGTGAGATATCCGGTCAACAGCAACGCCTGCTCCACCGGTACGAGTCGGTCGTGACGACCGTGAACGATGAGTGTGGGCACATCGATCTTGTGGAGATCGCCGAGATTGCTGTGAGGTGCCGGTGTACTCGCGTTCATCGCGTCGGCATGTGCCGGTTCCTGGAGACGTAGTAAGTACATTTCCTGTACCAACTCTTCGCTGATGTGTTCTGGGTCGAAGACGAGAGCTCGTAGGAGTCGTCGAATGGCGGCGCGGTCCGGACCTCCGCCCTGATTTTCGGTCCAAAGCCTCATTCCTTCGCTGGGGAATGGCGACAGGGCGTAAGGGTCGCCACCCGAGGACGCATGGCACGACCCGAGGACAAGCTTGTTCACCCGATCGGGTTGTGCGAGTGCCATATCGATTGCGACGGTGGCCCCCATCGATACACCCAAGTGCGAGGCCGCGCCTATACCCAGGTTGTCCATGATCGCGAATGCGTTACGGGCACATACATCGTGGAACGGCTCGTGAAAGACTTTTGGGCTGCTACGCCCGAAGTTCGGGTGGTCGATCACAATGCAGCGGAAGTGCGCGGACAGCGCGCTGAGTACGCGACTGTAGGTCAGCCACGCTGTGGTGCCGGGTAGGGGACCGAAAGCTTGGCTCATGATCAGCGGGGGCCCTGTTCCGACGTCGTGAAAGCGAACCTCGTCGTCTCCAAGGTTCAATGTGCGCTGCCAGGACCTACTGTTTTCGATCATCATTCCTCGGCCATCAGGAGCCCGACTGGGAGTCAGCGGACTGCGGTGTTTCCACAGTGCTCCAGTTCAGAACTGCGCGCGAACTTCGTTCTACTGACCGAGACACAGCAGTCGTATGCGCCCTGAGTGTCTTCATCACATCGGGGATTGAAATTCAATCCACATTCAAGTACAACTGAACCAGTGACATGCGTCACTCTATACAGCGATCAGGTGTCCGGTACCGCCGTCGGCGGACACGCCGGCCTCGCGCGATGCGGAAAGTTCGAGAGGAGTTCGCCGGCATGACCGAACCGACTTCGGCCCAGAGGGATGCGGTAAACCCAGCAACGATGATCGGTCGAGTGGCGCGGGTATTGGACGGATTCCTTGGGACGTCCTACGAAGAGCAGCGCCTGACCGACATCGCACGTCGCTCGGGACTGCCCAAGGCCACGGTGTCTCGTATCGTCACAGAGTTGGTGGACCAACATTTCCTCGAACGCAGCGGGACTTCGATCCGGCTGGGAGTGCGATTCTTCGAACTAGGCCAGCACGCCGTCCGCCCCCAAGAACTGCGTCGGTTGGCGATGGCGCGAATGATAGACCTGCGCAACAAGACCGGTCGCACCGTGCATCTGGCAGTTCTGGACGGTTCTGATGTCATCTACCTTGCGGTCCTCGATGGACCAGACCCCCTGCCGCTTGCTTCTCGCGTCGGAGGACGCCTGCCCGCTCATGCAACGGCAGTGGGTAAAGCACTACTCGCATGCGCCGAACCGCACGTCGTCGACGGGCTTCTCGCCACGAACCCTAGGCTATTGGGCCCGCGAACGATAGTCGATGCCGACGCCATGCAGTCGGAACTGGCCGCAATTCGCCGAGACGGCGTCGCATTCGAACGAGAAGAATCGGGGCCAGGCATTGCTTGTGTAGCGGCTCCGGTTCACCTCGGCGACGGCCGCGCAATTGCGGCGCTTTCGGTCAGCGCTCGCTCCGAACACGCAATGCCGATCGGGCTGTCCCACGCAGTTCGAACAACCGCGGATGCTGTGGGGCGGGATGCCGCGCTGAGTCCAGTATTTCGAACGTGCTGATCATGGGTGGGAAGTACGCCGTCCCGATTCGGGTCGGACTGTATTCAACTGCATAGCAGGACATTTCAGAACTCACGGATTTGGTGATCGCAGTTTCATTCACCGAGACGACTCTTGTTCTCACTCGCAGGCCGTGCGAACGTTTCTGTGACATGGGTCATGGGTCCACTCCCGAATGCATGCCCCACTCTCAGGCTCGCACAGCGCGAGCACTCGCTTACGCAACCAATCCCAGGCTGCAGAACCACACTTGGAACGGAGATCTGATGAGCGACATTACAGCGCTCGGATACCTTGGCTTTACCACTACCGACCTGCCCGGTTGGCGGACCTTCGCCAATGACATGTTGGGACTCGAGGTTGTCGATCTGGACAACGGCGACGTGGCACTGAGAACCGACGAACGCGCGTGGCGGATACGCGTCCACGCCGCCGATACTGACTCACACGCCTTCACCGGATGGGAGCTGCCCGATGCCGAGGCCCTCGAACGACTTTCGATCCGCTTGGATGCCCATGGCGTCACATGGCGTGAAGACACAGAACTCGCCACCGACAGGGGGGTCCTTCGCCTGCTGAGATGTCAAGATCCCGACGGTAACGAACTCGAATTCTTTTACGGTTCCCGTGCCGCCTCAGACCGTTTCGTGTCACCCCTCGGGCACCGATTCGTCACCGGCAGTCAGGGCCTCGGGCACATCGTGCTCTACGTCCAGGACGAACATGTCGCTCGCGACTTCTACCTGAACGTGTTGGGATTCTCGCTGAGCGACATGGTCATCATGTCGCCGGACATCCGTGTGTACTTCACTCGCGTGAACGCTCGCCACCACAGCTTGGCCTTCGGTCATGTGCCCGGAAGCACTGAACGCTTTGCCCATCTCATGCTGCAAATCGATGACTTCGACGCAATCGGAGCCGCGTATGACAAGGCTCTAGGTGGATCCGCCGACATCACCCAGACTCTCGGCCGTCACACAAACGACCGTATGCTCTCGTTCTACATGAGGACCCCGTCGGGTTTCGAGATCGAATTTGGTACCGATGGTGTTGCCGTCGAGGACGATTCGTGGAGCGTATCGACCTATGACCGACCGAGCATCTGGGGGCACGAGGTTCTCGCTGCCGGCCCCGCGATCTGATTCCATGAAATCCATTGGAATAGTCGGCGCTGGGCTGGCCGGCGTCACATTGGCACAAAGTCTGCGAAGTAACGGTTACGACGGCAGTATTCACCTGTTCGGCGCGGAGCCCGAGATCCCGTACGATCGACCGCCTCTCTCCAAAGCGTACTTAGTCGGAGACGCCGATCGGTCATCCCTGCCGCTGCACGACCCGTCGTTCTACGAAGACAACGGCATCGATCTACGAACCGACTGCGTCGTCGATGCCATCGAACCAGTTCGGACCGGGATCCGCCTCGCCACCGGACATCGTGTCGCACTCGATTTCGTGGCGCTCGCGACCGGGGGTCGACCGCGGCCCTTGCCGATCGAGGGGGCGACGCTAAATGGGGTGGCATATCTACGCACCCTCGCCGATGCGGACGAGCTGAGGCACCGCCTCCACACGGCGACTTCGATCGTTGTCGTCGGTGGTGGCTTCATCGGTTCCGAAATCGCAGCAACGGCGAAGTCGCTGGGCAAAGAGGTGACGATTGTAGAGCAGGCACCGAGGCTCCTGCCCCGCGTTGTCCCCTCCGATATCAGCGATGTTCTCGAAGAAGTGCACCGAAACAATGGGGTTCGTGTGTTGTGCCGGCGGCACATCCAAAGAATGATCGGCGACTCCCATGTTCGAGCTGTCGAGCTGTCCGGCGACCTCATTATCGCCGCAGATCTGGTTGTAGTCGGAATCGGCATGCTTCCCAACGACGAATTGGCGCAGGCAGCGGGTTTGACTTGTGCGCAGGGGATTTCGGTGGATCCGTTCGGCATCACATCCATACCTCAAATTGCTGCGATCGGTGACGTGGCACTTCGCCACGATCCCCGTCTCGGGCGACCTGTCCGGTCCGAACACTGGAGGGGCGCACAGACTCAGGCGGTCCGACTCGCCGAGACCTTGATGGGTGGCGATCCGAGCACTCTCGATGTCCCATGGTCGTGGTCCCACCAGTACGACCATGACATTCAAGTCACGGGTGATTGCGTCGGTGCCGATCAATCCATCATCAGAGGAGATCGGCAGGGGGCTCAATTCTGCGCGCTGTATCTGCGCGACCGAAAAGTGGTCGGTGCCTTCGGCCTCAACGCCGGCCGCGACATACGTGGAGCCATGCGCCTGATCGAGACCGGCGCCGAGCCTGCACTCGGCGATCTGGCGGACACGACCACGGATCTACGACGGATGGCTTCGGTCGCCTGACCCGTCGTATCTCGGCGACGTCGCTCTTCACTTCACCCCTTTCGATACCCGTTCACTTGGAAAGGCTCAGCAATGAAATACGACACCAAAGATTTCGAGTCGATGGTCGATTGGAAAGAAGGGCTGATCAGTCCTCAACTGTTCATCGACGAAGACATCTACAAGGCCGAGCAAGAAAAGCTCTTCGGCCGTGCGTGGTTGTTTCTCGCACATGACTCCATGATCCCCAAGGCCAACGATTTCTTCACAACCTACATGGGGGGTGACCCCGTGCTGGTGACCAGACGAGCGGATGGGAGTGTCGGTGCCTACCTCAACGCATGTCGGCACCGAGGCATGAGAGTTTGCCGCGCAGAGGACGGTAACGCGAAATTCTTCACCTGTACTTATCACGGCTGGGCCTACGACACGAGCGGCAAGCTCATCAACGTCCCCAACCTCGATGATGCGTACTACTCGGAGCTGGACACAGCCGAAAACGGCCTCGTGCCGGTGGCGAAAGTGGAAAGTTATCGCGGCTTCATTTTCGGCACTTTCGACGAGACTGCCCCGCCGCTGACGGATTACCTCGGTGACATGAAGTTCTTCATCGACGGGCTGACCGATCACGCCGAAGACGGCATCGAGGTCTTGCCTGGCGTGATCAAGTGGACAATCCACAGCAACTGGAAACTAGCCGCCGAACAATTCGCCGGCGACGGCTACCATGCGGTGACGACACACGCCTCGTCGATCATGCAGATGCGAGAGACTATCGATCCGGTCGGCGGCGGACAGGCCAGCTTCCCGGAAGGCCATGGTGTGTCCTACATGTTCAACGAGAACGCGCGCTTCGGGAACGACGCCCTCGGAGCCTATTTCGAGAACCGCACCCGTGTCGGTAATGAGCGTGTGGGTGAGCGTATCCAACTGACCGGCAACTTCAATGTCTTTCCGAATTTGTCAGGACTGTTGAACGGCAACGATATTCGAGTGTGGCATCCGAAAGGTCCGAACTCTTTCGAGGTGTGGAAGTTCTGCATTGTCGACAAGAACGCTAGCGAAGAAGTCCGAAAGGAACTGCAGCGTACGTCGGGAATGACGGAAGGAGCGGCCGGGGTTGTCGAGGTCGACGACGGCGAGAACTGGGATCTGATCGGACGTCAGTTGGCTCAAGGGACGCAGGTGCGGAAGATTGCGTGGAACTATCGCATGGGACTCGGCCATGAAGAACACACTCACAACGACTTCCCTGGCCGATTGGGGTCGCGCTACTTCGGAGAAGGGCCTCAGCGTGCGTTCTATCGCAGATGGGTCGAGTACATGACGAGCGAGCAGTGGCCGCACGTCCAAGGCGATGCGACAGCCGCTGCAGTATCGAAGGAGGCGTGAGATGACGACCGAGAGCACCTTGAGCCCAGCGGCCCGACTCACCGCACAAATGATGCTGCAGTACCAGGTAGAGCAGTTCCTTTACCATGAGGCGGCCCTTCTGGACCGATGGGACTGGGACGGCTGGTTTGCCCTCCTGGCGGACGACCTGCATTACTACATGCCGGTCCGAACCAGCCGGCTACGTCGACAATCGCGACCCGATGACGAGCCACGAGGTGCTTACCTCGCACACTACGACGACGATCTGACACGCATGCGCTTTCGGATCCAACAACGGAAGACCGGACAGAACTGGGCAGAGGAACCGCCCTCCCGTGCTCGCCATCTCATCAGCAACGTTCGCGTCGACGTTGCCGCCGGCGGCGACGATGAGATCGGCGTCGACTCGAACTTCATCGTGTACCGAAACCGGATGGACATCGAAGAAGATCTGTGGGCAGGGGAGCGGAAGGATGTTTTGAGACGTACCGCGGGAGGCTTCGAAATCGTCCGTCGTACAGTTCTTTTGGAGCAAAACGTGGTTCTTTCAAAGAATCTGAGTGTGTTCTTCTGACCAACCAGACATGATTCGACCAACGTGTAATTGCCGCCTGATCACGACGACGGTTACTGTCGAGGGAGTAGAACTGCTGTGAATAGAATACGGCTGTGTGCCGTCGGTGATTTGACCGAAGGTGACGTCATGAACGCATCGTCGGACCCTCCCATTGCGGTGTATCTCATAGGGGGTCAAATATATGCGACATCCAATCTGTGCAGTCACGGGAACTCGCTACTGTCCGACGGCTATGTGGACGGTGATCGTATCGAGTGTGCCCTGCATCTCGCTCAATTCTGCATAAAGACCGGGAAGGTCGCAGCTCCGCCGGCCACCACGCCTGTCGCTGTGTACCCGGTGGAAGTGTTGGATGGGGTCGTCTACACGGAAGTCTCTTCGTCGTGACACTCCGTAGGCCCGACTTTGCTCGGTTTCGAGAGCTGTGTTGTTGCACAACAAAGAGCCGGTCATGATGGAGGACGCAGAGCGCAACCACACGATGTACCCACCGCCGAGGCGGCGTGCGGCAATCCTAGCGGTGCTCACGACGAACCTGGTGATCGTGTTCGCGGCAAATTCGACACTCTTCGTTGCACTTCCCGCAATGAGCCGTGCACTCGACGCGAATAGCATGCAAACGCAGTGGATAGTTGCGGCTTATTCGCTGTTCTTGGCAGCATTCATTCTTATCGGGGGCCAATTGGCTCGGCGATTTGGATCGCGGGCAACCATGGCCGCAGGACTGGTCCTGTTTCTTATCGCATCACTGATGGCAGCTTTCGCGGGTGGCGCTGTTCTAACCATCGCCGCTCGTTGCGTCATGGGATTCAGTGGCGCACTCATCATGCCCGGGACACTCGAGACGGTAATGCTGGTGTTCCCACCCGAGAAGCGGGCTGCAGCGATAGCCGTCTGGACGAGCTTCACAGGGCTGGCTGGGGGTCTGGGGCCGATTGTCAGCGGCGTCGTCGTCGCCAAGTTCTGGCCCGGGTCGGTCTTTCTCATTTTGACTCCACTGGTACTGGCGTCGCTCGTTGCGGCCTTCGTATTGATACCGAACCCGCCTCGACCCGAAACGGGCCGCTTGGACTGGGGCGGCACTGTATTGTCGCTCTGCGCGATTGGACTGCTCGTTTTCAGCTTGATCAATGCCCAGACCGTCGGATGGCTCACGCTGCAAACTGTCGTGGGAATTGCCGCTTCACTAGCCCTCTTGATCGCGTTCCTCTTCAGAGAGAGTACGGCCGATAGCCCTGTTTTGAATCTTCAATTGTTCTTGGATCGTCGCTTCAGTACGGGATTTGGTATTATGCTCCTAGTATTCATCGGATATTACGGCGTGCTCTACGTCAGCCTCTCATGGCTCCAGGTAGCGCTCGAATACTCGCCGCTCGAGTCTGCATTGGCATGGTTGCCATATGCTCTCGTCGTCATGTGTTTTACACCGATTCAGCCGAGAATCACCAGAAGGATCAGTGCCCGATGGACAGCCGCGATCGCGACCGGACTGTGCGGTGGAGGCTTCGGACTGTTCACGATTGCGGACACTCGATCTGGCTACGTCGCCTTCGGAGCATCGGTGGTTCTATTTTCTCTCGGTATGGCCCTGATCGTACCGTTGACCACCAGCTTTATCATGGCAGCATCGGAGGCAACTCGTGACGGAACCGGGGCAGCTGCGATGACCAACATTTCCCGAGATCTGGGAAATGCACTGGGTGTAGCGATACTCGGCAGTCTCGCTACGACGGGGTACCTTTCGGCGCTCGACCCCAACAGTGGTGATCTGCCATCGGGCGTCGAAGCCAGCACGCCGATCGAAGCCCTGGCCCAGGCCCGGGCTGCCATGATGGTCGACTCGGACGACTCAGCTGTGCAGGCCGTCCAAGACGCCTACACGTCAGGCCTGCACCTGGTGGCCTTCGTAGCAGCGGCAGTCTGTTTCGCGGCTTCGGCATATATCGCCATCCTGCTGCGTCCGAACAGGATTCGCGATGAGGGGCTCGGCGTGGGTGCACCGTCGACCGCTGGACGAATTCGACCTCACGCACACCGGACCGCCCAATGAAAGACGAAATTATCGTGAAAGGAAGATCTACACAATGACTGCCAATCAGACACATACTGGTCGTCTTACATACAGCAACACTGAGAAGAATGTTACCATCGATGGACGTCGGATCCACTTTCATCAAGCAGGTACCGAGCACGAGCGCACCGTGGTTTTTCTACATGGCGGCGGATTGGGTGCGAGCGGTTGGTTCAACTTCCATCGAAATATCGAGCCGTTCTCGGATAAATTCCATGTCGTGCTGGTCGACATGCCGAATTATGGCACATCGGACTCTGTAGTCATACAGGATGACGATGTGGCTCGTTTCGATGCGGATATTCTCTCCAAGTTGCTGGGCCATTTGGGCGTTGCCCGTGCCTCGATTGTCGGCAACTCGAAAGGTGGCATGGATGCCATTGCCTTCTCTGTGCACCACAACGACCAGCTCGACACACTTGTCCTGATGGGCAGTCACACCGGGCCATCGATATTCGACCCGATGCCTGCCACCGGGACTACGCTGTTATTCGACTTGTTTCAGCATCCCACCAGGGAAAAAATGGCTCAAATGCTTCGGCTGTTCTTCTTCGATCAGACTAACGTTGACGATGCCTTCATCGATGTTCGATGGAATAGTGCCATGGATGCCGACAAGCGGGGTCACCGAAGGGCAATTCTCGATAGTCGTCCTGTCAATGGCGACTACACCTCCAGGCTTTCCGAAGTTCCGAATCCGGTACTGGTCCTTCACGGTGCCCATGATCGCTTCGCAGCGTTCGACAGCAGTGCATCGTTGATGCGCCATTACCCGAACAGTGAGCTTCATGTATATCGAAACTGTGGACACTGGGTTCAGTACGAATTGGCTGATGAATTCAACCAACTGACGATGCAGTGGCTAGGCATCCATACAGTGTGACAGCATGGCGCTCCAAGGGCTGTATGTGAAGGGTTCATGGCAAATTTGAGATACCATTGTTACGCAAATTTGAGCAATACTTCCAATGTCGAATGTATAGCTTAACCTCGATCTTTCTCCCCGGTGATGTGCTGGCCTGAGCGGGTCGAGAATGTGTTTCGAGCCTGTCGGCGCACGATGGTTCGGCCGATGTCGATCGGTAGCGCTCGAATCCACGGGCCGAGGTGGGGGTTCTTTCGGGGTCGTCGGGTCGGGTGAAGTGCGGTCAGGCGGGCGCGGTCAGGGCCGCCAACCGGGTCAGCGCGGTGACTATGAGAGTCGACCATGTCGCGGTCTTCGACAGGCGCAGGTGGATGCGGCGAGCATGGCTCGAGATGCGTCCCGCTACCGAGAAGATGCGCAGTCGAACACGTTTGGGTTTCCATTTGCGTGCGTCGTGGTCGGTGAACCGAGCATTTGAGTCCGTGCCGTCAAGTCCAGGGCGAGCTCCACGATCGCCAACCAGATCCGGTTCTGATCGAACCCGTGCAACGGGAGAGTTGGTCAGTCCGGTGTCCTTGGCGGTGCGGATCCGGTCCTCGCAGCGGGCACGGCGACGGTGCCGAAGTTCGAGCTCTTGCACTTGGCCGCGGACGGTGTTGGTGGCGAACGCGGTCAATCGGAGACCGTTCGAGTCGGTGAACCTCAGTTGCGCGCCGGGGTGGTTGAGTCGGCCCGCAGCGCGGTTCCGGTGTTGCCACCGGCCCGTTTCTGCGAGCCGCTCGCCGAACCCGGCGTGCGCGTCTCCACGCACCGGGCTCTCCACGGTCTCTGCCTTCAAGCGTGGTGTGCCGCCACCCACGGATTCGGGATCGTGTTGCCGCGGTAGCGACATCGAGCTGTCGGTACCCGGCCGAGGTTGAACAGTTCAACCCCGCCTGCCGAGGGCATCCGCCATCGACCCGCAGGGCAGATGAGGTGCCGTCGGAGATCGGTCCAACTCCACCGATGCAGTTTGATCCACCAGCGGGCAATCCTGTGCCAGACGAATATGGCGAGGGATTGCAAGACGCTCTTGGCCACCGCATACCGGAAGTAGTTGGACCACCCGCGCATGATCCGGTTGATCCGTCTCAGCACATCCTCGGGTGGCTGTTGCGACAACCTGCTCGTGAGTGTACGAATCTTGTCCTTCAACGACCGAATGGGACGGTCGGCGATGAACACGTAGACGTACCACTTGTCCGTACCCTTCTTGCGTTTCCACTGGATGCGGAACCCAAGAAAGTCGACCCCCTCGCTCATGTGCACCACTCGGGTCTTGGATTCGGAAAACCGAAGTCCCAAGGGCGAGAGCACATCAGCGATCTCCTCGCGCAGGGCCTTCACGTCGTCGACGTTGCCGAACACGAGCACGACGAAGTCGTCCGCGTAGCGCACGATTCGCCAATTCGGCAGTCCCCCCCTACGACGGAGAGCCCGACGTACGGGGGTGCTCATCGCCCCCCTCTGGTAGCCAAGGCCGGTGAACATGCTCATCGAGCACGCTCAGGGCGATGTTGGCCAGAAGCGGCGACAATATGCCCCCTTGCGGCGTGCCGGTCGGATTGTCCTCCAGGTGACCGGTTTCGGTCATCACACCGGCCTTGAGGAACGCTTTGACCAGCAGCAACACACGCTTATCTTTGACTCGTGCGCGCACCCGGCCCATGAGAGCCGTGTGTTCGATCGAATCGAAACACGCTTCGATGTCGGCATCGAGCACCCAGCGATAACCTTTGGTGCCGAAATACTGAATCTCCGCGACTGCGTCGTGTGCCCGTCGCCTCGGCCGGAAACCATACGAGCCCGGCATGAAGTCGGCCTCGAAGATAGGTTCCAGCACCAGCTTCAGCGCTGCCTGAACGACCCGACCCGATCCGCGACCGTCGGGATCCCCAGCTTCCGGACTTTCCCGTTGCCACCGGGCTTGGCGATCTTACGTTCGCGTACCGGAAGCGGCCGAAATGAGCCGTCCTTCAACTGAGTTGTCAGGTCATCCAGGAACCTGGGCATCCCCACACTCGCCTCCACGTCAGCGACGGTCAGACCGTCGACGCCGGGAGTCTTCGCGCCGGTATTGCCCGCGACCCGTTCGAACGCCACACGCAGTGTGGCCGGGTCGTGCACGAAATTGAACAGGTCATCGAACCTGCGACCGGGATCGGCCGCCGCCCAATGGTGAAGCTTGGTCTGCATCCCCGATACCCGCGCACGAGGACCCACAGGGCCCGCCGTGACCGGGGCGACGATATTCACCGCCGCATCCTTCGGTATTACAGTCTCCTTCCCTTCTCGATACCGCTGCCGCCCTTCCCCATGTGCCGGGCTTTCCCCGGCTCGGAGTACTACGACGGCTCCGCCCCATCGCGGCCCGATCGGCGGTCGGTGCGCCCAGCCGAACCTGCTGGGTGGATGCCCAGAGGTCGGCGAGGACCGTGATGGTTCCCGTGTTCACTGTGATTCGTTCGACGGAGGAGGAGCCCGACTCTGTCCCTGCGGCATCACCACGGCTACCCCGCAGCACGTCACCGTGGTCTCCCGGCCGGCCGACCTATCCGACCCAGGAGTTCCCCACCACCTTGGGTGGGTGTGCACCGCTGCCGGCCCATATCCACCAGATTTGAGCCGGTGCAAGATGAAGAGACGTAAACGCCGGTTCCTCTCGTACTCCTTTCCGTCCCGCTTGCCGAACCCGCACCATCTGGCAGTGCTGACACGTCCCGGCTTTGTCAGGGCTGCTTCCCGCCCTCCCCGGCACCACCCGGATCAGGCTGCCCTCAGCTCCACCGTCCTGCTACGACAAGATCGGCGGTAAAGGTCTTTCACCTCCACTCGAATCAACAGCGCCTCACGGCGCACCGGGCGTTCCTTGCGGATGATCACGCGCATCCCGGTCGGCCACGCCCGGAGGTCGAGGAGGCCGGTGGCGTCGATGACCCACGCTCCGTCGCGGACCTGCTCCGCAGCGTCGACGGCGACAGACCACGCGCCCTCGGGGGCCGCACTCAGTGCGGTGACCATGGCATCGGTGATCCCGAACCCGATGGAATACGACACTCCTCTGTTGTGTAGCCAGGTCAGGTATTTGTGGCTGGCTCCGGCGCCGTCGGTGCGGACGAGGACCTTCTTTCCCGGCCGGACAGCATGCAGGTTCGGTAGCTGCGCTAACGCTTTCCGTGTCACTGCGATGTGGTCGTCAGCGGTGTTAGATCCGGCGTTGCCGGGTCGCAGCACGGCCGCGACGGGTTCACCGGTTCCGTCGGTGCCGTGGTCGACGAACGCCAACAGGGGGTGAAATCCGAATCCTCGTTTGTAAGTCGGGGTTGCAGATTCCTTCTCTGAATGGGCGGTGACCAGAGTTGCGTCGAGGCCGATGACGATCGGGTTCTGCGCGGTGATGTCGTGATCGGGAGCGTGTTCGCCGGCATGTCCCCACGCCGTAGCGCGGGCCGATGCCCGGGCGGTCTCGATCGCGGTGAGCACTGCGGGTGCATCTGCGGACAGTGCGGTGATCAGCCTGGAGACGGTCGGGTCGGAGGGCACTGTCCCGAAGACGGCCGAGTGTTCGCGGAGGGTGGCGATGTCGGCGAGGCAATCCCCACCGAGCGTCAACGACACGGCGAGGTCGGTGATGATCTTGCCGGGGTCGAAGTGCGCCAACGGTTTCCGCCACGGCGATAGGCTCTGCGAGAGGGCTGCGGTGAGTCCGGTGGCCTCGGCGGTTCGGAGCAACGTCACCGCTGCGGCGTGCGACACGACCCCGGTTCCGGTGGCATCGACGGACAAGGTGGGGTACGACGACGTAGACTGACTCACCGGAATGGTGCCTCTCGAGCGGGGTGTTTTTCAACTGTGGTAAGTCGAATTCTCCAAGGTCGGGGCACCATTCTTTGAATGAAACGCGCCGTGACACCTCACCGGCATGAAAGCGCCAGGCTAAGGGTGCATGGGTCGATGTCGCTGGACGTCATTGCGAACGATGAAGCCGTCAACACACGCTGCGTCGCCGACATCGACACCTATCTCCAGGTCTCCGCCGCCGACCCCGCTACCCCCTATGCCGTCGAGGGGCGTGAGACCATGCTGTCGCTACTCAGCGAGGACCATGAATGGTCCGCGAGCCAGCTGATCTTGATTCTGGAACACAGCAGCCCTGATAGCGCCGTCCTTGACCTCTCGCAGACTGCACCTGCCACCTGAAAGGCGCTTGCTGGGCAGCACCGGTTCGTTCTCACGGTCTCTAACCTGAACACCTATATCGACCAGCACAGCGTCGACGCCGAACTGGCAGGACACCTGACGACCGACGGAGCTGTCATCGAAATCTCAAGCGAGCTCGATTCGGTCGACGCTGGGGGAACCGAAGAACCGGCTCCTACACGGAATGTACGACTAGCGCTGAAGTTACTTAACGCGCACGAACAGCTGGAGGCGATAGACCGCGCCGCGCTGGCCGACCAGTTGGGTGTTGACCCGTCTGACCTGCCTTTGACGGAAATCGAGCCAGTACCGGACGACCTATTTTCGGATGCACTCGACCGTGGTCTGGTGGAAGCTACCGAAGAGGCCTTCGACCGCTTTGCGACAGCAGGGTGGCCGGCCGTCGCCAAGGCGCTCGTCCGCCACGACGCACTCCGGCCGTTTGTGACTGCTGCCCGTATGAACGACACCCTGATCCACGGGTTGCTCAAGGACGACGCCGCGCCTACAGAACTCCACGACCGGGTCCTTGGTGACTTCGACGCCTTCATCGCGACTAAGTCCGATGAACCCGATCTGTACCGCGCTGCAGCGCGCAGAGCCGTGAAACGGGGAGCAAAGTTGGACATTGAGCACATCAGACAGATCTCTGACCACGCGCCCGACGTCAACACCGTTGTGCCACTACTCGCGGCCCACCAAGGACTCGATGGCCGCCAGCTGGTCGCCATCTTGGTCAATCTGGAGGCACCGTTTAGCTTGCTTCAGACAGCGGGATAGGATGCCGACACGCCCACTGGAGATGCCGCTGCGACTCTCTTCGATCGATTGGATGCAACGGGCATGGTGAAACTTGTAAAGCGAAGGACCCGCTTCCGGGTTCTCTGAGTAGCACCGAGGTGCGGGCGGACGTAGCGGGCGTCCATAAAACGCGGGAGGGCGCGCCGTATCGAAGTGCTGCTGCAACGCACACTCGATCTACTCGGTATCAAAGCCCTCGGAGCCGCCGTTGGTGACGCGAGTTCAGTCCTTCCGGCTGGCAACGCGGCCCGATGTCACGCCTGTAGATTGCATTTTCCGCAGCGTCGTATCGAAACGCCAGTTCAGCGCGGTTTTCGCTAGGTAGATCTGTCGGTGACCTGCGCTGGTCTGCCCCGATATGGGCTCCCCAGCAGGCAGACGCCTGCAGTGCCTGGGTGCGTCTGCTTCCGTAGCCCTGTTAAGGTTCGCCTAACCTAATGGCGACAAGCGAGGGCGGTACGTAGTGAAACGTCAATGGACCTGGCTGACGGCGCTGGCGGCAGCGGTCGCCGTCGTCGGCTCGATGACTGCCTGTGGTAGTTCGGAAACCGGCTCCGCGGACGCCGAGGCCGTCGACAGCGCTTTCCCTGTGTCGATCGATCACCTTTACGGCAGCACCACCGTCACCGAGAAGCCCGAACGTATTGTGACGCTGGGGGTATCGGATGCGGATGTTGCCATCGCGCTCGGAACGGTACCGGTCGGCAATACCGGCTACACGTTCTACGAGAACGGGTTGGGGCCGTGGACTGAGGAACTCGTCGGCGATGCGCCACTGACCTTGCTGGGCTCGGACTCCGCGCCGGACTTCGAGCTGATCGCGAGTTTGGCACCCGATCTGATTACCGGCATCAACGCCGGCTTCGACGAGGCGACGTACGCCAAGCTCAGCGAGATCGCTCCGACGATTGCGCGACCGGAGGGTTCGGCGGCCTATGCAGTCGGGCGGGAGGCGGCGACCGACACGATCGCCCTGGCCATGGGCGAGTCCGAACTGGGTACCGAGTTGAACGCACGGACCACCGCGGCCCTCGACAAGGCACGAGTCGACAACCCGGAGTTCGCGGGGAGAACTGCGTCGGTGGTGCTGCCGTATCAAGGTCAGTACGGCGGCTATCTTCCCGGTGACGCCCGCGGTCAATTCGTGACCTCGCTCGGATTCCGGATTCCCGACGGTGTGCTGGCCGAGGACGACGGAACCAAGTTCTTCGTTCCGGTGTCGGCAGAGAACATTTCGATGCTCGACGCCGATGTGATGCTTTTCCTCGGAACCGGGGCCGACATCGACGTGGTTGCCGAGAATCCACTGTTCGGCACTCTGCAGGCAGGACGCGACAACGCGATCATTCCCACGACGATCGATCAACGTGGAGCGATCACGTACAACTCTGTGCTGTCGATTCCCTTTGCCGTCGACGCGCTCGTACCGCGCATCGCCGACGCTCTGGGCTGACGTCCGGTCGCGGATACGGCATCCCCCGCAGGCCTGAAGATCTCGACGGGTGGCTGACGTCGCTGATCGCCTCACGTCTGCGAGGCAACACCTTTCCTGTGATGGGCGGGTGGCCGGACCGGCCAGGGCCGGTCGCGCTGCCGATCGACCGTTGGGCCACCTGCCACTGCCCATCACCGCGATGACCACCGGCAAGAGCGGGACCGTCGTCCACGCCGATCGCACGCGCGCCCCGCCGCAACGCAGCCGGCAATCGGATGCCAATTACGTCCGATCGATACGACCTGACATAAAGCCCCTGACCTTCGTCGTCGACGGAGCGGGCCCGGTGTACGGTCCGGTGATGCAGTGCAACACAGGTAAAGATCGGTACGGCTGTTCCCCCTTCGAGAACTTCGAGCCGTACCCGTGGTGACGTCGCAGCAAGACGACGCCCAAAGCCGTGTAGCGGACGCCGTTCTGGCGATCACCGGCTCGAGCCTGTCGTCGATGACCGAGATCCTGAGGGGTCTGGGAGACGAGCTGGCCAACACGCGACCGGATCTGCCGGGCGCCAACAGTCCGTACGCCATCGTGTTCCACTGCGTCGCCGTGATCGAGCACTGGGCGGGCTCGGTGATCGCCGGCCTGAGGATCCCGCGGGACCGCGCCGCCGAGTTCACTGCCACCGGCCGGGTCGAAGACTTGATTACACGGGTTGGTGATGTTCGTACGCGCCTACCCGAGTGGGTGAATGTCGCAGTCCGCGAGGGGATTCGCGATCGGACCGTCACGGGTTCCACGCGCCCGGAGGTCGCAACTGCCACCGCGGAGTGGGTGTTGGCACACCTGGTGCGCGAGTTGGCCCAGCACCTCGGCCAGCTCGAGCTCACGCGCGACCTCCTTCGACAGGCATCACGGTCCTGATGTTGCTTGCGGCACGGCCCCGCGCTGCGCACGGGCCATGGAGGCGTGCTGCGAATCTTCGGGGTTCTTCGCACCCGTCTCACGGCGAGAGGCCGTCGCAACCTGGAGAAGGCGACCACCGCGGTCCGCTCCTCGAACGACGGAGGGTCCGGGAGGTGAGCTCGTCGAACACGTGCACCGCCGTGGCCTATCTTCATGTGGATGCGTATTGCGGTGGTGGAGGACGACGACGGGCTCGGTGACGCGCTGGTCGATGCGCTGACCGAGGTCGGCAATGTCGCCGTCCGCATGCGCCGCGGGGCTGATCTGCTGCTCGGCTACCACGGCATGGATGTCGTGCTGCTCGATCTCGGGCTCCCTGACATGGACGGCCTCGAGGTTCTCCGCAAGCTGCGGACCCTCAGCTCGGTGCCGGTGGTGGTGCTGACGGCGCGGGACGACGAGAGGTCTGTGGTTCGGGCGCTGCGCGGGGGCGCGGACGACTACGTCGTCAAACCCGCCCGCCTCGGTGAGCTGTACGCGCGGCTAGAGGTGGCGGCGCGCCGCGGGGGTGCGTCGGACGAACCCGCAGCCGACAGGCTGACCTTGGGCGACATCGTCGTCGATCTCGCGGGCCGCAGCGTCGAGGTCGACGGCCGAGAGGTCACGTTGACGACCAAGGAGTTCGAAATCCTTGCCCATCTGGTGACCCGCCGGGGCGAGGCGGTGAGCCGCGAGCAACTGATGGACGCCATCTGGGGCGACGCCTACGTCGCCATCTCCCGCACCCTCGACGTCCACATGACGGGTCTGCGGTCCAAGCTCGGGCGGTCCGGCACCATCGTCACCATCCGCGGCTTCGGCTACCGCTGGGACACCTGACGTGCGGCGCCGCGTCCTGCTGGTCCTGATGATCTATTCGACGGTCGTCGTGCTCGCCCTGTCGGTCCCTCTTGCCTTGTTGGTGGGGCGGGAGCGGGTGCAGCGGTTCGCCGAGAACCGTTCCGCTGCAGTGACGTTCTTCGCCGAGCTCAGCTCGCGCGAGGACGCGTCGGGGATGCCGCGGATCCGCGAGTCCCTACAGCGCTACAACGACCTGTACGACGAGGGCATCGTCATCGTCGACCGCAACGGAACCGTACGCGCGTCGGCGGGCCTCGACGTCGACCGCACCGACGTGCAGCAGGCGATCGCGGGGGCGCTCCGCAACCAACGCGGCGATGTCCCTTCGGGTTTGACGCCGTGGTCGCAGCCTTCCGTTCTGGTCGCCGCGCCGGTGGGCGGGGGAACGCAGGTCGACGGCGCGGTCGTCATCGATGCGTCCACGGAGTCCGCAAGACGAGATGTCGCGGAGGCGTGGGTGATCATCGCGGCGGGCGCCCTCCTCATTCTGCTGGCGGTGGCCGTCATCGCTGCTGCGTTGTCGCGCTGGGTGGTTCGGCCGCTGACCGCGCTGGCGTCGCGGGTGCATTCCTTCGGCGACAGGTTCCACAATCAGTTACCTATGGAGGAATCCCCGAGGCCGAAGCCGGCGGCCTACGTCGGGCCGCCCGAAGTCCGGACGCTGTCCGGTGCATTCGACGCTATGGCCGACGACGTCGAAACGGCCACCACGGCGCAACGTCGCCTCGTCGCCGACACGGCACATGCGCTTCGTAACCCGCTGGCAGCGCTCAGGATTCGTCTCGATCTTCTGGGGATGAGGGTGCCGGACTCGGCGACGGAAGCCCACCTCAAGACAACCCGCGAAGTCGACCGGCTCAGCACCATCGTCGAAGATCTGCTCGACCTCGCCGCTGCGGAGACGCCGAAGAATACGCGGGCGGTGGCGTCGGATGTGGGTTCGGTGGCGGCGAACCGCGTCGAATTCTGGTCGAGCACAATGACCGCGGCCGGTCTCACCGCCCACATCGACGGATCCGACACGGCAGTGGCTGCCCTTTCCGACGACGACCTGACCCGCATTCTCGACGCTCTGCTCAGCAACGCGACGAAGTACGCCGGCGCCGGTGCGGCCGTGAACATCGGGTATCGAGACTGCGGAGACCACATCGCACTGTGGGTGTCGGATACCGGGCCGGGCGTGCCCGCCGACGAGGTGTCGTCGATCGTCGAGCGGTTCTACCGAGCGTCCAATGCGGGGAGCGAGGGCACCGGTCTGGGGCTGGCCATCGTCCATGCGCTGACCGAGCGTGCCGGGGGATCGATGCAGATCGGGGCGGCCGAGCCGTCCGGACTCCGGGTAGAGCTGACGCTACCGAGGGCCGTTTCCTAAGGGACTGTTAGGAAATGCGAAACAGTTTGGTTCTCGCTGTGCGGGCGGTCACAGTGGGTGAACTACCAGCAGCAATCTCCATCCGAAAGGACCCTGCATGGCCATCTCGACCGGCGGCTCGCCGAGCTCGACCCCGCCCGTCTCGTCGCCGGCGGCCACCCGCCGCGCGGTGTACAACACGCTGCGCGGATCGTCGGGCAACCTCGTCGAGTGGTACGACGTGTACGTCTACACCGTCTTCGCCACGTACTTCGAGAACCAGTTCTTCGATTCGGCCGACAAGAACTCCACCCTCTACGTATACGGCATCTTCGCGGTCACGTTCCTGATGCGCCCGGTCGGTTCGTGGTTCTTCGGCCGCTACGCGGACAGGAACGGTCGACGCGCCGCGCTGACGTTCAGTGTGTCGATGATGGCGGCGTGTTCGCTGGTCATCGCGCTCACCCCGGGCAGGGAGAGCATCGGTGTGTGGGCGGCGGTCATTCTCATCCTGTCTCGCCTGGTCCAGGGCTTTGCGACGGGCGGCGAGTACGGGGCGTCGGCGACGTACATGTCCGAGGCCGCCACACGTGAGCGTCGTGGATTCTTCTCGTCTTTCCAGTACGTCACCCTCATCGGCGGCCACGTTCTGGCGCAGGTGACGCTGCTGATCATGCAGGCCTTTCTCGACCGTGGTCAGATCGAGGAATTCGGTTGGCGCATCGCGTTCTTTATCGGCGGTGTCGCCGCGGTGGTGGTGTTCTGGCTGCGTCGGAGCATGGACGAGTCCCTGACGAAGGATCAACTCGACGCCGTGCGCACCGGAGCGGATCAGGCATCCGGGTCGATCAAGGAGCTGTTCACCAACCACGGACGCGCACTGTTGATCTGTTTCATGGTGACGATCGGCGGAACCATCGCCTTCTACACCTACAGCGTCAACGCACCGTCGATGATCAAGTCCGCGTACGAGGATCGCGGGATGACCGGCACGTGGATCAACCTGTTCGGCCTCGTCTTCCTGATGTTGTTGCAGCCCATCGGCGGAATGATCAGCGACAAAGTGGGCCGCAAGCCGCTGCTAGTCTTCTTCGGCATCGGCGGCGTGCTCTATACCTACGTGCTCATCACGTACCTGCCGTCGGCGACGTCGGTGGTGCAATCCCTCGCTCTGGTGTGCGTCGGTTACGTCATCCTGACCGGCTACACCTCGATCAACGCGATCGTCAAAGCGGAGCTGTTTCCCTCCCATGTGCGAGCACTCGGCGTCGGCCTGGGATACGCCCTCGCCAACTCCGCGTTCGGTGGGACGGCTCCGCTGATCTACCAGGCCGCGAAGAACGGCGGGCACGTCTCGTGGTTCATCCTCTACGTGACGGTGGTGATCGCGGTGTCGCTGGCGGTGTACATCTTCGTTCTGCGGAACAAGTCGGAGACCGTTTTGGACCGTGAGCAGGGCCGCGCGTTCAAGTAGACGGACCCCTGTAACTGTCGGGCCTAGAGTGTCAGCATGACCCCGCCCGCAGAGTTGCTCTCGCGTAGAGCAGCTCTGCGGGCTTTCGGCTTGTTTGCCGTCGGCGCGGGCGTCGCGGCCTGCGCGTCGGATCCGCCACCGGAACTGCGTCTGGCGGCAGGTGAGGTCGGCGGGTTCTTCTGGGAGTTCGGCGGCCTACTCGCGGGAGTTGCCTCGGAAACTGTTGCGGCAAAAATCATCCCAATCACGACGGCGGGGTCCATCGACAACCTCGACGCGTTGGATTCCGGCCGGGCCGACCTGGCCCTCACCCTCGCCGACGCCGCCTACAGCCACCCGAGCCGAAATTTGGCGGCGGTGGGGTGCGTCTACGAGAACTATTTCCAGATCGCAGTGCGTTCCGACTCGGACATCGAGACAGTGGCCGATCTGAGGGGGAGAACGGTCAGCATCGGGGCGCCCGGATCGGGCGCGACCCTGGTGTCGCAGCGCATCTTCGACGCGTCGGGTCTCTCCGAGGCCGGTGCAATGCGCGAGGTTCAGCTGTCGATGAGCGACGCGGGAACAGCGTTGGGCGACAACGACATCGACGCCGTCATGTGGGCGGGCGGGCTACCGACTCCGGCGTTCGCCGATCTGCGGACGGCTATCCGCCTCCTGGACCTGGGCGGCGTGGTCGCGGATCTGCGACGCGGGTTCGGCACCGCGTACGAGGCAGTTCTGGTACCGGCTGACGTGTACGGCGTTCATCCGGAGGTCACGACGGTCGGCATCCCCAACTTGCTGCTGGTGCATCCCGACGTGGCCGACGACACCGTCGCGGCGCTGGTGGGCACGCTGCTGGACCAGTCGTCGGCGTTGGTTCCGCTCCAGGCAATCGGGAGCCAGTTCCTCGACGCCCGATCGCTCGTCATGACGGGCGCCATTCCCCTCCACCCCGGAGCGGAACAGGAGTACCGCAGGCGGCACGGATAGGTTCGGCGTCAGCGAACTCGGCGCGACCAAAGCACGATGGGGATCGGTACCAGGCGTGGATGCCTCCTGCCAGCGACATGGTCGCGAAGCTCGTGACTCAGCTCGTCTCGAGTATCGGCACTGCACTGTTGCTGGTCCGTTCCGTGCTTTCGATCGGCATCCACACTTCGGTTGTCGCGGTGCTGAAGTCCTCGGCACGGTCGAGGACCGCGACAATCGAGGGTCTGGGACGCAGACGCCAGGGGTTCGACGGAAACCACTGCGCTGCCGACGCGGCATAGGTCTCTTGTAACGCGGCCGGATACGCGCCGCTTGCCCTGAACACCGCCCACGCGCCGGCCGTGACCTCGATGACGTCGAGGTCGTCGGGCGCAGCCTTCGCCGCGTCGAGCGCAACGCCGTGCATGTACGTCAGTTCGCTGCCTTCGGCGTAGTCGGGATCGACTTCGGCGCTGATTTGGAGCAGGCCGGCGGGTTCGGTGTTGCCGAGTCCTTTGAGTCGCGCATGTTCGTCTACGGGAAGCGCTGCGATGTGCGCTGCGATGTGAGGGTTCACCCCGTTGTGGATGAGCGGATCGCGGGTGGCGTGACCGGCGAGGCGAAATGATGGGCGGTTGGCGATGCGAGTGTCCATTGACGAGTTACCTTTTACGCTCAGTCGGAGTGTGAGTTTCAGTTGTGTTCGAAGGGGGCCGCCGTTTTTGCGCACATCTGCTGGGCCCGCACCGTGCACGGCGCGGAAAGCCCGCCCGAACGCCTCGGCCGAGCCGTACCCGAACCGCGACATCGAGCAGCGGAGCGCCCTGGACCACTTCTGCGGCGGCAACGGTCATCCGTCGCCGGCGCACGTGGGCGGCCGTTGTTTTGACGGTGTGCGGGTAAAAATCGTCGTCCAACGGTACGACTTGGCTTTGCTCGAGGGTGTCGGTTACGTCGCATTCGAGTGCGCTTCGCTCGATGCCCACGACAGCCTGCCACCACGCTTCGCGCTCCGGGCTCGTCTGCCACACAATTGTGTTCACCATCGACTCCTGATAGAAGGATCCCGGCAGTGCCCGCCGTGGGCACTGCCGGGATCGGCCTCAATTCCTCGAGCGCATTTCTATCAGCCGGACTGTGTCTCGATCGATCGCTGCTCGTTGTCGGCACGGGCGATGTCGATTTTGCGCGGCTTCGCGCGTTCGGCGAGCGGAATCGTCACCGACAGAACGCCGTTGTCGTACGACGCCGAGATACGGTCTGGGTCGACGCCGTCTCCGAGCGAGAGCTGGCGTCTGTACGTCCCGGCGAAGCGTTCGGACGAAATCCACTGCACACCATCACTTTCGGGTGACGAGCGATGTGCGGTGAGGGTGAGTGTTCCGCGATCGACGTCGACATCGATGGATCCGGGGTCGACGCCGGGAAGGTCGGCACTCAGAACGTAGTGATCGTCGACCTTGTACAGATCCATCGGCATGAAACGAGGCGCACGATCGGAACCGGTCGAGGCGCCCACCATGCTGGCGGCGAGGGAATCGAAGTCGCGGAAAGGATCGAAGCGAAGCACAGCAACCACCTCCTGCTTCCCAGATGCACCCGCCCCGGTGGCGGGCCGCTCTTCAACTGTGCGAGACCTAAATTAGCACTCTCGCTCGGGGAGTGCCAAGAGCTTCGAGGCAACTTTTTTACAGATTTTTCGACCAATGTTGCTGTGCGAGAGTCGCGAAGCGCCCAACCTCTGCAGCGCCGCAGTCCTGTCGATGTGGCGGTGTGGAAAGGCGTCGTCTCCGAGCCCTACCGCAGCGAGTCGCATTGTGGTCCACTCGAGCCCCGCCGATCGTGTGCCCAGCCACGGCACGGCATCGTTCGCGACGCCGTATGCGATCGACTTCGTGCCCGTCGACGCGGCGGGACGCACCGCGCCGGTCACGTTCGCCTCTCTCGTGCGTTCGGAACGGCCGGCGAAGTTTCCTGGCTTCGGGCGCGCCGTGCTGGCACCTGTAGAGGGAGTCGTCTCAGCAGCGTACGACGCCGACCCCGACCATTCTGCGTATCGCGGCCTGCCTTCGATCGGCTATGCGCTCACCCAGCGCCGTCGAGTTCGAGCGGGGTGGATGGCACTTGCCGGGAATCATGTACTGCTTGACAGCGGGGGGATCGTGGTTGCCCTCTGTCATCTGCGCCAAGGCAGCTCGAGGGTGCAGCCAGGACAACGTGTGCAGGTGGGGGACGTGTTGGGTGAATGTGGGAACCCTGGGAACAGCACCGAACCGTACGTCCATGTTCAAGCGGTCGACAACGGCGACATTGGCCGCGCGAATTCTGTGCGTGTGACCTTCAAGGGCATGCTCCCGCGCAATGGAGAGGTCATCGATGCGGTCCCATAGCGACGGTGGTTACCCCGGGGCCGATCGATCCAGGAGCGGGCGGCGCACGCACCGCCGCCGGTCCTACGTCGAATACTCGGTAACTTCTCGACGGCAGCTGCCGTCACGGGCTCGACTTGCCGTCCAACTGGTCGTCTCTCTGCAGCAATTCTTCGAGAATGGCTCCGCTTCGCTCCCGATGCGTCGTTGCCGGGGTACGGGTGTCGGACCACGTCTCGGTTTCGCTCAGCGCCCAGTCTGCCCAGTCGGAGATATGGCTGAAGTGCCCGATCATGAATCGGTTCGCGAGCGTCATCAGATGTTGTCGCGCAGGGAACGTCGAATTGTCGACGTCCAGCAGCCGTCCGGCGTGAGCGACGAACAACGCACGAGTCCGCTGAGCCTGTTCGCGCATTGTCGTGATGTTGACTCGAAGATCGTCGAGTGAACCCTGATCGGCAAACAACACCCGGATCATGCCTTCGAATTCCAGCGCCGACGGTTTGGACCCTGTGGCCAGCCACGTTGCCAGGGCTTCGCGGCCGGCGTCCGTGATCGAGTAGACCGTACGGCTACGCCCTGTGCCGACCGGATCGGTCGTCGCCGAAACGAGTGAACGTTCGAGCAGTTTCTTGGGGGCGTTGTACAACTGCCGATCAGCGCGTGGCCACAGTTCGGCGAAGCCGCGACCGAACTGCACCGAAATCTCGTATGCCGTCCAATCTCGCGACGCCAGAAGTCCGAGAATGACATACGACGTCGTGTTGAGATCGCCTTGCGCCACTTGGTCCCCCTGAAGTCGTGATTGCCCATCCTAACGACGCGGATGTCGGGGTCCACCGGTGCAGTCATTCGCCTGCGTCGGCACCGTGCTCGTCGACGTCATCCGATGCCTCGGTCGACGGTCCCGCATATACGTACGGAATCAATGCCTTCGCGACCTGGGCGGCCGGTGCATTGCCGTCGACCGCGGGGGCGAGATTGCCCCACACCACGAACGTGACGTCGTTCTCGGGGTCGTACCCCATGAAGGAGTTGTACCCCGGCATCTCACCGATGTGCCCGTACATCGGACCCATCTGTGCAATTCCGTACCCGTAGGCCGCGGTGCCCTCCGCATCACTCGGTACGACACTGTCCATCCTGAGCTGCTGGGTCTCGGCGTCGAGCAGCTCACCTGCGCCAAGAGCCTTCACCCAGGTGGCAATGTCGTTGGCCGTCGAAATTCCCTGTCCTGCAGACCATGTCCACGACGGGTTGTCGTTCGTCGTCGTTCTCGGTGTCACAGTGCCCGCATCGATGGCAGCGACCCTTTCGGGGGACAGCGATTCTTTTCCTTCTCCGAACGTTTCGAGGTTGCCGCTGTAGGAATACCCCGAGGTGTACGGCGCGGGGATGGAGGTGTCGGTGTTCGCCGGGAACGAGGTGTCTTTCAATCCGAGTTCGGTGAACAGGCGGTCCTGATAGATCTGGGCGATCGGTTTTCCGTCGAGTTGCTCCGCGATGAGGCCGAGCAGCACCGTATTGGTGTTCGAATAGTTGTACTCTGCGCCGGGTTCCGACGTCGGCGGGTTGGACAGTGCGAGAGCTACCAATTCCTCGGGTGCCCACACCCGTCCGGGATCTTCGTCGAGAGCGCGGTTGAGCTCGGTGGTTTGTGTGTAGCTGTAGAGACCGCTACGCATATCGAGGAGCTGCCCGATGGTGATGTTGTCTCCATTCGGTACGTCGGGGCGATACTTGCTCACCGGGTCGTCGACGGAAATCTTGCCTTCCTGGACCATCTGCAGGATGACCGTCCCCGTCCAGGTCTTGGTGTTCGACCCGACTCGAACCTTGGTGTCGAGTGTCGGAGGCGTCGCCTTG
The DNA here is from genome assembly GCF_049591685.1 of Rhodococcus sp. (in: high G+C Gram-positive bacteria). Classification (GTDB taxonomy): domain Bacteria; phylum Actinomycetota; class Actinomycetes; order Mycobacteriales; family Mycobacteriaceae; genus Rhodococcoides. Next base: position 705 of record NZ_JBAWFH010000445.1, on the reverse strand, counting down.
CCCAATTCGGTGCTGCCCCATGTGTTGACGTATTCGCCGTCGGGTGTCCTGATCAGCACCACCATGCCGATCTCGCGGAACTCCTTCGCCTTTGCGTCGACCACGGCATCCATGGCCGCAGAATCGAGGGGGACGAGAGCACTGGAGCCAGCACTGCTCGTGCTCGTGTCCGCATCGCTCGAGCCGGAGGCATCGGTGCTGTCGTTACTGGATGTGCACGCTGATACGAGGAGTCCCGACGACAGCAGGAGTGCGAGGAGAGTGCGTGTTTTACGGTTCATCGCCATTGTCCGATCGTGTGAGGGGGTCAGGATTTTCCGAACGTGCCGAGACCGAGAGGGTTGAGGTATTCGACGGTGAGGGTCGTCGGTGCACCGGCGGTGACGGCGAACTGGGCCCCCGTCGGCCCTGACGAGTTCTCTCCGACAGGTTCGAACCAGTACGTGTCGCCGCCGTAGTGGGTGAGGGGGTAAGTCGATTGGAGGTTCTTGCCAAGCTTCAGAGCGAGTCCGGCACCGTCTGCGACCACTTCCGCGGGGCCGTAGAACGGACTGGAGTAGGTGCCGATGTAGGTCTCGTTCGATTGCGGCGGCGCCGAAGAAGCCGGAGGATTCGAGTAGTCGGTCTCCGAATTGCCCTGTTCCACGATGCCTTCGAAAATCCCTGCCAAGAAGGGCTCCCAGTCCACGGTGAGTTCGCCGTTCT
>NZ_JBAWFH010000444.1:0-7143 GCF_049591685.1 Rhodococcus sp. (in: high G+C Gram-positive bacteria) | reverse complement strand
GCGTAGCGTCGCGCAATCTCTGCCGACGGCTCGCCCATCACGTAGGTCCGCGTGGAGTCGGAGTTGTATCCGGGGGCCACCGGGCCACCGATGTCGATCACCACGACGTCGCCCTCTTCGATCACCCGATCGGATACCTCGTGGTGCGGATCTGCGCCGTGCGGGCCCGATCCGACAATGATGAACGCCGCCTCGGTATGGCCCTCTTCGACGATCGCCGTGGCGATGTCGGCGGCCACGTCCGCCTCCGTCCTGCCGACCTTCAGAAAGTCGGGCATTCGACTGTGCACGCGATCGATTGCCTGACCGGCGCGGCGCAAGGCATCGATCTCGGCGTCGTCCTTGAGCATGCGTAGCCGTCGCAGTACCGATGTCGCCAACACGGGCACGCGGCCCAATTTCGTTGCCAGTGGAACGAAGTGCAGAGCCGGCATGGCGTCGTCGACGGCTGTCGCTGCGCCCTGCGGGAGAAGGTCGGCGACGATGTCGTACGGACTGACGCCGTCGACCCAATCCGCCGTCTGCAGGCCCAGTTCGCCTACAGCGGACTCCTTCAGCGCAGCCAGTTCGAGGCGAGGGACAACGACGGTCGGCGTCGCGCCGTTTGCCGGAACGACAAGGCAGATCAGGCGCTCGAACGAACTGGCACGTGAACCGAGCAGATACTGCAGATCGGGCCCGGGCGAAATGAGCAGTGCGGCGAGATCGGCTTCGCGAGCGTATTCGGCGGCGCGGGCCAGGCGTACGCCGTAGATCTCGGACGGAAAGCGTGGGGCGGCGGAATCGGAACTCATGCCTTCAGGCTATCGGCGTTTGGCAAGATGGGTGCCATGACAGCCCCGGGAAAGTCGCCTCTACTCCTTCTCGACGGAGCCAGCCTATGGTTTCGCGCCTACTACGCTCTGCCAGAATCGATTACGGCACCCGACGGCCGGCCGGTGAATGCTGTCCGCGGATTTCTCGACATGGTTTCGGCATTGATGGCGCGCACCGAGCCGAGCCGACTCGCCGTGTGCCTGGATCTCGACTGGAGGCCGCAGTTCCGCGTCGACGCGATACCGTCGTACAAGGCGCACCGAGTGGCCGAAGCTGCGCCAGGGACATCGGAATTCGAGGAAGTACCCGACAGCCTGTCGCCCCAGGTCGACATGATCATGGACGTTCTCGCCGCCGCCGGTATCGCCACCGCCGGAGCCGAGAACCTCGAAGCCGACGACGTTCTCGGAACGTTGGCCGCGCAGGAGCGAACGGACCCGGTCGTAGTCGTCAGCGGGGACCGTGACCTACTACAGGTCGCCGCCGACGAACCGGTGCAGGTGCGAGTGCTCTACGTCGGCCGAGGTCTTGCCAAGGCCGAACTGTTCGGACCCAGCGAAGTCGCCGAAAAGTACGGTGTGCCCCTCGACCGCGCCGGCGCTGCATATGCCGAACTCGCCCTACTTCGCGGTGACGCTTCGGACGGCTTGCCCGGCGTAAAGGGCGTCGGCGAGAAAACGGCATCGACGTTGATGCTGCGGTACGGATCGGTCGCTGCGTTGCGTGCCGCAGCGCTCGACCCTACGTCCGACATGGCGCATGGTGTCCGCGCGAAACTCGCGGCTGCAGCCGACTACCTCGACGCCGCGCTTCCGGTGGTCAGGGTGGTGACCGACGCCGATGTGAAGTTCTCCCGATCGGACGTGATCCCGGCCGCGCCTGCCGACCCCGATCGACTCGCGCAGCTCGGCGAAGAACTCGGAATCACGAACGCCGTTACCCGACTCGTGGCTTCGCTCTCGGCCCACGGCGCCTGAAAATGCACTCGCTCAACGCGGGCGGGACACCTGGTACGTTCCCTCGTCGTCGGTGAACGTCAAGGTCACCGTTCTGCCGACACCGTCGACCTGCAGGGTGCATTCGAACGACGCACCCTGCTCGACCTTTTCGCCGTCGGGGCACGACACGTCCGATACCGTCGACGCGCCATAGGTACCCGTCACGATCTCTTCGACGCCGGATTCTGCAGCCGCACGGTCGAGATTCTTGGAGCCACCGAATGCGAACGCCAACGCGCCGATGACCGCGATGGCGACCAACAGCCCGCCGATGACCATCAGCGGAGTTTTCGAGTTCGAGTTCGTGGCCGGCGCCGCTGGTGGCCGGCCCTGGTCCCACTGCTGGTTCGATGCGTACTGGCCCTGCCCGTACTGCTGCGGCGAATACTGCCCCTGCGGGTAGCCCGCCTGGGGGTACGGCCCCTGCGGATACTGCCCTTGGGGATACTGCCCTTGGGGGTACTGGCTCTGCGGATAGCCGGGCTGCGCATACTGCGCCTGGGGGTTGGGTGACGGAGTCGGCGTGCCATGGCTTGCCTGCTGGGGGTAACCCTGCTGTGGGTAGCCCGGCTGAGAATACTGGCCTTGGGGATAGCCGGGCTGCTGATATTGTCCCTCCGCATACGGGGCAGGCGGCTGCGATGGCTGCCCGTACGGCTGAGGATGCGCGCCTTGCGGGTAGCCCGTCGGGGGGTACTGGCCCTGCGGGTAGCCGCCCTGGGAAGTCTGGCCCTGGGGATACTGGCCCTGGGGATACTGGGTCGGGTTGTCGGCGTTCTGGTTCGACCCCTCGGACTTGCCGTCCTCGTCCGAGGATCGTGTCGCGTACGTTTCCCCCGTATCGGTCGTTCCGGTGTCGGGCGCATCCCCATGTGCGCCGCCGTAAGGGGCCCACTGATCGTCGGGGTTGTTCGGACCGTAAGGGCCGCTCATCACGCCTCCACTCGTATCGGTTGATCGGCCGTCACCCTACGCACCACCGGCGCGGCCGATCGAACCATATCGGACGCGTTCACGCAGCGTCGACCGCGACGACGCCCCTCCGCAGCGCGGCGACCGCCTTGGACGCAGACTTCGATACCTCGGGGTCGGGCGAGGCCAGCCGTACCTGATCGAGGAGATCGATGACCTGGCGGCACCAGCGTACGAAATCGCCTCCCGACAATGCTTTTCCGTTGTCGCCTGCAGCAACGAGCGCCTCTACCAGCGAATGGTTGCTCGCCCATCGGTACACCGCCGTCACGAAGCCCATGTCCGGCTCGCGCGTGGGCGCAAGCTGGTGACGAGCCTCGTCGGCACGCAGTTCGTTCCACACCCGGACCGTTTCCGACAGGGCATGTCGGACGGGTCCCGTCGGTCCCTGGGGCGTCGTGTCGCCTTCCTGCCTGGACTCGAACACCACAGCGGAGACCACCGCAGCCAACTCGGCCGGAGACAGTCCACGCCACAACCCTTGACGCAGACACTCGGAGACCAATAGATCGGATTCGGAGTAGATGCGGCCGAGCCGCGCGCCGTGCTCGGTGACCTGCGGGTTCCTTCCCGGGGTGATGTAATCGCGTTCGCTGAGCAACGCAAGAATTCGATCGAAGCTGCGCGCCAACGAATTCGTCGTTGCCGATACCTTCTGACGCATGGACTCGGTGTCCCGGGCGAGTTTGTTGTATCGCTCCCCCACGCGGCCCAGTTCGTCACGATCAGGACTCGAATGCACCGGATGAGAGCGAATACTGCGGCGGAGTGTGGCGAGTTCCCGGTCGTCGGCGGCAGTCGACTTGATCCTTCGACGACCCGACGGCGCCGACAAACCTGTCGACCGCAATGCAGCGGACAGATCCCGTCGAGTGCGCGCGGTGCGGTGGTCGACGAACCGTGGCAACCGCATCCGGCCGACGGGGTCCGCGGCGGACGGGAAATCGGCCGCCGAAAGGCGCCCAGCCCAGGCGTCCTCGGTGAGCACGAGAGGTCGCGGGTCGTTGCGATCGTCGTCCGGCTCGAGGACTACTGCGAGACCGCTGCGCTTCCCGCTCGGCACCGACACGACATCGCCGCGCTCGAGTGCTTGCAACGACTCCACCGCACGATCACGTCGATCTTGACGGCCTTGCCGTTCGAGTGTCTTCTCCCGCTCCTTCAAACGCTCACGCAACTTGGCGTATTCGAAGTAGTCGCCATCGGTACCGCCCAGCCGCGTGATCAACTGCGCCAGCGTGGTCTCGTTCCGATCGATTCCCCGAACGAGGCCGACGACGGAACGATCGGCCTGGAACTGCGCGAACGAACGCTCGAGCAGGGTACGGGAATCGGCTGCGCCGAACTGCTCGACCAGATTGATCGACATGTTGTAGCCGGGCCGGAACGAACTGCGCAACGGGAAGGTGCGCGTCGAGGCCAGCCCGGCAACCTCGGTCGGCTCGGTACCGGGCTGCCAGAGGACGACGGCATGGCCCTCTACATCGATGCCACGGCGGCCGGCCCGCCCCGTCAACTGGGTGTATTCACCGGGGGTCAGTTCGGCGTGGGTTTCGCCGTTGAATTTGACCAACTTCTCCAACACGACCGTTCGGGCGGGCATGTTGATTCCGAGCGCCAACGTTTCGGTGGCGAACACCGCACGGACCAGTCCCTTGACGAACAGTTCCTCGACGGTGTGCCGAAAGACGGGCAACATGCCCGCGTGGTGCGCCGCCAACCCGCGTTCCAGCGCCTCGCGCCACTCCCAGAAGCCGAGGACCTCGAGGTCCTCGCGTGGCAGTTCGGAGGTGTGCTTGTCGACGATGTACCGGATCTCCTCGGCCTGCTCGGGCGTTGTGAGCACCAGCCGCGACCTCAGACACTGTGTGACGGCACCGTCGCAGCCCGCCCTGCTGAAGATGAACGTGATCGCAGGAAGCAGACCTTCCTGGTCCAACCGTGCAATGACCTCGGGTCTGGGCAACGGGCGGTTGTTGGCACTGGTCCCGTGCCCGCTGCGCCCACGGCCTCGCGCATGCGGCGCCTGCCATCGGTCGACGTATTCGAGTGATTGTCGTTGTTTGACGTGCCGAACGAGTTCGCGATCGACCACGAGCTTCGCGGCGCCGTCACCCGACTGCGCCCGCGTGTCGAACAGGTCGAACAGTCTTCGTCCCACCATGATGTGCTGCGACAGCGGTACCGGACGGTTCTCGTCGACGACGACCGTCGTGTCACCCCGCACGGTTTCCATCCAGGCGCCGAACTCTTCCGCATTGCTGACGGTCGCCGACAGACTGACCAGACGGACGTCCTGCGACAGATGCAGAATGACTTCTTCCCAGACCGCGCCGCGGAACCGATCGGCGAGGTAGTGCACCTCGTCCATGACGACGTGGGATAGCCCATGCAGTGCATCGGAGGATGCGTACAGCATGTTGCGCAGCACCTCGGTGGTCATGATGACGATCGGTGCATTCGGGTTGATGCTCGAATCACCGGTCAGCAAGCCCACCGTGTCGCGACCGTATCGCGCAGTGAGTTCCGCGAATTTCTGGTTGCTCAGCGCCTTGATCGGGGTGGTGTAGAAACACTTTCGTCCCGCAGCCAAGGCGAGATGCACGGCGAATTCACCGATGATGGTCTTTCCCGCGCCGGTAGGGGCACACACGAGAACCCCGTGGCCGGCTTCGAGTGCGGTGCAGGCGTCGACCTGGAATCGATCGAGCGGAAAACTCAGTTCACCCGCGAACCGTTGTAGCTCCGAGATTGGTTTCCGTTCGGAAGTGGACAGGGTCACTCGACCACGTCAGATCGTGTCCGAAAAGTCCCTGTTCGGCTGTGCGGGCTGGTGCGCTGGTGGTTGCACCGAGATCGGTGACTCGATGGAACTTGCTGAATCGATCGACGTTGCTTCGTCATCGGACACTTCACCCCATTCATCGGCTCTCTTGCGCAATTTACGCCTGTCGTTGATGCGGGCGATCTGCACTGCGAATTCGAACAGCACGGTCAGCGCCAACGCGAGCGCAAGCATGGAGAACGGATCCTGCCCCGGGGTGGCAATCGCCGCGAACACGAATAGGCCGAAGATCAATCCACGACGCCATGCCTTGAGGCGCTCGTAGGTGAGCACACCGACGAAGTTGAGGGCCACCACCAGCAGTGGGATTTCGAAGCTGACGCCGAAGATGATGAGCAGATTGACGACGAAGCCGAAGTATTGCTCACCGCCGAGTGCGGTGATCTGGACGTTGTCGCCGATCGACAACAGGAAGTGCAGGCCCTTGGCGACGATGTAGTAAGCGAGAACGGCTCCACCCACGAACAGCACGGCTGCCGCGCTGACGAAGGAGATCGCGTAACGCCGCTCCTGTTTGTACATCCCAGGGGTGACGAACGCCCAAATTTGATAGAGCCACGCCGGGCAGGCCATCACGATGCCCGCCGTGAACGCGACCTTGAAGCGCAAGAGGAACTGATCGAACGGCCCGGTCGCCAGCAGTCGGCATTGGTCGTCGTTGCTCAAGTTGGCGCGCAAACTGGGCTCGAGTGAGCAGTAGGGGCCGCGCAGAATGTCGCCCAGGCTACTGATACCGAGCAGCGTGTGCGAGTACCAGAAGAACCCGAACGTCGTGGTGACCGCGACCGCGAGGAGCGACCACATCAAGCGGGTACGAAGCTCGTAGAGATGATCGACCAACGACATGGTGCCGTCGGGATTCAGTCGGCGCTTGCTGCGCCTCGGATCGAACGGGATTCGCATTCTCTGTCTTCGCTCAGCGGTGAACCGGGGCGCGCTGGCGCCCCGGTTTGTCGCAGTCTTTCGTCAGGCCGACTTGGAATCCGGCTGCACGTGCGCGCCGTTCGTGGCGTGGATGTCGCTCGCGCGAACGTCTGCCTGCGCAGCGGTGTCGAGCTGAGCCGGCGTGGAAGCCGGGGCCGCCGGTGCATCGGATTTGCCGTCGTTCTGCATTTCTTTGACCTCGCTCTTGAAGATGCGAAGCGAGCGACCCAATCCGCGAGCTGCTTCGGGCAGCTTCTTCGAACCGAACAGAATGACGACGACCACAGCAACGATGGCCCAATGCCACGGGCTTGTGAATCCCATGAAAACCTCCCAAGATCAGATGTTCCGAGCCTACCCGAGTTACTGCACCGCAGGCTGCTCAGTGGCCGGACGTTTTCTTCACGTTCACCCCGATGGCATGTAGGTCGAACTATCGACCGGTATCGAGTCGGTCGAGATCGGCGTACGCCGAGAGTGCGCCGCGGGCACGCTCGTCGACGCTGTCACGAAGCTCCGGAGGCCCCAACACCCGGATGCCCTCACCGAAGCCCAGGGTCAAGCGCGTCATCCACGCGTGTGTGGCGA
>NZ_JBAWFH010000443.1:0-11332 GCF_049591685.1 Rhodococcus sp. (in: high G+C Gram-positive bacteria) | reverse complement strand
CCTCAGGCATCGGCGCAGCAGCCGTCCGGATCGTCCACGGGATCGACCGTGGAATCGGACTTCTATACGCCACCGAGTCCGCTGCCCGCCTCGGCGCCGGGCGCTCTCATCCGGACCGAACCGTCACACCTGGCCCTGTCGGTACCGGGTATCGGCGGAACGCTCCCGGGTGAAGCCACCCGAATCATGTACCGCAGCAACGACTCCAACAACGACCCGATCGCCATTACCGGCACCTACATCGATCCGGTGGCCGACTGGACCGGCCCGGGCCCGCGCCCGCTCGTCGTCCTCGCCCCGGGAACGCAGGGCCAGGGCGACCAGTGCGCACCGTCGAAGATGCTGAACAACGTCATCACCTACACGCCGCCGCTGGGTTTCATGGTCGAGTACGAGGTGCTTGCCGCGTACTCGATGCTCGCGCAGGGATACGGCGTCGTCATCACCGACTACGAGGGTCTCGGCACGCCGGGAGCGCACACCTACGTCAACCGGGCGTCCCAGGCGCACACCGTACTCGACGCTGCCCGCGCAGCGCAGAAGTTGGCCGGCACCAAGATCAGTGCCGACGGACCCGTCGGCACCTACGGCTACTCGCAGGGCGGCGGAGCCGTCGCGGCTGCCGCAGAACTCGCGGGGGAGTACGCACCGGAGCTCGATCTCGTCGGCACCTATGCAGGCGCACCTCCTGCCGACCTGAAGCAGACCCTCGATCAGGTCGACGGGACCATCCTCACCGGCGTGGTCGGATACACCCTCAATGGACTGCTCGAGTCCGATCCGGGCTTGCGGGCCGTCATCGACGAGAACATCAATGCCGCTGGACAGGCCATGCTGAACGGGGTCGCTGATCAGTGTGTGGGCGAAACGATCCTGACGTACGGTTTGCACCGCACGTCCGAGTACACCAACTCCGGTGAGCCGATGTCGATCGTGCTGGATCGACTCCCGGTGGCCCAGCAGATCCTGGCCAAGAACAAGATCGGCGAGCGCACACCTACGGCTCCCGTTCTGATCCATTCGGGCACGTCCGACGACATCGTTCCGCATGGCCAGGCCGTCGAGCTGGCCGGTGCCTGGTGCGGCAAGGACGCGACCGTTCAGTTCAGCCCGGCGCAGGTGCCCGCGATCGTGCCCGGGTCGGGTGCAGGCCACCTCATCCCGGACCTTCTCGGACTCGGTGAAGCCCAGAACTGGATGAAGGATCGCTTCCACGGAGTACCGGCACCCTCCAACTGCGGCTAGCAGCAGCGCATGTACGGGCCGCAGATCAACGCGGCCCGTACATGATCACTGCCACGCCCACGAGACAGACCAGGGCGCCGGTGACGTCCCACCGGTCGGGCCGGAAACCGTCGGCCACCATTGCCCAAACGAGGGACCCGGCGACGAACACCCCTCCGTACGCGGCGAGGATCCTGCCGAAGTTCGCGTCGGGTTGCAGGGTCGCGACGAAGCCGTAGAGGCCGAGTGCAACGACGCCGCCGCCGATCCACAACCAGCCTCGATGCTCGCGTACGCCCTGCCACACCAACCAGGCACCGCCGATCTCGAAGACCGCGGCGACACCGAAGAGCAGAATGGACTTCACAACCGTCACGGGGTGCAACGATCCCACAAGTGCGTCGGGGTGTAGGAGAATGCGCTTCTGGGTACTGGTGAACGACGCACGACGGTGAGGACCAACTACCCATGGGTAACTGCGAACGACAACACAAGGTGGATCGAAGCTGTGCGTGAGAACTACAACGACCAGCTCGACTCCATGGCAGCCGATCTGGCGGGGATGTGCCGGCTCGCCGAGGATGCGATGGCGTCGGCCACCCGCGCTCTGTTGACGGCCGATCTGAGCCTGGCCGAGGAAACCATCAGCGGACGAGACGCCATCGATACTGTCGCCGCGGATTGGGAGCACAAGGCGTTCTCGCTGCTCGCGTTGCAGGCACCCGTTGCGCTCGATCTGCGCATCATGGTCAGCGGTATCCACATCGTGGCCGATCTTCAACGCATGGGCGGCCTTGCCATCCATATCGCCGAACTCGCTCGTCGACGACATCCAGCGCACGTTCTTCCCTCCGAGGTCGAGGGCGTCTTCGCCGAGATGGGCCGCGTAGCCGTGGAACAGGCCGAAGCCACGGCCGTGGTGTTGAAGGCGCGCGATGCCGAACTGGCCGCCGAGCTTCGAACCAAGGACGAGGCGATGGACGAGCTCCACCGGAGCCTCTTCACCTTGACGTCGGCGCCGGATTGGCCGCATGGTATTCCGGCCGCCGTGGACATCACGTTGCTGGGTAGGTACTACGAGCGGTTCAGCGATCACACCGTGGAAGTGGCGAAGCGCGTCATCTTCCTTGTCACCGGTGAATTCCGCCCCGAGGAGTTCTGATCTGCATTCTCGCTCGTTCGGTGGCAAAATCAGTCCGATGAAACGTGACGTCTCGGCCTATCTCGATGTGGATGTCACCGACGCCAGCACCTTGGAATTCCAGATCGCGGTCGCACCTCACCCGGGCGCCGAGGTCTGGGAAGCGCTGTCCTTCACGCTGGACGGACGGCCGGTCGAGGCGCAGGAGATCAGCGGAGCCCACGGCACCCGAATACACAAACTGCACGCCGGGGTGGGCAGGCTCGAGGTGTCGTACTCGGCGACCATTCACGGGAACACCGAACCCGCACCCGTGTCGGATTACGACCTGTCGCTGTACCTGCGGCCCAGTCGCTACGCCGAGGCAGACAAATTCTTCGGGTTCGCGGCCACGGAGTTCGGATCCTACGAACCGTCGGAGAAGTTGCTGGCGGAGGTGTCGGCGTGGGTCGGGTCGCGCCTGAAATATGTGCCTGGTAGCAGTGATCCGATCGACGGCGCAGTCGATACCCTTCTTGCGGGTGCAGGAGTGTGCCGCGATTACACCCACCTCGTCGTCGCACTGCTCCGAGCTGTCAATGTGCCCGCTCGGCTCGTCGCCGTCTACGCGCCGGGCTGCGATCCGATGGACTTCCATGCCGTGGCCGAGGCGTTCGTCGACGGGCAGTGGCGCGTGGTCGACCCCACGTACCTTGCGCCCAGGTCGACGCTCGTGCGCATTGCCACCGGTCGGGATGCCGCGGACACCGCCTTCCTCGACAATCACGGCGGTTTCATCACGCTGAACACGGTCCGCGTCGGTGCGGTGGTCGATGGAACACTGCCGATCGACGACATCACGCAGCCCGTGTCGATCACCTAGCGACATCGACCGCGTGCGTCGTGCGTGAGAAGATGTCGGGCATGTCTCGCACACTGCACCTGGTCGGCGACGCCGAAGCCGATGCGCTCCTCGCCGAGGATCCGTTCGCGCTGCTGATCGGGATGCTGCTGGACCAGCAGGTCCCGATGGAGTCGGCGTTCGCCGGTCCCAAGAAATTGATCGACCGCCTGGGTGATTTGAAGGTCGACACCATCGCCCGAGCCGATCCCGAAAAATTCGCCGCGGTCTGCGCGGAAACACCCGCGGTCCACCGATTCCCGGGTTCGATGGCGAAACGGATTCAGGGTCTCGCAGAATTTCTGGTCGAGAACTACGACGGCAAGCCTGATGGAATCTGGCGCCGCGGCCAACCCGACGGCGCCGAGGTGCTGAAGCGGCTCAAAGCGCTACCGGGATACGGCGATCAGAAGGCGCGGATCTTTCTGGCATTGCTGGGCAAGCAGATGGGTGTCACCCCGGACGGCTGGCGCGAGGCTGCAGGTGCATACGGGGACGACGGCTCCAGGCGATCCATCGCCGATGTCGTCGACTCGCAGACCCTGCTCGAAGTGCGCGAGTTCAAGAAGGCCGCGAAGGCGGCAGCGAAGAAGAAGTGACGACGTACGAGCAGTGGTTGGCCGATCTCGACGAGGCCGCGCTGACGCAACTTCTCGCGCGACGTTCCGACGCCGCCGTCGATCCACCGCCCCGTACGTACTCCGCGCTCGCGCATCTGCTCCGCACGCCGGTCTCCGTGTCGGCGGCGCTGCGCTCGCTCGATCACGGCTCGCTCGTAGTACTGGAAGAATTGCAGCACAGCAGTTCTCGTAGCGCACTCGCGACCCGACTCGACGAGGGTGGCGTCAACACAACGTCCGAAATCGACCTGGCACTCGGACTGCTCGTCGGGTACGGCCTTGCCTGGCCCGCGGGTGTGGACTACGCGGCGGTGCCGCTGAACGGACTCCGATTACCTCTCGGAGACGGGATGTCCGTCGCAGAACCCGTGGTGGCGCCGTCGCGCGGCGGCGCCGGCCGATCGCAGGAATTGAACGTGGCCAGATTCTGCGAGCTCGTCGACGCTGTTGTGGAACACATCGTTTCGGAGAACATTCCGTTGCGCAAGGCCGGTGGCGTCGGTGTCCGAGACCTTCGTCTACTCGGTGCCGCGGTAAACGCCGAACATCAGTCGGTGGTCGAACTCGCACTGGAACTAGCTGTGCGAGCAGGACTGGCAGATGCGAGGGGCGGGGTGGTGCGCGCCGGCGCCGCACTGTCCGCCTGGGCTGCGTGGGAACGCCCGAAAAAGCTGTCCACGCTGATCGCGGCATGGTGGTGTACCGACGGATCGCCCACCCATCGCGCCTCCGTCAATGCCAAACCCGTTCCCGCCCTAGGTCTATCACGCCATACCCCATCGTCCGCCGTGCTACGGCACGCGGCGATGGCCTCCGTTCCCGACCACGGTTTTGTCGACGAAGCCGACGCCGTTCGCTACCTGGAATGGAAGTTGCCAGTCCTTGTCGACGCCGCCGAGCCCGGGGACCCGGCCGCACTGTGGCGGGAGGCGTCGTGGCTCGGGGTTCTCGCGGAACATGCGCCCACCGAACTCTCACGGGTACTCGGTCGGCTGGGGCATGCCGACACGGCCGCAGTCGAGCATGCAGTTCTGCCGGTCGTCACCCGCATCGTGGAACGGTCGGAATCCACGCTTCGACTGTTGCCCGACCTCACGGCCGTCGTGTCCGGGCCCGTTGGCGAGCGCGTGTCGCAGCTCCTCGGGTCGTGCGCCGATGCCGTGCGCAAGGATGCCGCATCGACATGGCAGTTCACTCCCGCGTCGATCGGGCGGTATCACGCACACGGTGGCGACGCCGACGCACTGCTCGCCGCCTTGTCCGATGCCGCGGTCACGGACATCCCACAAGCTCTGGACTACTTGATTCGAGACGGTGCGCGCAGTGTCGCGACCGGCAGTGACGTCGCGGAGGCCGCACGGAAAGATTCCGGCCCGGCGCGTGCGCGTCACGTCGACCGCGCGTCGTCGTCGATCACTCGATCCGGCACCGATCCGGCCATGCTCGCCGCGGCTCTGACGTCGGGAACGACCCTGCCCGTCGACGCCGACCGGGTAGCGCGGACTATCCGAGCGTGGTGCGCCCTCCCTGCCCGCGACCTGGATGTCCTCGCTCGTGCGGTGGCGTCGGGCGGCGGTATCTCGGTGGACGTCGCAGACCCGAAAACGGGCATTGCCAAGGACGAGATCGACGACGCTGTGCTGGCCGCAGGGGTCGTTCACGGCAGGTCGCAGCGGACAGGCGCGCGACGCAGTATCGAGCTGTCGCGGATCCGTATGGTGCGCGAAACGTCGTCCTGACGGTGGTGCCGGGCCATCGACGTATCAGTCGGTGCTCGCCGGTACCCTTCTGGGCGTGGCTCTCTACCGGAAGTACCGTCCCGCGACGTTTGCCGAGGTAGTTGGGCAGGAGCACGTCACCGAGCCGTTGAGCGTTGCGCTCAATGCCAATCGAATCAACCACGCATACCTCTTCTCCGGTCCACGCGGCTGCGGCAAGACGTCCTCCGCTCGCATCCTCGCCCGATCCCTCAACTGCGCCGAGGGGCCGACGTCCACGCCGTGCGGGGTCTGCAACTCCTGCGTCGCGCTCGCCCCGGGTGGCCCCGGCAATCTGGACGTTGTGGAGATGGATGCCGCGAGCCACGGCGGCGTCGACGATGCCCGCGATCTTCGTGACAAAGCCGTATACGCGCCCGCCGAGTCGCGCTACGTCATCTTCATCATCGACGAGGCCCACATGGTCACCACGGCAGGCTTCAACGCCCTGCTCAAGGTCGTCGAAGAGCCGCCCGAGCACCTCGTCTTCATCTTCGCCACCACCGAGCCGGAGAAGGTCCTCCCGACCATCCGCTCGCGTACTCACCACTACCCCTTCCGGTTGCTGCCGCCGTCCACCATGCGCGGTCTGCTCGAGAAGATCTGCGTGCAGGAGAACGTGCACGTCGAGGACCCGGTGTTCCCTCTCGTCATCCGGGCGGGTGGAGGTTCGCCCCGTGACTCCCTGAGCGTGCTCGACCAGTTGCTGGCAGGTGCAGGCCCGGAAGGCGTCACCTACCCGAGGGCGCTGTCGCTTCTCGGTGTCACCGACGTCGCGCTCATCGACGACGCAGTCGACGCACTCGCCGCAGGCGACGGTGGTTCGCTGTTCGGCACCATCGACAAAGTGGTCGACGCAGGCCACGACCCCCGACGTTTCGCGGTCGACCTCCTCGAACGCCTCCGTGACCTGATTCTGATGCGCGCCGTTCCGGACGCGGGGGAGCGCGGACTCGTCGACGTTCCGGGCGATGTTCTCGAGCGCCTGCGGGAGGAGTCGACACGAATTGGGTCGGCGACGCTCGCTCGCTACGCAGAAATCATCCACTCCGGGCTCGGCGAAATGCGTGGGGCCACGGCGCCGCGTCTGCTTCTCGAAGTGATGTGCGCGCGCATGCTTCTTCCTTCGGCGTCGGACGCGGAATCTGCTGTGCTGCAACGCTTGGAGCGTCTCGAGCGACGTCTCGACGTCACCCTCCCGGCGGGCGAGCAGGCGGCGGTGGATCAGATCTCTGCGCCGCCGCGGGCCGAGATCGCGGCGCCGGTTCAGGCTCCGGTCGACGAGGTCGCGCCGAAGTTCGTGCGCCCGTCGATGCGTGCCGCTTCACCCCCGGTCGAGGCGGAGCAAGCACCGGCCCTGCAAGCACCGGCGCCTGCACCGGCACCGGCACCTGAGCCAGCGCCTGAGCCCGCACCGGAGCCGGAACCCACACCCGAGCCCGAGCCCACACCGACACCCGAGCCCACATCGACACCCGAGCCCGCGCCCGAGCCCGAGCCCACATCGACACCCGAGCCCACACCCACACCCACACCCGAGCCCACATCGACACCGGAGCCTCAGCCCCAGCCCACTGCTGCGTCGAATGAACCAGATGTTGCTGCTGTGCGTGCGGTGTGGTCGGAGGTCCGGACCAAGGTGCGTGAGCGCAGTCGCACGGTCGAGGTGATGCTGTCGGGTGCGTCGGTGCGCGCTGTGGAGCCGGGCTCGATCACCCTGGGCCACGATTCGGCACCGCTGGCAAAGAGGCTGCAGGAATCGCGGAACGCAAACGTCATTCGTGATGCGTTGCGCGATGTGTTCGGCGTCGATTGGGCCGTCACCTGCGTCGTCGGTGCGGCTGCTCCTCCGGGCGAGGCGCCGGTCGACAAGTCCGCTTCCGAGGCGCCGAAGGCGCCAACGGCCAAGTTCTCGCGGCCGAGCCAGAGCAAGCCCGCGCGCACCACGGACGACGGGTTCGGCTCGGCGGGTGACGGATCTTCAGGCGAGCCCTCGGCCTACGACGACATACCTCCGCCCGAAGCGCCCGACTACCCGGACGATCCCGAGCCCGTGGGCCCTCCTCCGCCGGAAACGCCGGAAGACGAGGAAGAGTTGCTCAAGGCCGCGGCCGAACCAGCCGACCCGTCGATCCGTCGTGATCCGGAGACGGTGGCCATGGAGTTGTTGCAGACGCACTTGGGCGCCACTCCGCTCAAGGAGTAGTGCGCGAAGCTGACGTCAGGCTTGTTCGACGTCAGGCTTGTTCGACATCGTCGGGGTCGACGAACACCAAACGCCCGTCGTCGAGCGCGACGGCGTAACGGCGTGCTGCGGCCCAGGTGCGGTCGGTGACTACGGCACTCTGGTCACCGAAGTCTTCTCTGATGACGCCCGATTCCTTGGGCCACTGGTCTCGCGCCAACTCGGTGTCGGTGCTGTACCGAACCTTGACGCGCGCCCCGACTGCGAAGGGTTGCTTGGTATCCATGGACGTCATCTCCTGCGCTCGAGCCAATGACCCCCCATCGGTGATCGTAGTGGTACCCGGGCCTCGAAATCCTAAACGGAGCGCCCCGGTCACCAACAACGCTCGTTTCGGTCCTTCTCCGCTGATGAAACGGGTTCTAGTGTGAAGGTAGCCGAGGTGTATTCCTCGTGTCCTGCGGCGCCCGTGAGCGTCGCCGCCGACCCGAAGTACGTGGAAGGAACTGCACACTGTGACCACAGAGGCGTTCATTTACGAAGCAATCAGGACTCCCCGCGGTAAAGGGAAGAATGGCTCGTTGCACTCAGTCAAACCGATCTCGCTGGTCACCGGCCTGATAGACGAACTGCGTCGACGATTCCCCGACCTCGACGAGAACCGCATCTCCGACCTCATCCTGGGTGTCGTGTCACCGGTGGGCGACCAGGGCGCCGACATCGCGCGCACGGCAGTGCTCGCCGCGAAGATGCCCGACACCGTTGGCGGATTCCAGCTCAACCGTTTCTGCGCATCCGGCCTCGAAGCCGTCAACCTTGCCGCGCAGAAGGTCCGCTCCGGCTGGGACGAACTTGTCATCGCCGGTGGCGTCGAATCCATGTCCCGCGTCCCGATGGGTAGCGACGGTGGCGCATGGGCGATGGACCCCGCAACCAACTACGACACCTACTTCGCTCCGCAGGGCATCGGTGCCGACCTGATCGCGACGATCGAGGGCTTCACCCGCGAAGACGTCGACGCCTACGCCGTGCAGTCGCAGGAGCGCGCAGCGGCAGCCTGGTCGGGTGGCTACTTCGCCAAGTCCGTCGTGCCGGTCACGGACCAGAACGGTCTGCTGATCCTCGACCAGGACGAGCACATGCGCCCCGGCAGCACCGTGGAGTCGCTCGGCAAGCTGAACCCCGCGTTCACCGGCGTAGCCGCGATGGGCGGCTTCGACGACGTCGCGCTGCAGAAGTACCACTGGGTCGAGAAGATCGATCACGTCCATACCGGCGGAAACAGCTCGGGCATCGTCGACGGCGCAGCGCTCGTCCTCGTCGGTAGCGAGCAGGCAGGCAAGGATCTGGGCCTCGTTCCGCGCGCGCGCGTCGTCGCGACCGCCACGTCCGGCGCCGACACGACCATCATGCTGACCGGCCCGACACCTGCGTCGAAGAAGGTTCTCGCGACCGCGGGCCTGACCGTCGACGACATCGACCTGTTCGAGCTCAATGAGGCGTTCGCGTCTGTCGTGCTGCGCTTCCAGAAGGATCTGCAGATCCCGAACGAGAAGCTGAACGTCAACGGCGGCGCCATCGCGATGGGCCACCCGCTCGGCGCGACCGGGGCCATGATCACCGGAACCGTGCTCGACGAGCTCGAGCGCCGCGGTGGCCGGTACGCCCTCATCACCCTGTGCATCGGCGGCGGCATGGGCGTTGCCACCATCATCGAGCGAGTCTGAGGAACGAAATGTCTGAAAACATGATCCAGTGGGACCAAGACGCCGACGGCATCGTCGTGCTCACGATGGACGACCCCAACCAGGGCGCCAATACGATGAATCAGCTGTACAAGGACTCGATGGGTGCAACCGTCGACCGGCTCGAAAAGGAAGTCGACTCCATCACCGGAGTTGTCGTCACCTCGGCCAAGAAGACCTTCTTCGCGGGCGGCGACCTGAACGGCCTCATCACGGCGCAACCCGAGGACGCGCAGCGCGTCTTCGACGAGGTGCAGGAAGTCAAGGCGCAGCTTCGCCGGTTGGAGAAGCTTGGCAAGCCGGTCGTCTCCGCAATCAACGGCGCCGCACTCGGCGGCGGACTCGAAATCGCGCTCGCGACGCATCACCGCATCGCGGCGAACGTGTCCGGCGCAGCGCTCGGTCTGCCCGAGGTCTCGCTCGGCCTGCTGCCCGGCGGCGGCGGCGTCACACGAATCACCCGTTTGCTCGGCATTCAGAACGGCTTCATGACGGTCCTGGCTCAGGGCACCCGCTTCCGGCCGGAGAAGGCCCTCGAAGTCGGCCTCGTGCACGAACTCGTCGACAGCATCGACGCACTCGTTCCCGCGGCGAAGGCATGGATCAAGGCCAACCCGGAGGGCGGCGTCGCACCCTGGGACGTCAAGGGCTACAAGATCCCCGGCGGCACCCCGTCCAACCCGAAGCTCGCCGCGATTCTGCCCGCGTTCCCGTCGAACCTGCGCAAGCAGATCAAAGGTGCACCGATGCCGGCGCCGCGTGCCATCCTCGCCGCCGCCGTCGAGGGCGCTCAGGTGGACTTCGACAACGCGTCGACCATCGAATCGCGGTACTTCACCGAGTTGGTCACCGGTCGCGTCTCGAAGAACATGATTCAGGCGTTCTTCTTCGACCTCCAAGCCATCAACTCAGGCAAGTCACGCCCCGACGGCATCGAGAAGACCACGTTCTCCAAGGTGGCCGTGCTCGGCGCAGGCATGATGGGCGCGGGCATCGCTTACGTGTGTGCCAAGGCCGGAATCGACGTCGTGCTCAAGGACGTTGCTCTCGAGTCCGCGCAGAAGGGCAAGGCGTATTCCGAGGCCATCGAGGCCAAGGCGATCTCCCGCGGCAAGACCACGCAGGAGAAGTCCGACGCGCTGCTCGCTCGGATCCACCCGACCGCGGATGCCAACGACGTCGAAGGCGCCGACCTCGTCATCGAGGCAGTGTTCGAGTCCGAGGAACTCAAGCAGAAGGTGTTCCAGGAGATCGAGGATCTGGTCGCTCCGACGGCACTCCTCGGTTCCAACACCTCGACGCTGCCCATCACGAGCCTCGCTCAGGGCATCAAGCGTCAGGAAGACTTCATCGGGATCCACTTCTTCTCGCCTGTGGACAAGATGCCGCTCGTCGAGATCATCCGCGGCGAGAAGACGTCCGACGCTGCGTTGGCGAAGGCGTTCGATCTGGTCCAGCTCATCAAGAAGACCCCGATCGTCGTCAACGACAGTCGTGGCTTCTTCACCTCACGCGTCATCGGCACGTTCATCAACGAGGCCATCGCGATGCTCGGTGAGGGCGTCGAGCCGTCGACGATCGAACAGGCGGGTCTGCAGGCGGGCTACCCGGCCGCGCCGCTGCAGCTCTCCGACGAGTTGACCCTCACGCTGATGCAGAAGATCCGCAAGGAAACCTACGACGCCATCGTGGCCGCGGGCGGAACGCCTCCCGAGGATCCGGCCGGCGCTGTCATCGACAAGATGGTCGACGAGTTCGAGCGTCCGTCGAAGGCGAAGGG
>NZ_JBAWFH010000442.1:0-1585 GCF_049591685.1 Rhodococcus sp. (in: high G+C Gram-positive bacteria) | reverse complement strand
GGCTTCGGGAATCGCGATGGCGAAGTTCTCGCGGGTGATGTCCTCAGGCTTTGGACCGCCGCGGATGTCGGTGTCCAGGGTGTCGATCGCTCCGAGCTGATCTTCACTGAGCTCGAAGTCGAAGACGTCGAAGTTCTCCGCAATGCGCGATGGCGTCACCGATTTCGGGATCACCTGGCGGCCCTGCTGGATGTGCCAGCGCAGCATGACCTGTGCGGGCGTCTTCGAGTGCGCGGCCGCAATCTCGCCGATGACGGGGTTGTCGAGGGTGGAGGTGTGCGGACCTTCGCGGTAGAACGTGATGCCGCCGATGGGCGCCCAGGCCTGGCTGAGGATGCCGCGCTCGGCGTCGGCCGCCAGCACATCGGACTGTTTGAAGTAGGGGTGCACTTCGATCTGGTTCACGGTCGGCACGATCTCGGTTTCGGCGGTGAGCCGGTCGATGTGCGCGCGCATAAAATTGGAGACGCCGATGGCCCGTACCTTGCCGTCGGCGTAGAGCTGCTCCAGCGCCTTGTACGCACCAACTGTCAGCTCGAACTCGCCGGGCAGAGCCTGATGCAGGATGAGCAGGTCGAGCCGTTCGACGCCGAGCTTTCCGACCGATTTGTCGAAGGCGTGCAAGGTGGCGTCGTAACCGAAGTCGGTGATCCAGATCTTGGTCTCGATGAACACGTCGTCGCGCGCGAGTCCAGACTGCTGGATGGCCTTGCCGACCTCACGCTCATTGCCGTAGGCAGCCGCGGTGTCGACATGGCGGTAGCCGACCTGCAGCGCGGTCTCGACGGCGTTGACCGTCTCATCCGGGGGCGTCTGAAAAACCCCGTAGCCGAGGACCGGCATGGTCACACCATTGTTCAGACTGAATTTCGGAATGGTCATGTCTTCGACGGTAGGCCCGAACGCAGTGGTGCGGGAGGGCCTGCTGAACCAGGCACCGCCAGTACCTCTCAACGCGTCTCTGCCGGGCATACCGTGGAGGCATGGACGTGCGCATCGAGATCCGCGAATTCCTCAGTTCGCGTCGCGCGCGCCTGACCCCGGAGCAGGCCGGGCTACCCGCCTACGGCGGCAACCGGCGCGTCAAGGGTCTGCGCCGTGAGGAGGTGGCCATGCTCGCCGGCGTGTCTGTGGACTACTACGTGCGCATGGAACGAGGCAGCCTCGGAGGCGCCTCGGAGGCTGTCCTTGACGCTCTCGCCTCAGCACTGCAACTCGATGACGCCGAGAGGGAGCACCTTTTCGCTCTTGCGCGGGAATCCGGGGCATCCAGCCATCGGCGTCAACGAAAGGCGCCTGGGACCGTGCGACCGGCGCTACTGCAGATCCTGGACGCCTTCACCGACGCGCCTGCCTGGATCCGCAACGGTCGCCACGACGTGCTCGCCATGAACCAACTCGCCCGCGCCCTGTATTCACCTGTCCTGGCAGATCCCCGACGACCGGCGAACACGACCCGCTTCGTCTACCTGCATCCCGAAGAGGCCGAGCGGTTCTTCGTCGATTACGACCAGGTCACCCGGGATGCCGCCGCGATGCTGCGGATGGAGGCGGGCAACAACCCGCACGACGAGAAGCTCATCGC
>NZ_JBAWFH010000441.1:0-6459 GCF_049591685.1 Rhodococcus sp. (in: high G+C Gram-positive bacteria) | reverse complement strand
TCGTACTGCCGTCCGACTCCTGGAAGTGACGAGTCTCCTGGACGATTTCGCCACCGGCCTGGAGAACCGCTGCCTGCCTCCGCATCTCGTACCGAACAGCCACCTCGACGCTCTTGAGCGAGTTGACGTTCTTGGTCTCGGTGCGCGTGCCGAACTCCGACGCCGTCTTCTCCATGAGTGAGACGTTCGCGTCGCAGCGGAGCGAGCCCTGGTCCATTCGGACATCCGACACGTCGAGTGCTTTCAGCAGGTCCCGCAGGGCTGTGACGTAGGCGCGGGCGACCTCCGGTGCGCGCTCACCAGTACCGGTGATGGGCTTGGTCACGATCTCGACGAGCGGAACCCCGGCACGGTTGTAGTCGAGCAGCGAATGGCTGGCGCCCTCGATACGTCCGGTCGCGCCGCCGACGTGTGTGGACTTGCCGGTGTCTTCTTCCATGTGCGCGCGCTCGATCTGAACACGAAACGTGCTGCCGTCGTCCAGCAGAACGTCGAGGTAGCCCTCGGTGGCGATCGGCTCGTCGTACTGGGAGATCTGGTAATTCTTCGGCTGATCCGGGTAGAAGTAGTTCTTCCGCGCGAAGCGGCCCCACGGCGTGATCGAGCAGTTGAGAGCCAGCCCGATCCGAATGGCCGACTCGACGGCAGCGGCGTTGACCACCGGCAGTGCCCCCGGCAGGCTCAGGCAGACCGGGCACACCTGCGTGTTCGGTTCGGCTCCGAAAGCCGTCGGGCATCCGCAGAACATCTTGGTGGCTGTGCCCAGTTCGACGTGGACCTCCATACCCAGAACCGGGTCGAAACGGGAAATCACGTCGTCGTAATCGATCAGATCGACCATGGAAGCAGTCATGGTTGCAGAGTTTATGCGCTGGCGAGAACGCGCGAGTAACCCCGGGTGCTCGCTACGGTCGTACGGAGACGGACACCTCGAGGCAGACCCTGTACATGACCGTGCTGATGACTCCGGATATGTTCTCCGGCAACGTGCACGGCGGCACGATCCTCGAGTTTCTCGGTCTACCCGACGAACCCGCTCACCCGAAGAACGCAGCTGCGTCGACGTAGCGGCTCTCGGGAACACGCTTGAGTTGCTTGACCGCTTCGTCGAGGGACACGAGGCCGATTTCGGAGCCGCGCAGCGACACCATCTTCCCGAAGTCGCCTGCGTGGGCCGCGTCGACCGCATTGACACCGAACCGCGTGGCGAGCACTCGATCGTAGGGCGTCGGCGTTCCGCCGCGTTGGACGTGCCCGAGAACGGTGGTGCGAACTTCCTTGTTGATCCTGCGCTCGATCTCCTCGCCGAGTTGGTGCGCGACGCCGGTGAACCTGACGTGCCCGAACTCGTCGATGCCGCCGTCGAGCAACGACATCGAGCCTTCCTTCGGCTTGGCGCCTTCGGCGACGACGCAGATGAAGTGAGAGTCGCCGCGCTGGAACCGCTTGCGCACCAGATCGCACACCTCGTCGACATCGAACGGTTGCTCGGGGATGAGCGTCATGTGTGAACCGGATGCCAGCCCCGCGTGCAGCGCGATCCAGCCGGCGTGCCGGCCCATCACCTCGACGAGCATGACGCGCTGGTGCGATTCGGCGGTGCTGTGCAGCCGATCAATGGCATCGGTGGCAATGGTCAGCGCGGTGTCGAATCCGAACGTGACGTCGGTGCAGTCGATGTCGTTGTCGATGGTCTTCGGCACGCCGACCACCGGCACACCTTCCTCCGAGAGCCAGTTCGCCGCCGTCAACGTGCCCTCGCCGCCGATCGGGATCAACACGTCGATGCCGTTGTCGTCGAGAGTCTGCTTGATTCGATCCAACCCGGAGCGCAACACATCGGGGTTGGTTCGGGCGGTCCCGAGCATGGTGCCACCCTTGGTCAGCAACCGGTCGTTTCGATCGTCGTTGCGCAACTGGATGCGGCGGTCTTCGAGCAGCCCACGCCACCCGTCCTGGAAGCCCACCACCGTCGACCCGTATCGCGCATCGGCGGTGCGGACGACCGCCCTGATCACTGCGTTGAGGCCAGGGCAATCGCCACCCCCGGTGAGAACTCCGATGCGCATCGATTTTCCGCCTCTCGTCGACTCCATACCCTCAACCGTAATCTTGCCGCGGCGATCGAGCGCGCCGGCGGTCGCCGGAGCAAGCCGGTCGGGCGAGGTCACCGGCGAGCGCGATCAGCCCGGGGTGACGACGCCGGTCTCGTAGGCCAGCACGACCGCCTGTGCGCGGTCTCGCAGGTTCAGCTTGCCCAACACCTTGCCCACATGGGTCTTGACTGTCTGTTCCGCAACGAACAGGGCACCGGCGATCTCGGTGTTCGACATGCCCCTCGCGATCAATTCGAGCACCTCGCGCTCGCGCGGAGTCAGCACCGCCAGAGTCGAGGGGTGGGTGCGCGGCGCGGTGCGGCGCGAGGTGACATCCGCGATGAGTCGGCGCGTGACAGAGGGCGCGAGCAACGCCTCCCCCGCGGCAACGACGCGCACCGCCCGGACCAGCTCGTCGGCAGGTGCGTCCTTGAGCATGAATCCGCTCGCTCCGATGGTGAGCGCCTCGTACACGTAGTCGTCGATGTCGAACGTCGTGAGCATCAGGATTCGAGCCGGCGATTCGAGGGAAGCGCCGATGATGGCACGCGCCGCATCGAGCCCGTTCATCAACGGCATGCGGACGTCCATGAGCACGACGTCGGGACGCAGACGCTTGCACTCGGCGACGGCATCCACGCCGTTCGCCGCGTCACCGACAACGCTGATGTCCTGCTGGGCCGCTAGCAACGCGCCGAAGCCCTGCCGCACCATTGCCTGGTCGTCGGCGATGAATACCGTGATGGCCACAGGTGACACCCTATGCCGTGGTTATCGGGTGGCAGTGATGCCGTGGTTCAGATGGCCGTACCGACACTGGAAACCGCGGCATTCCCCGCGCTGGACGGGGCCGAAGCCGAGGACGGCAACCGCGCCACCACCTCGAAACCACCGTCCGCACGGGCCCGTGCATCGAGCCGACCCGATACCCCGAGGGCTCGATCAGCCATCCCCCGTATGCCGTGCCCACCGGTGGTCGAGTCGATCGTCACCGGTGTGCCGGAACGCGGTGCACCGTTGATCACTTCGAGGTAGACGACGTCGGCACCGTAGTCGAGTCGCACCCGCACGTCCGTCCCCGGTGCGTGCCGCGAGGCATTGGACAGCGACTCCTGAAGGATGCGATAGAGCGTCAAACCTGTTGTTGCAGAAACACTGTGTAGATCACCCGTCGACTCCCAACCGAGTCGAACCCCCGCGCGCACACTGCTCTCCAGAAGCGCCTGAATGTCGGCGACGCCCGGCGCGGGGGCATCGGTGACGACACCGTCGCTGCGCAACACACCGAGCATGCCCCTGATCTCGTTCATGGCTTCCCGCGCCGTTGCGCCGATCGACTCGAATTCGGCTGCTGCACTGGGTGATACGTTATCCAAGCGGTACGGCGCACTTTGCGCCTGCACGACCACCAGCGACATGTGATGCGCCACAACGTCGTGCAGATCGCGGGCTATCTTCGCCTTCTCCTCGAGAATCGTCCTTCGCGCACGTTCGAGTTCGCTGACTTCCTCCTGTTTCGCCAGCTGGCGACGCGACAACACGAGCCACCGAACGAGCAGACCGAACGCGACGATTGCGCTCAGTCCCACCGCCCACCCGACACCGTCACTGCCCGGGGTGAAGGCAAGGAACAACAGCACGGTGGCGGCCAAGGTGACAGCGACGATCGGAATGGCGCACCGCAGTGCAACAGCCAGGACGAGCGTCAACAAAACCATGATGTGGGTGACCTGCCACGGGTAGTCGTAGCCGACCACTCGATCGAACGCCACCGGCACGACCAACGCGGAGGCGGCGGAAATCGCCCATCCCAGTGCCGGATTGGCTCGGGCGAGAACGAGCGGGAACACCGCGAGCGCCGACACTATCGGCATGATCGGGGCGGCGACCTGATGCGTCAGTGGCAGAGTCGGCCAGGCGACCGCGTACATGATCAACGTGACGACGACCAACGAGACGTCCGTTCGTCTGCCCCTGGGAATGCGGCGCGTGATTTTCGGCAACGCACTGCGCCGCTTGCTCTTCTGGGATGATTCGGTGTTACCCACAGAAACGATTCTAGGAACCACGCGCCCGAAAGTCGTCATACCCAGGAGTGAGGTCTTCCTGGCCCCTCGGTACCGGTCGATGATCGACGCGCCACTACGGGACCGGTACGGAACGGCACCTCGGACCGATTACTCAACCGGGTTCGCGTTCATAACGTCGCTGATCATGAAACACAGATCGGGGAACTGGCCGGTACGAATCGGCATCGGAGCGCTCGTCGCGGGCGCACTCTTCGGCATCGGCGCCGTCACCTCGACGCCGCGAGCCGACGCCGCCGACGCCGCCGACGCGGCACTCGGCCTCGTGAACGCCGCTCACCCCGGTGCATCGACCGTGGCCATCGACGCACTCGACACCACCGGTGCCCACGCTGCGGCCGCACTTATTCCGAGCGGCTTCACGGCGAAATTCGGATACACACCGACCATCGCCAACGGAATGCTGGTCAATCCGAATGGCGGCTGCTCCTCCCCCGTACCACTGCCCACCGAATTCGACAACGCCTGCAAAGCACACGATCTCGGGTACGACCTACTCCGCTTCGGAGAGGCTGCAGACTCGCCCTTCCTCGCCCAGAACCGCAAGAACCTCGATGCACTCCTCGGGCGAACCATGCACCGGTCCTGCGACGATCGGGGTACACTCGCCTCGCGGACAGCCTGTCACCTCGTGGCCGAAATCGCCGCCACGGCAGTCGAACTCAACTCCTGGAGGCAGGGCTACCACGCACCCGCGCCCGAGCCCGGCCTCCCCTACCTCCTCGCCGGAGC
This sequence comes from Rhodococcus sp. (in: high G+C Gram-positive bacteria), assembly GCF_049591685.1. GTDB lineage: Bacteria > Actinomycetota > Actinomycetes > Mycobacteriales > Mycobacteriaceae > Rhodococcoides. Next base: position 1,544 of record NZ_JBAWFH010000441.1, on the reverse strand, counting down.
AATCGGTGCAGGCGTCCTCACCGTCGCCGTCGGGGCCATCCCGTCCGCACAGCTCCGCGCGTCGGCGGTAGCAGCATGAGCACCGACACCGGCATCCAGCACACCCCGACCCGACAAACCCTTCCGCAGGCTCCACTCCCGCCTACAAAAGTCATTCCGCAGGCTCCACTCCTGCCTACAAAAGTCATTCCGCAGGCTCCACTCCTGCCCCCTCGCGTGGCCACCTCGATCATCCTGGCCTGCGCGGTCGTCGCGTCCTTGGCACCGTCGCTGCTTCCGCGGTCGTCTCCGACGCAGGCCGTGGTGACCGGAGTATTCGCAGCATGCGCGCTGGCCCTGTCCGCCGGCACGCACCGGATCACCAGAAAACTCGTTGCACTCTCTCCCCGTCCACTCCTGCGTGGCGTGGCTGCTACGGCCGGATCGCTCACGGTCGCTGCCGCGGGAACGGTGAACGCCCACTGGCAGAACTCGCTGCGCGCGGCTATGGAAACCGACTCGACGACGCCGCTGCACTGGATCGAAGTGCTGTGCGGATCCATATCGGTGTGCGCCGTCCTCGTCGTCGTCGGCGTCGGCGCGTTCCGAGCATGCCGCGCATTGGGTTGGATCAAAGTGTTTGCAGCGCTGTTGGTGTCGGCAGCTGCCGGCGTCGTAATTGTGGCTCCGATGACGACGGCGTCGTTCGTCGAGCGTCACCGTATCGCTGACGCAGCGGTCGACAGCTCGCACGACATCCCTTCGTCGTCCTCGAGATCGGGCAGTGCAAACTCGCTCGTTTCGTGGGACGCACTCGGCCGAGAAGGACGTAAGTTCGTCTCCGGCGGCACCGACGGCTCGGCGGTGCGTACCTACGTCGGATTGGCGGCCGCGCAGACCGTCGCTGAGCGGGCCCGCCTCGCTGTCGCCGATGTCGCTCACGCGGGGGGATTCGACAAGTCACACGTCGTGGTAGCCGTCCCGACCGGGTCCGGGTGGATCGACGACAATGCGGTCTCGGGAATCGAGGAGCGGTTCGCCGGCGACGTTGCGACGGTGGCGGCTCAGTATTCGAACCAGCCGAGCTGGGCCACGTTTCTGTTCGCCGAGGACAGCGCGAAGGAATCGGCAACTGCGGTTCTCGATGCGATCGGCACGAGGGTCGCGGCCATGGACGAAGCAGCTCGGCCGAAGGTGTACGTCTACGGCCAGAGTCTGGGCTCGATCGGGGGTAGTTCTGCGGTGGCACAGCTGCCCGCGGGTGTCTGTGGCGCGTTGTGGGCCGGCCCACCGGCGGGTGAGGTCGCTACGGGAGGTGCGGTGATATTGGCCAATTCGTCCGACCCGGTGGTGTGGTGGTCGAGTGACTTACTGCTGTCCTCGCCGGATCTGCGCTCGACGCGAAGGGATGCCCCGGTGCCGCAGTGGATGCCGGTGATCAGCTATCTGCAGACGACCGTGGACATGGTGTCCGCGCTGGATGCACCGGCCGGACACGGACACCGTTACGGGCGCGACCAGGGCCTGTCGTTACCCGACTGCTCGTAGTGCGTGGGGCGCGACCG
>NZ_JBAWFH010000440.1:0-11460 GCF_049591685.1 Rhodococcus sp. (in: high G+C Gram-positive bacteria) | reverse complement strand
CCGTGATGCTGACCGAGATTCCGAGGCGGTGCGGCGGAACCCGGGTCGGATCGAAGCCAGGGCCGTCGTCGGACACCATCACGTGAGCGGCGGACGGCCGAATCGAGGCACGCACGCCCCGTGCGGCATCGCCGGCATGCCTGACGCTGTTGCGCAACGCTTCTGCTGCGGCGGCAGTGAGTGCGCGCGCGGCGTCCATCGAGACGGAGGGCAGGTCAGGCTCGTGAGCGGCTGGTCGGTCGGGCATGCTGACGTCGACGGCGATGTTCTCGTCGATCCTCGTCAGCGCCGACCGTAGATAGGCTCCGAAACTGGTGGGTGTCATCGGTTCTGCGTCGCCAGAACCGCTTCGGAGACTCTCGAGCCTGTCGAGTGCAGCCTCGGCCTGCCGGGCGAGCGCGGGATCGTTCCCACTGCGTGCGGCCGCGAGAAGCGTCGACATGACGTCGTCGTGAATGAGGGCGTCGAACCGCTCCCGTTCGACGGAACGGGCATCGGAGGCTGCCGACGAGGCGGCCTGTTCTTCGGCGACCACGCGGGTACGGTCGAGAACGCGGCCGGTCCGCAGTACCAATCCGACTGTCAGCGTGAAGATTCCGCAGAACATGATGCCGAACACGATGTCCGACACCAGGGGAACGTGCCCGTGGTCGATACGCGAGTAATAGTTGATCACCTGGCCGAGCGGAGCGACCACCAACAGGTAGACGGTCACGAAGACCGGACGCCAGGCGATGGCGGTCGCCAGCGACATCAGGCCGGGAAACGAGGACACCCACGCGCTGGCGGACACGTCGAGCTTCGGTCCGTCGAACGCCGGAATCCACGAGATCTGCGCCGCCAGGTAGCCGACCGCCATGATGGTGACGACTCGTCGTATCCAGAACACCGGGTACCGGAACGACACGAACCACAGTGACAGCGCCGGAACGAAGATCGCCACGACGAACACCGGGGTGTACCAACTCTGAAGGCTGTCCTGCTGATTCACGATCTGAGGAACGAGCAGAACGAGGTACGCTGCGGCGCCCGCGCTGACGAACCGAGTGATGAAGCGCGTCAGGCGTCCGAGGGCCGACACCCGCGAATCGGGCACCGTCAGGGCTGCGGCGGCAGTTCGGGCATCGGGAGCCACCCGTCCTCCACCGCTCGTTTGTAGAGGTCGGTTTTGGTCGGCGCCGGACGGCCCGCTTCGGCGTACTTGTTTCTGATGCGTACCAGGTAGTCGTTGACGGTCTGCTCCGACAATCCCGCGAGCCGCGCGACCCGGCCGGCCTTTTCGCCCGACGCGTACAGCGCGAGCACTTCACGCTGGCGCGGGCTCAGACCGACATCCGGCAGGTGCGGATCGCCGTCGATGGCGGCCGCCCAATCGGTGGTGACAACCTGATCGCCGGCAGCTGCGCGACGGATCGCGGAGACGATCGCCGCTGCGGGCTCCGACTTGCGGACCACACCGAGCACTCCGGCCCGTGCTGCGGATCTGACAAGGAACGGATTCTCGGCGCCGGTGTAGACGAGTACTTGAACCCCGATGGAGTGCAGTTTCTCGACGTTCGACCGAGGTGACGAACCGTCGCCCAATCGCAGGTCCAGGACAACCAGATCGAGATGGTGGCGTTCTGCCAACAGCTCGTCGACCGTTGCCGCGACGGCGACCAGTTCGAGGGCCGCCTCGTCGGCAAGTATTGCTCGCAGGCCCACGGCGACTGACTCGTGATCTTCTACCAAGCCGATCCTGCGTGGCGCGGCGTTGTGCTCTGCCATCGCCTCCCCCGTGTCTACTCGTCGCTGCGCCGAGAGGCGGTTTGTCTCGTGCGGCTGCGAAGGGCAATCTACGTTGCCCTACCGACAGTCGAACGGCAGGGTCGGTTTGTTACGTTCGGAGCGTCTACCAGCGCATTTTCACTGCGACGCCGGTGCCGCGGACGGTTGCCGGGCCCCCCGTCTCGACGAGATCTCGTTGCGCACCCGGTCGGTTCGGAGCCCCGAGCGGGCGAACACGAAGAAGAACACCAGCAGGAGCGCAGCACGCCCCCACACGCCGATCTCCACGAATACTTCCGCCGTGGATGCGTCGGCACCCTGGGCCAGCGCTGCGAAGTACCGAAAGACACCGATACCCATCGACAGATCCGCCACGAGGTATGCGGCGACGAATGGCCACGGCACGCGCAGTAGTACGAAGAAGGGGATCAGCCACAGGGTGTACTGCGGCGAGTGCACCTTGTGGAAAAGAAGGAAGCCGCACAGCATCGATCCACTGACGGCCACCCACGGATAGACGCCGTCGACGGCGACGCGACGCACGCCCAGCCACAGCGCGACCGCGAACGCCACGAACACCAGCAGCGGCGAGAGCACGTCGACGGTGTTCTGGAACGCGGCCTCGGCCTGCTCGTACCCGTCGGGGGTCGTCGCGTCGGTGACGTAGAACTGCCGGACGTAGAACTGCCGCATCCCCCAGTACCAGATCGAGTTGGTCGTGATGTCGGCCTGACGCAGTGTCTGGAAAGCGAAAGACGCCCGCCAACCTTCGAAGCCGAGTACGGCGAACGGCAGGTTGATCGCAACGACCGTCGCGGTAGCGGCCGCCAGAACGCCAACGCCGCCGCGCACGTCCAACTTGCGCCCGGGTGCCACCGAGCGGCCCTGCGCGCCCCCGTACGCGACGTGCGCGGCGAGCGGAAGCACGAACGCGCCCGGGTACAGCTTGAGGCAGAAACCGACGGCGAGCAGCACGGCTGCGACGACGCCCTTGGTGCGCAACCCCATTCGCGAGTACATGACGAACACCGCTCCCACCGCCGTCGCCACCACCGGCAGTTCCCAATTGTGGAATGCGTACAGCACCAGCGGAGGTCCGACCGACCACAGCAGGGCCGCTTTACCGGCCAGGCGGCCCAGCATCCACGCCGTCACCAAGCCGAACGGCGCGAGCAGCAGCGCCGACGACAGCAGGAATTCGGCGTCGGTGTGCGCTGGGATGGCGCCGAACCACATCAACAGGCCACTGAGAACCGGGTACTCGACGGTGCCCCCGGTCAAGATGCCGCTCGAGGTGATCGCGCCGTCGATGTACGGGAACACGTGGTTGTCGATGTCGCGCCCGAGCCACAGGAACTGAATGTCGGAGTAGCAGACCCAGCTGTCCTTGACCGTGTCGAACATCGTCGACCGGCCGTTGTCGGCAAAAGGAGCAACGGCGCAGCGAGCCTTGTTGAGATACCCGAGCACCAGTGTGAACGCGCACAACGCAACGACAGCGGTCATGGTGGTGACGGACGCGCCGGCTCCGTACGATCGAAGCCCACGAGAGGGCCGTCCACCTGAGCGCATGCCGCCAGCCTAGGGCGCGCAGACCCCTCGTCGCTCCGGTGGTCACACCGCACCGAGGGGCGCATCGGGGCCGGATCTCCGATTTCCCAGGTCAGGGCCAGGCCGTGTACCCTCCAAGGGTTGCTGACGCAACGACCCTCCTGCCACGGATAGTCCGTGGCCGTTTTCACTAGTCCACAGGAGGTGATGAGGTCTTATGCGTCATTACGAATTGATGGTCATTCTCGACCCCAACCTGGACGAGCGCACCGTCGCTCCGTCTCTCGACACGTTCCTCAACGTCGTTCGCAAGGACGGCGGCAGCGTCGACAAGGTCGACGTCTGGGGCAAGCGTCGTCTGGCCTACGAGATTCTCAAGCACGCCGAGGGCATCTACGCCGTTGTGAACATCAACGCCGAGCCCGCCACCGTCAGTGAGCTCGATCGTCAGCTCGGACTCAACGAGTCCGTACTGCGCACGAAGGTCCTGCGACAGGGCAAGTAATTGTCGTTGCTCGCCTCTAGGCTGGCATCAACAAAGACTTCTCTACTGAAAGAGGAACCATGGCAGGCGAGACCGTCATCACCGTCGTCGGGAACTTGACGGCAGATCCAGAACTTCGCTTCACCCCGGCCGGCGCGGCCGTGGCCAACTTCACCGTTGCCTCCACTCCGCGCACGTTCGACCGTCAGTCCAATGAATGGAAAGACGGAGACGCACTTTTTATGCGCTGCAACATCTGGCGCGAAGCTGCGGAGAACGTGGCCGAGAGCTTGACCCGCGGTGCACGAGTAGTCGTCACCGGGCGGCTCAGGCAGCGTTCGTACGAAACGCGTGAAGGCGAAAAGCGGACTGTCGTCGAACTCGAAGTCGACGAGATCGGGCCATCCCTGCGCTACGCCACCGCGAAGGTCAACAAGGCCAATCGCGGCGGAGGTGGTGGCGGAGGCGGCTTCGGCGGTTCTTCCGGCTCAGGTTCCTCCGGCGGATCGGGCGGTGGCCGCCCGGCCTCGAACGCGGGATCCAATTCCGGTGGAGACGATCCGTGGGGCAGTGCTCCTGCGGCGTCCGGCTCCTTCGGCGGATCACGTGGTGGGGACGACGAGCCTCCGTTCTAGATCCTCTTGCGATCGAGAACAACCAGATGTAACGGAGATACGACCATGCCCAAACCGCCATTGCGCGACAAGGTGCTCAAGAAGAAGGCGTGTTCCTTCTGCAAGGAAAAGAACACGCAGATCGATTACAAGGACACGACGCTGCTGCGTAAGTACGTCAGCGACCGCGGCAAGATCCGCGCGCGTCGAGTCACCGGCAACTGCGTCCAGCATCAGCGTGACGTGGCCGTTGCCGTGAAGAACTCGCGTGAGGTAGCTCTGCTTCCTTACGCCGCAACGGCACGATAAGAAAGGGGCGAAGACATATGAAGCTCATCCTCACCGCTGATGTCGACAACCTCGGTGCGCCTGGCGACACCGTGGAGGTCAAGGACGGATACGGCCGTAACTTCCTGCTGCCCCGTGGATTGGCCATTCAGGCCACCCGCGGTGCGCAGAAGCAGGTCGAAGGCATTCGCCGCGCTCAGGAAGCTCGGGCCGTTCGCGGCCTCGAGCACGCCAACGAGCTCAAGCAGGCCATCGAAGGACTCGAGTCCGTCACGCTGTCGGTCAAGACCGCCGGCGATTCGGGCAAGCTGTTCGGCTCGGTCACCGTCTCGGACGTCGCTGCTGCCCTCAAGGCTGCAGGCGGACCGGTCGTCGACAAGCGCAGCATCGATCTGCCGAAGGCTCACATCAAGGCAACGGGCAAGCACGACGTCGTCGTGAACCTGCACCCCGATGTGACCGCGAAATTCAAGCTGGAGGTTGTCGGAAGCTGATTCAGCTTTCGGCCCACCGAGGTCGAGAAAAGCCCCACGAACACTGTTTCGTGGGGCTTTTTTCGTGGCATATCACAGTTTTGGCCTGTCACAACGGGTTTCGATTGTGAAGGAGATCTCATGCGGGGCGGACCGGAGTTACTTTAAGTACCCTTCTATTTGGGGACGACATAACGAACCGGAGATGTACCGACCGATCAGATGCCTAGACCCCCGGAGGACCTGCCGTGACAGCGACAGTCGACAACGATTCACCCGATAGCGAATCGACACCAACGAACTCCGAGTCCACGTCTCGGATCGGGAGCATCCTCAAATTCGATGTTCCAGCTTCTCTCGTAGTTTTTCTTGTGGCAGTACCACTTTCGATCGGCATCGCCGTCGCGTCCGGTGCGCCCATCATGGCCGGTCTCATCGCCGCTGTCATCGGCGGAATACTGGCCGGCGCGCTCGGAGGGTCGGCGCTGCAGGTCAGCGGTCCCGCGGCGGGTCTGACCGTCGTGGTAGCCGAGCTGGTAAACCAATTCGGTTGGGCAGTAACGTGTTTCATCACGGTCTGCGCCGGGGCCGTTCAGATCCTGTTGGGCATGAGCAAGATCGCCAGGCACGCGCTGGCGATATCACCCGTGGTCGTGCACGCCATGCTGGCTGGTATCGGTGTCACCATCGCACTGCAGCAGATTCACGTCCTGCTCGGCGGTGAGTCCGAAAGTTCCGCAGTGGAGAACCTGCTGGCAATCCCCACCTCGATCGCCGACGGCCAGTGGCCGTCGATTCTCGTCGGCGGCGTCGTCATTGCGCTGATGCTGCTGTGGCCTCGCCTGCCCGGTATGGCGTCCAAAGTGCCCGCGGCCCTCGTTGCGGTCGTCGTGGCCACCGCGCTGTCCGTCGGTCTGGGCTTGGACGTCGAACGAATCGATCTGCCCGGCAACCTGATCGAGGCTCTCAGCCTTCCGGTGCTTCCGGACGGGCAGTGGGCTGGAATTGCCACCGGTGTTCTGACGATCGCCCTGATCGCCAGTGTCGAGAGTCTGCTGTCCGCAGTGGCGATCGACAAGATGCACTCCGGACCACGCACCAATTTCGATCGAGAGCTCATGGGCCAGGGCGCAGCCAACGTGGTGTCGGGTGCGGCAGGCGGACTACCGATCACCGGTGTCATCGTGCGCAGCGCCACCAATGTGAAGGCGGGAGCCAAGTCTCGCGCTTCTGCGATCCTGCATGGCATCTGGGTGCTGATCTTCTCGGTGCTGTTCATCTCTGTGGTGGAGCTGGTGCCGTTCGCAGCGCTCGCCGGCCTGTTGGTCATGATCGGTGTGCAGCTGATCAAGTTGGCAGACATCAAGATTGCCAGCAAGACCGGTGACATTGCCGTGTACGCCGTCACCGTCGTCGGTGTCGTGGCGCTCAACCTGCTCGAGGGAGTGTTGATCGGCTTGGCACTCGCTGTCTTCCTGGTTCTCAGGAGAGTGGTCTGGGCGCACGTGCACGCCGACGAGACGGTGGACGGCACGTGGCGCGTGCACATGCGGGGCTCGCTGAGCTTCCTGTCGTTGCCGCGCTTGACGCGAGTGCTGACAACGGTGCCTGCGGGGCGCAAGGTGCACATGGAACTCGCCGTCGATTTCCTCGATCATGCTGTGCACGAACACCTTCACGAGTGGGTTCGACAGTACGAACTCGGAGGCGGCACCGTCGTCATCGAAGAGAACGGTTCGGCATCACTTGCCGCCGCAACCGAGGGTCCGCCGAAACGTGGCATGGCCGCGGTGCGCGGATCTCTCGCGCCGTGGTCCGCCTGGCAGCTGAAGAACGACAGCGGTGGCGACAGCAACCCCCCGGCGTTGCGTCCCGTGCTCTCCGGAGTTGCGGAATACCACCGCATTCACGCGGAACACATCAAACCGCATCTGCAGGACCTGACGGAGTTTCAAGATCCGGACACGTTCTTCCTCTGCTGCGTCGACTCGCGCGTCATGCCCAACACGATAACCAACAGTGGTCCTGGCGACCTGTTCACGGTCCGCAACATGGGCAATTTGGTTCCACCACAAGGCCAGGACACGTCCGTCGAGGCTGCACTGGCGTACGGCATCGATGTTCTCGGTACGAGTTCGGTCGTGGTGTGCGGCCACTCGGGTTGTGGCGCTATGAAGGCCGTCATGGCTGGGCCCGAGAACTCCGGCGATGCCACTGTCGCCGAATGGTTGCAGCACGGTGTGGCGAGCCTCGACGCTCTCCGCAGCGGGCACCCTGTCGGCCGCAGTGCCGCCGAACTCGGGTTCTCCGAAGGCGACCAACTGGCGATGGTCAACGTGGCGGTGCAGTTGCAGACACTGACCCGGCATCGGGTGGCCGGGCGTGCCGCCGCGGACGGCAAGCTGCGCATCACCGGATTGTTCTTCGACATCCCGTCGGCCCGGGTGCTGCAGATCGACACGAAGAGCGTGACGATTCTGGACACGGCGGACGCGGAGCCCGAAACCGTGTAGGCCGCCGGATGGCGACGAACCCGCGCGGTGCATCTGCACTGCGCGGGTTCGGTGCGTTTCAGGGCGTGATCGACGGGTCGGCCGTGTGTCCAGACCCCAGAAGTACGGGCACGGAATCGGGTGTGAAAACGGACTGCCCGGCACAGAACGATCTGCGCGCACGGTTTTGTGAGTGTTCCCAGCCACTGTGACGTGATTCACGCGCTGAGTTCATCTTCTGGTTGCTCAACACGCCCGAGTTGTCAACTCGGGCGACACGCCGCGAGTTCATTCATGCACAGGAGAAAAACTTTATGTACACCCTCCGAAATGGGGATACGACCCATTTCGGAAAAGTTATACCCAGGTTATCCCCAGATGGTCAACACGGTTCTTCTGCACTGTCCACAATTGCTCCACAGGTTCATCCACAAGCCGTGTTGTGACTCGAGACCAGAACCCCTAACGTCCCTCCAGCGTGTCTTCGTGGGCCGATCGCGGTGCCGACGGCGGCGGTGGCACTCGGCATTCACGGGGTGTCGTATGCCAGGGGTACAACTTGTTTCTGTACGTGGCCGCGATGAAAAGCGGCTGCGATTCCGACGGGGAAGGACGGTCGAGTTCGCGTGGCAGTTGTGGACGATCGAGAACAGTCGGAGTACTCCTCCAGCCCCCCACCCCGGGAGGCACCCGGCGAAGACTTCGGCCGTCAGCCACCACAGGACATGGCCGCCGAACAGTCCGTCCTGGGCGGCATGCTGCTGAGCAAAGATGCCATCGCGGATGTGCTCGAAGTTCTCCGTCCGGGTGACTTCTATCGTCCGGCGCACCAAAGCGTGTACGACGCCATTCTGGACCTCTACAGCCGCGGTGAGCCCGCAGACCCGGTGACGGTGTCGGCCGAGCTGGACCGACGCGGTGATCTGAAGCGAGTCGGCGGGCCGCCGTACCTGATCACCCTGACGCAGACCGTGCCCACGGCAGCCAACGCCGGCTACTACGCGGAGATCGTCGCCGAGAAGTCCATCTTGCGTCGGCTCGTGCAGGCCGGTACCCGCATCGTGCAGTTCGGTTACGCAGGCTCGGACGGCCAGGACGTCGCCGAGGTCGTCGACCGCGCACAGGCAGAGGTCTACGAGGTCACCGAACGACGCACCTCCGAGGACTTCCTGCCCCTCGAAGAACTCCTGCAGCCCACGATGGACGAAATCGACTCCATCGCCAGTCGCGGCGGCATCTCCCTCGGCGTGCCCACCGGATTCGCCGAACTCGACGAAATCACCAACGGTCTGCACCCCGGTCAGATGATCATCGTCGCGGCGAGGCCGGGTGTGGGCAAAAGTACTTTAAGTATGGACTTCATGCGCTCGTGCTCCATCAAGCACGGCATGCCCAGCGTCATTTTCTCGCTGGAAATGAGCCGCACCGAGATCGTCATGCGCCTGTTGTCGGCAGAGGCGAAGATCAAGTTGGGCGACATGCGTTCGGGAAAGATGACGGACGACGACTGGACGCGCCTTGCCCGTCGAATGAGCGAGATCAGCGAGGCTCCGCTGTTCGTCGACGACTCGCCGAACCTGACGATGATGGAGATTCGAGCCAAGGCACGGCGACTGAAGCAGCGCAACGGACTGAAACTCATTGTGGTGGACTATCTTCAGCTGATGTCGTCGGGCAAGAAGGTCGAGTCACGACAGCAGGAGGTGTCGGACTTCTCCCGTCAGCTCAAGCTGCTCGCCAAAGAACTCGAATGCCCGGTGGTCGCCGTCTGTCAGCTCAACCGTGGTCCGGAGCAGCGAACCGACAAGAAGCCGATGGTGTCCGACCTTCGCGAGTCCGGTTCGCTGGAGCAGGACGCCGACATGGTAATTCTGCTGCACCGTCCCGATGCCATCGAGCGTGACGACCCGCGTGGTGGTGAGGCCGACCTGATTCTCGGTAAGCACCGTAACGGGCCCACAGCGACGATCACGGTGGCGCACCAGCTGCACCTGTCCAGGTTCGTCGACATGGCACGAGGCTGATTCGGGCAAGCGCCGAAAATCAGCCGCGCGCGATCCGAGCTCTGGCAGTGTCGCTGCGTTTGCCCACAGCCACCGAAGTACCGGCCGCAGCGAGACCCATCACCGGCATGTTCGAGTAGATCGACTCGAACATGCCGACGCCGACTGTGAAGGTCTCGTGGTAGACACCGACGTCGCCACTCGTTCCGACCTTGTTGTTGAACGCTTTCCATGCAGGCAGGTGCGGATCGTTCGTATTCTTGGCGAACGCCTCGAGGTGATCGAAGCTCCTCCAGTATTGAACGATCGTGACGGTGCGCCCGCCCACCGCCATGCGCGTACCCAGTAGCCCCCTGTCGGGCTGTGCCTGTAGCTGCCGAAGCATCCGCGGCATCGCGATGAACGGGCCGATCCACTTGTGGATCTTCCACAGCTTGTTGATGCGCATTCCGATGATGAAAACCACGAAGTCGCTGTCCATGTGCGCGGTGTACCGGCCGTTCTGTACTGCAGTCATAGCGCGTCCCTTCACTGGCGGCCTCAGTAGTCCCGCCTACGGATAGTGGGTCTATCTATTATGGATAGTGCTAGTATCCGTTCGTGAAGTCAAGGGTTGCCCGGTGAAGGTTTCGGAACTGAGTGCGCGCAGTGGAGTGTCCGTCGCATCGATCAAGTACTACTTGCGCGAGGGGCTTCTTCCCGTTGGTGAGCAGACCGCAGCCAATCAGGCCGACTATGGCGAACTGCATGTGCGGCGGCTGGGGCTCATTCGCTCACTCATCGACGTCGGCGGCCTCTCGATCGCCAGGGTGCGGGTCACGCTGGCTGCGGTGGATGACGAGTCGACGCCGATGCATGACGCTTTCGGCGCCGTGATGCACGGTCTCGACGAGCTGACCGCTCATGACGCGCCCGACGACGTAGCGGCCGCATACGTCGAGGTGCAGGCGTGGCTCGAGGCCAGGGGGTGGCGAATTCAGCCCGACGCCCCGGCGCCGCACCGGTTGGCGGAACTCGTTGCGACACTGCGTCGCTTCGGGTTTCCGATCGATGTCGCGTTCTTCGACGACGTCGCAGACGTCGTCGCACGTACGGCACAGGCTGAGGTCGAATATGCCCGTGCCATGCCTGATCGCACGGCAGCCGTCGAAACGATGCTCGTCGGAACCGTCATCACCGAGCGGGCGCTCGTCGAAGTGCGCAGGCTCGCTCTCGAGGCCGCGAGCTTCCGTATCGACGCGGAGCCGGGTGCGTGAGGCATGCAACTCGTCTGCGCTGCGTCAGGCGTGAACGACCGATGCGCCTGCCGTGACGTGTGCGACGACACCGTCGACCACTCGGCGCACCTCGGCACCGATTCCCTCGGTCGGTCGGGTATCCGATTCGTGAAGAAACGTCGTCGAACCGACTGTTGCGCCGCAGTATTCGATGATTCCATGTTCGATCTGCGTACGAAGGGCACTGTCGTAGCCGTGCCGCTCGAAACTGCCGGCGTCGTCGCCGGCGATCGGTACGAGGTGCACTGTCAGTCGGTCGAGTTTTCGGTCGAAGCTGCTGCCCGGTGTGTAGTCGAAGGCCCAGCCGTTGATGAACACGCGGTCGATCCAGCCTTTCAGCAACGCCGGCATGGACCACCAGTACACGGGAAAGACAAGAATCAGGTGGTCGGAGCGATCGATCCGATCCTGTTCCGCGAGAACAACGTCCGATCCGGGTCCAGCCGTTCGGTAAGACTCCAGATCGGCCTCGGTGAACCGCGGGTCGAATCCCTCGGCTGCGAGATCCGCA
>NZ_JBAWFH010000439.1:0-2793 GCF_049591685.1 Rhodococcus sp. (in: high G+C Gram-positive bacteria) | reverse complement strand
TGCGGGCACAGTTTCATTTGTGTCCATTGTGCTCACGCAGATCCGATCTCGGGTGGCCTCGCCTCGACGTAGGGTCTTTTCGTGCGCCGAACCACGCTTGCTGCTCAGCTGCTCAGGCTACAGCTGCTCATCGTCGTGGTCGTGCTCGTCGCCATCGGAGGGCTGTCGTTCGCGCAATCCTCGGCGGCATTTCAACGCGACGCCGGCCGGCGTGCACAGTCTGCGGCAGAAACGTTGGCGGCAAACCCCGTCGTGCGGCAGCTGCTTCCGTCGGCACAACCGCGCATTCGCACCGGCCTGCAGAGCGCTGTCGAATCCGTCCGCGCCGTCTCCGGGCTCGACTACGCCCAGCTCGCCAGCGTCGACGGAATCGTCGTACTCTCCACCGTCCCGGAACAGGTCGGACAGGACGCCGGGTCGGACGGAAGTGGGTCCTGGGTCGGCTTGACCGACACCTCACTCGGCAAGGCGGTCGAAGCGCGCGTTCCGGTTGTCGACGATACCGGCTCGCTCGTCGGCACCGCCGTGGTCGGTGATCGCTACCCCTCTGGGCTCGACAGGTTCCTGCAGGCGGCGCCCAACCTGATCGTCTATCTGGCCGTCGCGTCCGTCCTCGGCGGCGTCGGGTCGGTGCTGCTCGCCCGACGGGTCAAGCGGCAGACACTCGGAATGGAAGCCGACGAGATCCTCGACCTCGTCGGGCAACGTGAGGCCATGCTGCGCGGACTCAAGGAAGGCGTCATCGCCCTCGACCCGCACGGCCGGGTATTGCTGATGAGCGAAAGCGCGCACGAACTGCTGCACATCGACTACGGGAGCAAGGGCCGCACCGTCGAAGAACTGGGGCTCACCGATCGACTCCGCGACGTGCTGCTCGGCACTGAAACGACACCGGACGAGATCGTGCTAGTCGGCGACCGCGTACTCGTGCTCAACACGGTGCCCATCGTGTCCAACGGCAAAGCCGTAGGAACCGTCACCACCTTCCGTGACCGCACCGAACTGACCGACATCGAAGAAGAACTCGGCGTCACCAAAACCAGCTCGACAGCCCTGCGCGAACACATTCACGAGTTCGACAATCAACTGCACACCATCTCCGGGCTCGTACAACTGCAGGAATACGACGAGGTGGTGCGCTACGTGGACGGTCTGACGGCGCGACGAGAAGATGCGACATCCGTGGTGACCGATTCCGTGGCCGACGTCGGCGTCGCCGCACTGCTCATCGCGAAAATCGGTGCAGCAGCGCACCGCTCGGTGATCGTCGACATCATCGAAGGTTCGGCGCTCGGTCCGCACGGTGGCGCCCTGTCCCGCGATCTCTGCACCGTACTCGGCAACCTCGTCGACAACGCCGTCACCGCATCGGACGGACGGGTGCAGATCTCACTGCGCGAACGCGACGACGAGATCGAGATCGCCGTGCATGACAACGGCCCCGGCGTACCCGACGCAGACGCGGCGAACATCTTCGAACAAGGCTGGAGCACACGTGGTTCGGCCTCGACCGGACACGGATTCGGGCTGGCGTTGGTACGACTGGCATGCAGACGCCGAGGTGGAGATGTGACCCTGGGCTACGAGCACGCAGACGGAATCGACTGGACGGTGTTCAGAGCCGTGATGAAGCAGACGCCGTGATGAAGCAGACGCCGTGATGAAGGAGACGCAGTGATACGGGTACTGGTCGTCGACGACGATTTCATGGTCGCCAAGGTGCATTCGGGGTTCGTCGGCAAAACCGAGGGGTTCGAAGTGTGCGGCGTCGCCCACACGCCCCAGGCGGCGGAGCAGGCAGTGGCGTCGCTCCGGCCCGACCTGATATTGCTCGACGTACACCTCCCGGGAGCCAGCGGCCTCGACCTCATCGGCAAGTTCCGAGAATCGGTACCCGACGTGGACGTTCTCGTCATCACCAGCGAACGCGAAGTCGCGTCCGTGCAAAAGGCGTTGCGCAGCGGTGTGGTGCACTACCTCATCAAACCCTTCAAATTTGCTGTGCTGCAAGCACGTTTGGAGCAGTACCGCACCACCCGACAGTCTCTGTCCGCCGCCGAGGAAGCCGAGCAAGCAGCCGTCGACAAAGCCTTCGGCATCGCGGGCGCCGGCGGCGACCTCCCAAAGGGTCTCAGCCGCGTCACCCTCGACCTCGTCGAAGAACGCCTGCGCGGCATCGAGGGCGCCGTGTCCGCGACGGAAATGTCCGAGCGATCCGGCATTTCGCGCTCCAGCGCCAGGCGATACCTCGAATACCTCGCCGATATCGGCCGCGTCGACGTCTCCCTCGACTACGGGAACGTCGGAAGGCCGGAACGGTTGTATCGGCGGAAATAGCCCCACCGGCGGCTCGGCGAACCATCTCGGCAATACGCCTCGCGGGCGATTGTCGAGGTCCGCGACAAAACAAGCCGCCAACGAGACCGTCTTCGTACCATGCGTTCTTGTGCGCGCAGCGACTCGGCGTCTCGGGCGAGTTGCAGGCGCTACTCCTGGGCGGCGCAATGGGCACGAAGGTGGACTCTCGCGTAACCAGGCATGCCTTGGAGCAAGCGGCCCGCAGCTACGGTGCGGTGGCAGGTGTGACCTCGTCCAACCGCCGGCCGATGGTGTCGATGTTGGCCGGCGCCGCCCCCGGTTCGTTCTGCCGGCTATATGTTTTGGGTTCCCTCGCGGATAAAACTCGTCAACGGGCCCGGTTTCATTCTGCGTCGCGAACGCGCTCCGGCAATGTGTCGGAGGGATGCGGTAGATTCGAAAGTATGTTCGATACGGGGGTTTCGGCGGGGGACG
>NZ_JBAWFH010000438.1:0-8557 GCF_049591685.1 Rhodococcus sp. (in: high G+C Gram-positive bacteria) | reverse complement strand
AACGAACCCACACCCACACCACGAGCAACCAACAACCGAGCCACATCCGACGAACGAGCATCCAACTCGCCGTACGACATCGACCGCTCACCTGCGACCAACGCCACCGCATCCACACCCGCACGTTTGACAGCCGACGCCAACACCTCGGACAACACACGACCCGCCACCGGCGCCCCGCCGCGCACCGGCACCAACGCCTCGCGCTCGGAGTCCGACAACAGTTCGAGCTGGCCGACGCGGAGCTCGGGATGCGTAGCGAATGCTTCGAGCACCCGGGCGATACGATCGACGATCTTCTCCACATCGGCCGCCGCGAACAGTTCGGGCAGGTACTTGGCCTCGATGTGCAGCCGCTCGTCGATCATCGCGACGAGCGTCAGCGGGTATTGGGCGGTATCGCTGCCGTCGACGATGTTCGACACCCTCAGCCCGGCGATGTCGGTCTCGTCGGAGAATCCGGCGCGGTCGACCGGGTAAGACTCGAACACGGTCAACGTGTCGAACGCGACGGCCGGCCCGACCGCTCGCTGGATTTCGGTCAGCCCGAGGTAGTGGTGGTCCAGCAGATGCGCCTGCTCAGACTGGAGCCGTTCGATGAACGCGCCGAGCGTTTCGCGAGGATCGATGGTCACCCGCACCGGCAGGGTGTTGATGAACAGGCCGATCATCTGCTCGATGTCGGTGATCTCCGGAGGCCGACCGGACACGGTCGCGCCGAACAAGACGTCGCTGCGTCCCGTCAGAGTGGCAAGAACGGTGCCCCATGCAGCTTGCACGAGCGTGTTGACCGTGACACCGCGGTCACGGGCCATCGTGCGCAGTCGCTCGGTGTCGCTTGCCTCGAGCGAGGTGAGGTGGATACCGGCCGTCGTCGATTCTTGTCGTCGGCTTTCGATGGGCGTGAGCAGCGTCGGTTCCGGCAAGCCGGACAGCGCCTCCACCCAGGCAGCACGTGCACTGTCGCCATCGCGCCGCCGCATCCACGACAGGTAATCGCGGTAGGCCGGCACCCTCGGCAGCACAGAGTCGTCACCGTTCGTTGCGTACAGGGTCAACAGTTCTCGAATGATCAGCGGCGTCGACCAACCGTCGATCAGGATGTGATGGTTGGTCATCACGAGGCGCCAGTGCGTATCGCTCACAGCGACGAACATGAAACGAAGCAGCGGTGCCTCCGCCATGTTGAACCGCGTGGACCGATCGGCTGCCATCATCGTTTCCAGCTCGATCTCGGCCTCGCCCCGGGTCAGGGACGTGAGGTCACGCTCCTGCCACGGAACGTCGACCGAGCGTTCGACCACCTGTATGGAGTCGCCGTCGAGGTTGTGCACAAATGCGGTTCGAAGGTTCGAGTGACGGTCGAGCAACGCCTGGGCGGCCCGTCGCAGCCTCGACGCGTCGACAGTCCCGGTGAGCTCCATGACCAATTGAACGATGTACGCGTCGACAGTTTGATCCGACAGTTCGGCGTGGAAGAGCATGCCGGACTGCAGTGGCGACATCGACCAGATGTCGGTGAGGTCGGGATAACGATGCTCGACGTCGTCGATCGAACGCTGATCCAGTGCAACGAGATCGAGATCGGATGGCGTGAAGCCGCCGGACTCCGGCAGGTTGGCGTGCGCGGCGAGGGAAGACAACGCCTGAACCCACAGCCGAGTGAGCTCTTCCACGTCGGCGCGATCCAATACGCCGGATGGGTAAGCGAACGTGGCCCTCAGAACGGCACCGTCTGTGCCCGTCGTCGTGACCGCGTTGATATCGAGTACAGCGGACACGGGTAGGTCCTGGTTCTGCACATCGCCGACCTCGTCGTCCTCGACCGGCAACCAGCCGACTCCCCTGAGGTTCTCGGGAATCCCCGCGCCGTAACGGCCGAGGTAGTTGAAGCTGACCTGAGGCGCGTCGAAAGTTCCGAGCACACTGCGCGATTCATCGTCGAGGTACCGAAGCATTCCGTACCCGATGCCATGATCCGGAACGCCCAGCAGTTTTTCCTTCACGGATTTGATCAACGATCCTGCCGAGGGCCCGCCCGCCAGGGCGTCGTTCAACTCGATTCCGCTCAGATCGACCCGTACCGGATAGATCGTGGTGAACCAGCCGACCGTGCGAGACAGATCTGCCCCGGGAACGACGTGATCCTCACGCCCGTGGGCTTCGAGGCTGATGAGGGAATCATCGGCGTCGATACCGCGGTCTCGTCGCCACGCGGCAACCGCAAGAGCAAGACCCGCCATCAGGCCGTCGTTGACACTGCCTTGGAAGACCTCGGGAATCGTGGTCAGGAGGTCTTCGGTGACTGCAGTGGACAGTTCGACCTCGACGTGCTCCACAGTGGCGAATACGTCGATGGTCGGGTCGAGCGGCCGCGATCCCACGAGCGGATCGGCACCCTCGAGCATGTTCTTCCACAGCGGCAACTCGGCGCGCCGTTCCACCGCAGCATCGACCAGCCCGTGGGCCCACCGTCGCATCGACGTGCCCACCGGCAGCAGAACCACATCTTGTCCCGCGCTGATCTGCGACCATGCGGTCGCCAGATCCGGCACCAGGATTCGCCAGGAAACCCCGTCCACGACGAGGTGGTGGGCGACGACGAGCAACCGCCCCGAGCTGTCGGCCGACTTCGCGGCGGGATCGTCGGTGGCACCGTCGGCGGGGTCGAACCAGACGAATTGGATCATGATGCCGGCAGAGGGATCGAGCCGTCGCGATGCCCGATCGAGTTCGGCGGCCGCGAGCGACGAAAACTCGGGACCCGTTGTCGAATCGACGGTGACGTGGTGGACCACAGCGGCTGCGGCCACCGATCCGGCCGGTTGCACGTCCATATGCCATCCGCCGGCGACGTCGACAGTATCGGCGCCGGTGCTTGTGTCGATGGTGTGACGCAGCCGGGCACGGAGCATGTCGTGGTGGTCGAGGACAGCCTGCACGGTGTTCTCGAGGGCGGACCTTTCGATGCCGATCGGCAGCGTCAACAGAGCCGTCTGCGTGTGCCGATCGAACACGTGCGTGCGATCGATCATCCACGAGACGATCGGTGTCAGCGGAACATCGCCGACTCCGGCCCCGGGCAGTTCCTCGAGAACGGCGACCGACGCA
Source organism: Rhodococcus sp. (in: high G+C Gram-positive bacteria) (assembly GCF_049591685.1). GTDB lineage: Bacteria > Actinomycetota > Actinomycetes > Mycobacteriales > Mycobacteriaceae > Rhodococcoides. The sequence continues at coordinate 5,446 of NZ_JBAWFH010000438.1, read as the reverse complement.
CTGTCCGCGGCGAGCGCTACTTCGGCGAGTGCTGCGACGGTCTTACGTTCGAAGACGTCCCGCGGAGACAGGACCAGACCCGCGGCCTTGGCTCGGGAGACGAGCTGGATCGACATGATGCTGTCTCCGCCGAGCGCGAAGAACGAATCGTCGACACCCACGTCGTCGAGGTGCAGTACCTCGGAGAACAGGCCGGCGAGCAACTTCTCGATCGGAGTGTCGGCACCTCGTGAGGACTGCGGGCGATTGTCGAAGTTCGGGTCGGGAAGAGCCCGTCGATCGAGCTTTCCTGCCGGGGTCAACGGGATCGACTCCAGCGCAACGAATGCCGTCGGAATCATGTGCGCGGGCAGAGACTCTGCGACGTGATCGCTCAAGACTCGACTGTCGACCGCTGCACCCGAGACAGGAACTACATACGCGACGAGGATGATGTTCCCGGCTGGGCCCTTGACGCCGGCGGTGGTGACGAACTCGACCGTCGGATGCGCAGCAAGGACGCTGTCGATCTCGCCGAGCTCGATACGGAAGCCTCTGACCTTGACCTGCGAGTCGCTTCGCCCGACGAATTCGAGTGCGCCGGCACGGTTCCACCTGACCACGTCACCGGTGCGATACATGCGGGCGCCGGGTTCGCCGAACGGATTCGCGACGAAACGCTCGGATGTCAACGACAAACGACCATGGTAGCCCCGAGCGAGACCGGGTCCGGCGAGGTACAGCTCGCCGGGGACGCCGACGGGCACCGGCTTGAGTCGCGAATCGAGAACCACCTCGGCGAAACCGGTTGTGGGTGCACCGATGTCGACAGGCTCACCGGGTAGCAGTTCGGCGCTGATTGACGAGAAGATCGTTGCCTCGGTGGGTCCGTACGCATTGAACATCGTGCGCCCAGGCGCCCACCGAGACACGAGTTCCGGTGGACATGCATCTCCACCGGTTGCGATCACACGCAACTCGGACAAGCCTGTCGGATCAACCGATGCCAGGGCCGCCGGGGTGACGAACGCGTGGGTGACACTGCGCTCGGCCAGCAGACGCGCCAGGTCCGGTCCGCCGTACATCGCGGGCGGAGCGATCACCATGGTGGCGCCGGCGCCGAAAGCGAGCATGAATTCCAGGATCGATGCGTCGAAACTGGGCGAGGCGAACGCCAGGGTGCGCGCATCCGGCGTCACCGCGAAACGGGTTCTCTCTTCGGCTGCCAGGTTTGCCAGGCCTCGGTGGGTGACCACAACGCCCTTCGGCAGGCCGGTGGAACCGGATGTATAGATCAGGTACGCCGCGTCGTCGGCACGCAGCGGCTCCACCCGATCCGCGTCCGTGAACTGCTGCTCCGAGTACTCGGACGTAGTCGAGACGAATCGGGGCTCGTCGAGCACCACCCAGACAATCGAGTCGGACAATGCCGTGAGCGCTGCGTTGTCGGCGGTTGTCGTCAGACCCAGTGCCGCGCCGGAGTCGGTGATCATGTGGGCAATGCGGTCCGGCGGATAGGTCGGATCGACGGGTAGGAACGCCGCGCCGGCTTTGGCCGTCGCCCATATCGCGACGATGGTATCGGCCGACCGCGGTAACGCCAGCGCGACGACGTCGCCGGGGCCGACGCCGTGGTCGGCGAGAACGCGAGCCATTCGAGACGATCGCGAATCGAGTTCGCCATACGTCATGACCCCACCCTCGAACACGAGCGCGTTCGCCGACGACCCTGCAACAGCGACAGCGTCAGCAAGAATGTCCGGCAGCAACCGCTCGGGGCGCGAGACCGGGCCGCGTACAGGCGTCAGTGCCAGATGTTCCTCGGGCGTGAGCAGTTCGACATCGCCGACAGGGGTGGCTGGATTCAGGGTGACCGCGTCGAGAATCGCCACGAAGCGTGCAGCAAAGGCCTGCACAGTGGAGTTGTCGAAAAGGTCTGTGGCGTAACGGAAGGAAGCCTCGATGCCGGTCGGGACCCCGGCGGCGTCGAACGACTCCGACACGGTGAGCTGCAGATCGAAGTTGGCAATGTCGTTGGCGAGTTCGAGGGCTTCGACGGTGAGGCCGGGCAGCGCGATGTTCGGCTTGTCGGTGTGTTGGAACTCGAGCATCACCTGGAACAGAGGCGTGTATGCGGTGGAGCGTACCGGGTCGAGTGCGTCGACGACGCGCTCGAAGGGGATGTCCGCGTGTGTGAAAGCGGCAAGGTCGACGGTGCGCACGTGTGCCAGGAGGTCTTCGAACGATGCAGAGGCGTCGATGTCGGTGCGCAGCACCAGCGTGTTGACGAACATTCCGACGAGTTCGTCCAGAGCTGCATCACCGCGACCCGAAATCGGCGTGCCCACAGAGACATCCGACGATGCGGACAAGGTGGAGAGAAGCACTGCCAGCGACGCGTGGACGATCATGAAGACGCTGGAATCACGGCTGGCCGCCACCTCGAACATGCGTCGATGCACGTCGGAGTCGACGGCGAAGTCGACCGTCGCGCCGCGGAACGTTGCCTCGGCCGGGCGGGGACGGTCCACCGGAAGCTCGATGACTTCTGGTGCGCCCGACAGCGACTCGACCCAGAAGGCCAGCTGAGTCGACATCAGCGACGTCGGATCCGATTCGGAACCGAGGAACGCACGCTGCCATAGCGAGTAGTCCGCGTACTGAACGGGCAGCGGCGCCGTGTTCGGGGCCTCGCCCCTGGTCCGGGCGCTGTACGCGACGATGAGATCGCGGGCGAGCGGAGCAGTCGAGAATCCGTCGGACGAGATGTGATGGACCACGAACGCGAGTACGTGCTCGTTCCCACGCAACTCGATGAGTCGGGCGCGTACGGGCACGCTGCTCGACACGTCGAATCCGGCGGCCGTCACCTCTGTGACCAGTTGGTGCAGGTGCTCTTCGGATTCCGCACGCACGGGGGTCAGATCGGGCAACGACTGGTGCGCGGCGAGGATTGACTGAACCGGGCCGTCGTCGGTCAACGGGAAGACCGTCCGCAGTGATTCATGGCGGTCCACCACGTCACCCACTGCGCTTCGCAGTGCATCCAGGTCCAGCCGACCCGTCATGCGCATTGCGAATGCGACGTTGTAGGCAGCCGACGTGGTGTCGAACTGGTTGATGAACCACATGCGCTGCTGCGCGAGCGAGACAGGCACCGCATCGCCGCGCTCGACCGGTCCCAATGCGGGCCGGCCGTCGGTGCGGTAGCCCTGGGATTCGACAGTCGTGGCCAGAGCCCGAACGGTCGGTGCGTCGAACAGATCACGGACGGTCAGATTCGAGCCGAGGGCCGAGTTGACACGCGCTACCAGTCGCATCGCCACCAGCGAGTTGCCGCCGACAGCGAAAAAATTCTGGGTGACGCCGACGTGCTCGCCGCCAAGCAATTCTGCGAACTCGGCCGCGATGATTTCTTCGATCGGGTTGGACGGCGCGATGACATCGTCGTCTACAAGGGCGAACTCCGGTTCCGGCAACAATTTCCGGTCCAGCTTGCCACTGGCGTTGACCGGAAACTCCGTCAGTTCGACGATCAGAGACGGAACCATGTAGGCGGGAAGCGAATCCGCAACGGTTTCGGTGACGGCCGTGGCATCGAAATGGGTGTCACGAGCCGGTACCACGTAGGCGACGAGCACTTCTCCGGTCGAGGAGTTGCTGTGTACGAGCGCGACGGCCTGGGCTACGGATTCGTTGCGCAGCAAAGCGGCTTCGATCTCGGGAAGTTCGATCCGGAGCCCGCGAAGCTTGACCTGGAAGTCGGTACGCCCGATGTATTCGAGGTTGCCGTCGGCGCGCCACCGGACGAGGTCGCCGGTCCGGTACATTCGGGCGCCCGACTCACCGAACGGGTCGGCGACGAAACGGTCCGATGTCAGGTCGCCGCGCCCGACGTAGCCGCGAGCGAGCTGAATGCCCGCAAGATAGAGCTCACCCGGAGCACCGATGGGCGCAGGCTTCAGCGACCCGTCGAGCACGAAGACACGGGTGTTCCACACCGGAGCACCGATCGGCACAACCGTGAGATCGTCTGCCGCGCAGTGATATGCAGTGACATCGACTGCCGCCTCGGTAGGGCCGTACAGGTTGTGGAGCTCTGCGGCGGAGAATTCGGAGAATGCACCGACGGTAGCGGGCGGAAGGGCCTCGCCACTGCAGAAGACCAGGCGCAAAGATTCGCAGTCGCTCGGGTGAGCGCCTTCGACGAACACCGCGAGCATGGACGGCACGAAGTGCAGCGTGGTGATGCGCTCGCGAAGGATGACCCGCGAGAGGTATTCGGGGTCCCGATGCCCATCGGGCGCCGCGATGACGAGCTTCGCGCCCACCTGCAGCGGCCAGAAGAACTCCCACACGGACACATCGAACGTTGCGGGCGTCTTCTGCAGCACGTTGTCCGACGGTTCGAGCCTGTACTGGTCCTGCATCCACAGCAGACGGTTGACGATCGCCTCGTGGGTGACGGCAACACCCTTCGGTCGACCCGTCGATCCGGAGGTATAGATGACGTACGCCGTGTTGCGGCCCGTCACGTCGCCCACACGTTCGCTGGAACGAAGCGGCGTCGTCGCCCGATCCGACACGTCGATCAGATCGACGGCCAGGACGGGCGTCGCGACCGATACGTTGATCCAGTCTCGGCTGGTGGTGAGAATGCACACCGGCCGCGCACTCTCGATGACGTACGCAGAACGATCGACCGGGTGATCGGGATCGATGGGCACGTAGGCGCCACCGGCTTTGACGACCGCATACATGCCGACCAGGAGGTCGATGGACCGGCGAATGGCCAGGCCGACGTGAGACTCCGGACCCACACCCAGTGACACCAGGTGCCGAGCGAGCTGATTGGAACGCTCGTCCAATTCCCGGTAGGTGACGTGCTCTCCCTCGAATACCAACGCGATGGAGTACGGGCTGCGGGCTACCTGCAGATCGAACAGCGAGCCGAGCGTCGGGTCTTCGCCGACGACCGCGGGTAGAGCATGTTCGGTCGAATTCCACTGCTGCAGTACGGTTTCACGCTCGGCCAAGGAGAGTAGCTCGATGTCGCGAAGCGGAGCAGTGGGCGATTCGACGACCGAGCGCAACAACCGAAGGAACCGGTCGACGAAGCGGTCGATCGTGGACGAGTCGAAGAGTGCGGTGGCGTACGTGAACGCCGCCTTCGCGCTGCCGGACTCGGAGGGCTCTTCGTCGACGCGCAACTGAAGATCGAACTTGGTGGTACCCGTGTCGATCTCGCCGAAATCGACTGTCAGCCCGGGGAGTTCGAGGTGGGCGCTGTCGTTGTTCTGAAATTCGAGTAGGACCTGGAAGAGCGGTGAGTGGTCGGTGGAGCGGGAGGGTGCAAATTCGTCGACGAGTCGTTCGAACGGAATGTCGGTGTTGTCGAATGCTGCGAGGTCTGCTGCCCGGGTATGGGCGAGCAGGTCGGTGAACGACTGATGTGGGGACACTTCGG
>NZ_JBAWFH010000437.1:0-3327 GCF_049591685.1 Rhodococcus sp. (in: high G+C Gram-positive bacteria) | reverse complement strand
GGCCGACATCCGGAACTGATGCTCCCTGCGCACCATTCGAGTGCCTACCGCTTCCAGGCCGATCGGCACCCGCACCCGTGGCAGGCTCCCCTACGATGGGCTTTGCGCGCAGGTCTGGCCGCGCGCTCGAAGGTGGTTGTGGCTTCGGCACTTCGAGTGCGACAGACCGAAGAACGACAGGGCGATGCACGACAGGGCGACGACAACAGAGAGGCCGACCATGTCAGCTGATACACGCAAGACAACAGATGCAGTGATTCTGGTGGGTGGCAAAGGAACTCGGCTCCGCCCCCTGACCCTCTCGGCTCCGAAGCCGATGCTGCCGACTGCGGGTCTGCCGTTTCTGCACCACCTGCTTGCGCGAATCAAGAGCGCCGGTATCGAGCACGTCGTTTTGGGAACGTCGTTCAAAGCCGAAGTGTTCGAGGAGCATTTCGGTGACGGGTCTTCGCTGGGCATCGAACTCGAATACGTCACCGAAACCGAGCCCATGGGGACGGGCGGCGGCATTCGGAACGTTCTGCCGCGGTTGCGTGCCGACAATGTGCTGGTCTTCAACGGAGACGTTCTGGGCGGAACCGACCTGACAGCGGTCATGGACACGCACGCCAGAACGGAAGCCGACGTCACCCTTCACCTCGTCCGCGTGGGCGACCCGCGAGCCTTCGGCTGCGTTCCGACCGACGAAAACGGCCGGGTCACCGCATTTCTGGAGAAGACGCAGGATCCTCCGACCGACCAGATCAACGCGGGCTGCTACGTCTTCAGGCGCGAGATCATCGAGAGCATCGCCCACGACCGGCCGGTGTCGGTCGAGCGAGAAGTGTTTCCGGCGCTGCTGGCCGAGGACAAACGCGTCTACGGCCACGTCGACAGCGCGTACTGGCGTGACATGGGTACGCCCGAGGACTTCGTCAAGGGTTCCGCCGACCTCGTGCGCGGTATCGCACCGTCGCCCGCACTGTCCGGCGTCCGTGGCGAATCGCTGGTGCATCCCAGTGCGGGCGTGGCTCCCGGTGCATTGTTGATCGGCGGCACCGTTATCGGGCGGGGCGCCGAAATCGGCGCGGGCGCAAGGCTCGACGGCGCGGTGGTCTTCGACGGCGCTGTCGTCGAAGCGGGAGCGGTGGTCGAACGATCCATCCTGGGTTTCGGATCACGCATCGGACCACGCGCTCTGGTCCGCGACGCCGTCATCGGCGATGGAGCCGACATCGGTGCCCGTTGCGAACTGCTCCGCGGCGCCCGCGTGTGGCCCGGGGTCAAGCTGCCCGACGGCGGAGTTCGGTTCTCCACCGACGTGTAACTTCCGGCCGTCAGGGAACTTTCGCGAAGTCGACAGGTGCGCTGTCTATCTGTCGCGTTCTGCCGCGAGACCGACGAGGTGGGTGATCGTGTCCACTTCGGCGGTCTCCGGTAAAGCGTCGACCGGCCACCATCGCAGATCCGTGGACTCCTCGCTGCGCACCGCCCGTGCGCCGGCTTTCGCTCGGACGAGGAACCGAAGGTCCAGATGCCGGGTCGGCTTGCCGAGGGAGCACGTGATCGGGTGCGTGTGCGCCGACAGTAGGTGCGCGTCGATGGCGAGATCCTCGATGCCCGATTCCTCACGCGCTTCCCGCAGCGCTGCATCGACGAGGGTGTCGTCGGACTCCTCGCAGTGCCCACCGAGCTGAATCCACCGACCTACGCGTGGATGCAACGTCAGAAGGACGTTGCGGCCGGTGGCGTCGAGGACGAGCGACGACGCGGTGATGTGGCCGGGTTCGTTGGCGCGGAGGCACCCGTTCGGATTGGACGCCAGGAATGCCAGCATGGTGTGCCGTAGCGAGTCGTCCTGCCAGCTGGCTGTGGTCCACTCCTCGAGCGCCGCGACGGCGGATTCGCGGAGCGTCCGCGCAGTCACAATTCCACCAGTTCGACGTCGAGCGGGCGCGGCGTTCTGGGTGACAGCTCCTCTTCGGGATGCCCGATTGCGATGGCGCCCAGGGGTTTCCACTCGATACCGACTCCGAGTACGGCACGGACGACATCTGCGGCGAAGATCGTCGACCCGATCCAGCAGCTGCCGAGACCCCGGACTGCGAGCGAGACGAGCAGAGCCTGTACAGCCGCACCGACCGCCACGGTGAACATGGTGTCTTCCGCCCGGGTGCGGCGTTCGTCGGGATAACGGTGTGCGCCGTCGGGCACGCAGAACGGAATGATTACCTCGGGCGCGGCGAACAGTATGTCGCCGCGGCCGATACGCGCCTCGATTCGGTCCTCGCTCAGCCCGTCCGCTCGGAGGTCTGCGCGCCATGTCTCTTTCATTGCCTCGAGCAACCGAGTGCGAACGGCCGGAGTGCGTATCCAGACGAATCTGACGGGCCTCGTGTGGTGGGGCGCAGGCGCGGTAAGAGCATCCGCGATTGCGGCACGGAGTTCGTGCGGGTCGACGTCGTCGTCGGTAAATGTGCGGACCGAGCGCCGCAGCAGGACAGCTTCACGTCGGCCGCGGGTCATGGACTCGGCCGTTCCGAGCCAGAACAGATCGTCCTCACCGGGCCTGACCAGATCGCGTGCGCAGGAGCCGTCGTCCGCAGGAGTCAGCCCACGGACCACGGCGACGGGCACCGCTCCCAACTTGCCCTTGACCAGGTCGCCCGCGGCGGCGATCTCGTCGGCCACGGCAACCTCGGTGACGACCAATTCGTTGCCTTGACCGTCCTCTGCGCCTGCGTAGGCGTGCACCACCGCCAAACCTGCACTGCCGATGGCGGCGTCGGTCTGCCCGATGCGCCATGCGCGGCCCATCGTGTCCGTCACGACGACCGCGACGCGAACGCCCAGCGATTCGGCAAGAGCGGATCGCAGCGCCGCTGCGCTGGCGTCGGGATCCTCGGGCAGCAGCGCCAACTCTGCGCGATCGACGTTGGACCCGTCGATCCCCGAGGCCGCCTGGACGATGCCCAGCTTGTTCTCGGTGATGAGCGTGCGGCCCTTACGGGCGACGACGCGAACGGCTTCTCGGTCGACGAGAACTCGACGTGCGGCGTCGCGTTCCTCCGGGTCGAGGGGCGCGTCGACCAGCCTGCCCTCGACCTTGGACACAACCTTGCTCGTCACGACCAGGATGTCGTCGTCGCGAAGCCACGGGGCGCAGTGGGCGATTGCGCTCGCGAGGTCGTCGCCCGGTCGGAACTCGGGGAGTCCGAGGACCGGAATGATCTCGATGCTTCCGCCGGGTGCATGGTCGGTGGGCGCGACGGTACTCACAGGTCGAGACCAGCCGACCGGAGTGCGACGGCCGCCATGTCAGCGGTCGTGCTCGGATCGGTCATCAGT
>NZ_JBAWFH010000436.1:0-10331 GCF_049591685.1 Rhodococcus sp. (in: high G+C Gram-positive bacteria) | reverse complement strand
CAGCAGCGCAGCGGCCGGTGTCTCAGTGCCCGTCATGATCACCGAGCGTACCGACCGCCGCGATTTCGGCGTGCGTAGTCGCGTTGAGTGCGACCGCGCACGCCGAAATTGGGGAAAACTAAGCGGTTTCGGTGATGGGCCGGTCGACCCAGCTCATCAGGTCGCGCAGCTTCTTGCCGGTGACCTCGATCGGGTGCTCGGCGTTGGCCTTGCGCAGGCCTTCGAGTTCGGTGTTGCCGTTCTCGACGTTGGCGACGAGGCGACGGGTGAACTCACCGGACTGGATGTCGGCGAGGATCGCCTTCATGCGCTCCTTGGTGCCGGCGTCGATGACGCGCGGTCCGGAGAGGTAGCCACCGAACTCCGCGGTGTCGGACACCGAGTAGTTCATCCGAGCGATACCGCCCTCGTACATGAGGTCGACGATGAGCTTGAGCTCGTGCAGAACCTCGAAGTACGCCATTTCGGGTGCATAGCCGGCCTCGACCATGACCTCGAAGCCCACCTTGACGAGCTCCTCGGTGCCGCCGCAGAGGACAGCCTGCTCACCGAAGAGGTCGGTTTCGGTCTCTTCCTTGAACGTGGTCTTGATGACGCCGGCGCGCGTGCCGCCGATGCCCTTGGCCCAGGACAGAGCGAGAGCCTGACCCTCACCCTTGGGATCCTGGTCGATGGCGATGAGCGCCGGAACGCCCTTGCCGTCGACGAACTGACGACGCACGAGGTGGCCGGGGCCCTTCGGTGCGACCATGCCGACGGTGACGAACTCCGGTGCTTCGATCAGATCGAAGTGGATGTTCAGGCCGTGGCCGAAGAACAGCGCGTCGCCGTCTTCGAGGTTCGGCTCGATCTCTTCCTTGTAGATCGACGCCTGAGCCGTGTCCGGTGCCAGCACCATGATCACATCGGCCCACGCGGAGACCTCGGCGGGCGTGCCGACGGTCAGGCCCTGCTCTTCGGCCTTGGCGCGGGACTTGCTGCCCTCTTTGAGGCCGATACGAACATCGACACCGGAATCGCGCAGGCTCAGCGAATGCGCATGGCCCTGGCTTCCGTAGCCGATCACAGCGACCTTGCGGCCCTGGATGATCGACAGGTCGGCATCGTCGTCGTAGAACATCTCGACTGCCACTGGTTAATACCTTTCCTCTTGGTTGACGCTGTTCATCATCGGCGACGCGTCAGCGCGACGCCGTGATCGATTTCGGTCCACGTCCGACGGCAACGACTCCCGACTGAACTATTTCTCGAATTCCATAGGGGTCCAACATCTTGAGAAGCGCATCGAGCTTCGAGCGGGTACCGGTCGCCTCGACGGTCACGGCCTCCGGTGAGACATCGATGACCTTGGCGCGGAACAGGTTCACGGTCTCGATGACCTCGCTGCGGACGCTCGCGTCGGCACGAACCTTGATGAGAACCAGTTCGCGAGCGACCGACGAATCGGTGTCCTGCTCGACGATCTTGATGACGTTGATGAGCTTGTTGAGTTGCTTCGTCACCTGCTCGAGCGGGAACTCGTCGACCGTGACGACGATGGTCATGCGCGAGATTCCGGGGACCTCGGTGCCTCCGACGGCGAGGGAGGAGATGTTGAACCCGCGCCGAGAGAACAACGCGGCGACGCGGGCCAGAACACCCGGTGTGTCCTCGACGAGAACGCTGAGGGTATGACTGGTGCTCACTTCTGCGTACCTTTCGCTGCGTCGGTGCCTGCGTGGTCGCCGACGGCCTGCTCGCGTTCGAGCGCTTCCGAGACGCTGGGGTTGGTGCCGACACCCTCGTCGTCGTCGAAGAGCGGACGGATACCGCGTGCCGCCATGATCTCGTCGTTTCCGGTTCCCGCAGCCACCATCGGCCACACCTGGGCGTCGGCGCCGACGATGAAGTCGATGACGACGGGGCGGTCGTTGATCGCCCGCGCCTGCGCGATGACCGCGTCGACGTCTTCTTCACGCTCGCAACGGATTCCGACGCATCCGAGCGCTTCGGCGAGTTGGACGAAGTCGGGGATGCGCTTGGCGCCGTGGGTACCGAGATTGGTGTTGGAGTAGCGCTCCTCGTAGAAGAGGGTCTGCCACTGCCGAACCATACCGAGGTTGCCGTTGTTGATGAGCGCGACCTTGATCGGGATGCCTTCCACCGCACAGGTGGCCAGTTCCTGATTGGTCATCTGGAAGCAGCCGTCACCGTCGATGGCCCACACCTCGGTGTCGGGCAGGCCCATCTTGGCGCCCATCGCTGCAGGCACCGCGTAGCCCATCGTGCCGAGGCCGCCGGAGTTGAGCCATGTGCGCGGCTTTTCGTACTGGATGAACTGCGCCGCCCACATTTGGTGCTGGCCGACTCCTGCGCAGTAGATCGCGTCGGGTCCCGCTGCCTTGCCGACGGCCGAGATGACGAACTCGGGCGACATGCTGCCGTCGCTCGGGCGGTCGTAGCTCAGCGGGTAGGTAGTGCGGATCCCGTCCAGGTAGGCCCACCAGTCCACGAGGTCGAGTGTGGTGCCGGTCGCGCGGTCGGCGCGGATCGCCTCGATGAGTTCGGTGATGACCTCGCCGCAGTCACCCACGATCGGCACATCCGCGTAACGATTCTTACCGATCTCGGCCGGGTCGATGTCGGCGTGGATGACCTTGGCGCCCGGTGCGAACGAGGACAGCTGGCCGGTGACTCGATCGTCGAAGCGGGCACCGAGCGTGATCAACAGATCGCTGCGCTGCAGTGCCGCGACGGCGGCGACGGTGCCGTGCATTCCGGGCATGCCCAGGTTGAGATTGTGACTGTCCGGGAATGCTCCGCGAGCCATCAGCGTGGTGACGACCGGAATGCCCGTCAGCTCCGCGAGCTCGAGCAGTTCGGGTGACGCATCGGCTTTGATGACGCCACCGCCTACGTACAGCACGGGCTGCTTCGCGTCAGCGATGTATCGGGCGGCCTCGCGAACCTGCTTGCCGTGCGGCTTGGTGACGGGACGGTACCCGGGCAAGCGCATCTCCGGTGGCCACGAGAACGTGGTCTGGGCCTGCAGCACATCCTTGGGGATGTCGACCAGAACGGCTCCGGGACGGCCGGAGCTGGCCAGGTAGAACGCCTCGGCCATGATGCGCGGGATGTCCACGCCGTCGGTGATGAGGAAGTTGTGCTTGGTCACCGGCATCGTGATTCCGGAGATGTCGGCTTCCTGGAACGCGTCGGTACCGATGAGGCTGCGGCCGACCTGGCCGGTGATGGCCACGATCGGAACGGAATCCATCTGCGCGTCGGCGAGCGGCGTCACCAGGTTGGTGGCACCGGGGCCGGACGTCGCCATGCAGACACCGACGCGGCCGGTTGCCTGGGCGTAGCCGGTAGCGGCATGGCCGGCACCCTGCTCGTGCCGCACGAGGACGTGTCGGACCTTCTTCGAGTCGAAGAGCGGGTCGTACACCGGGAGAACGGCACCGCCCGGAATTCCGAATACCGTGTCGACGTCGAGTTCTTCGAGAGCTCGGACGACGGATTGTGCGCCGGTCACCTTTTCGGGTGCGACATGGCGACGAGATCCGCCGGTGCCCGGCGTTGCCGTTTCGGACACCGGAGTGCTGTTGACTGTCCCCGACTTACGAGTCGCGGGCCCTGGGCGTGCGGTTGGTGCGCTCACTGCTGCTTCCTCAGGATTTTCGTGTTCTGGGCGATCTCTGGGCAAGAAAAAACCCCCGTCAGCCGAGGCTGTACGAGGGTGGCGCGTCGATGCGAGTAGGAGTGAACCGGCTCAGGCGACGACGCGCCGGCCGATTACGAGTATCCATGTTCGCTTCACGCGCTCGACGGTAGGCGCGCGCATAGCAAACAGTCAAACTCATCACGACGCAATCCCATTATGTGAGATCACGTAGGTGCAATGCGAAGATGAAGGGGTGTCGTCTTCGCAGCAGTCCGAACCACCGGACACATCATCCCACACGCCCGTTCCGTCTCCGCAGGTCATCCGTCTCCCGCGCCTGGCGCTGGTCGGCGTTGCCCTGCTGGCGTTCGGCGTCGCCTTCCCCGCAGCCAGCTGGCCTGCCGTTCTGGGATGGCTGTTCATCCTTCCCGTCGCCGTGGGCGTCTGGGTCGTACGGGTACGCACCGTCGTGAGTTCGGACGGACTGACCATGCGCAGGGTCTTCGGTTCGGACTTCGTGCCGTGGGATCGGGTTCGCGGCATCCACTTCCCGGACCGCCGATGGGCGCGCGTCGTTCTCGACGACACGACGGAAAAGTCGCTGCCTCTGGTCCGTTTCGACCGCCTGCCCCAGCTGGCAGCGGCCAGTGGCGGCCGGATTCCCGACCCCTACGCGGCTGCTGCGGCGGATCATGAGACGAACGTCGACGCCGATCACGAGGCCGATCACGAGGGCACGCCTGACGCGGAGAAGCCCTGAAGCCGGAGTAATCTCGTTGCGAGCGATAACCGCACTCGCAGATAGAGGACAACAGGACATGCCGCCGCTACGGTCTCGGGTTACCACTGTCGGACGCAACGCCGCGGGCGCACGCTCGCTGTGGCGCGCTACCGGCATGACGGACAGCGACTTCGGAAAACCGATTGTCGCCATCGCGAATTCGTACACCCAGTTCGTACCCGGCCACGTACACCTCAAGAACGTGGGTGAGATCGTCGCCGACGCGGTCCGTGCTGCGGGTGGGGTGGCGCGCGAGTTTCACACCATCGCCGTCGACGACGGAATCGCGATGGGTCACGGAGGCATGCTCTATTCGTTGCCCAGCCGCGAAATCATCGCCGATTCCGTCGAATACATGGCCAATGCCCATACCGCGGACGCACTCGTGTGCATCTCCAACTGCGACAAGATCACGCCCGGAATGCTCAACGCCGCGATGCGATTGAACATCCCGACGGTCTTCGTCTCGGGTGGTCCGATGGAAGCGGGCAAGGCCGTCGTCGTCGGCGGCGTCGCCCAGGCGCCCACCGATCTCATCACCGCAATCTCCGCCAGCGCCAACGACGCGGTCACCGACGAGGGTCTCGACGAGGTCGAGCGCAGTGCATGCCCCACCTGCGGATCATGCTCCGGCATGTTCACCGCCAATTCGATGAATTGCCTCACCGAGGCCCTGGGTCTCGCATTGCCCGGCAACGGATCGACGCTCGCGACGCACAAGGCTCGCCGCGCGCTGTTCGAGCGCGCCGGAACCACCGTCGTCGAAGCCGCACTGCGGTACTACCGCGACGAGGACACCTCGGTTCTTCCCCGCAGCATCGCGAGCCCTGCCGCGTTCCGCAACGCGATGGCGCTCGACGTCGCCATGGGTGGCTCGACCAACACGGTTTTGCACACCCTCGCAGCCGCGCAGGAAGGCGAGGTCGACTTCGACCTCGACACCATCGACGCCATCAGCAGGAAGGTGCCGTGCCTGTCCAAGGTCTCGCCCAACTCCGATTACCACATGGAAGATGTGCACCGCGCCGGCGGAATTCCTGCGCTGCTCGGTGAACTGCGGCGCGCCGGACTCCTGGAAACCGACGTGTCCACCGTGCACACCGAGAGCTTCGAGGAGTGGCTCGATACCTGGGACATCCGGTCCGGTCGGGCTTCGGACGAGGCGATCGAGCTGTTCCACGCCGCGCCCGGCGGCGTACGGACGACCGAGCCGTTCTCGACCGACAATCGGTGGTCGTCACTGGACACCGACGCTGCGGGCGGGTGCATCCGAGACCTCGAACACGCGTACACGGTCGAGGGCGGGCTCGTGGTGTTGCGCGGCAACATTGCTCTCGACGGCGCGATCCTCAAAACGGCGGGCATCGACGAAGATCTGTTCAGCTTCCAAGGGCCTGCGCTTGTCGTGGAATCTCAGGAAGAGGCCGTCTCGGCAATCCTGCAGAAGAAAATCAAGGCCGGCGACGTACTCGTCGTCCGTTACGAAGGACCGAAGGGTGGGCCGGGCATGCAGGAAATGCTGCACCCGACCGCATTTCTGAAGGGTGCGGGGCTCGGCAAAGTCTGTGCACTGATCACCGACGGGCGCTTCTCCGGCGGCACCTCGGGGCTTTCCATCGGTCACATCTCGCCGGAAGCCGCAGCAGGCGGGGTCATCGGACTCGTCGAGAACGATGACCAGGTCCGGATCGACGTCGCCACCCGCACACTCGAAGTTCTGGTCGACGACGACGTCCTCGAGGCACGTCGGGCCAAGATGGAAGTGTCCGAACGGCCGTGGCAGCCACAGGGCCGTCAACGCACCGTGACCACCGCGCTACGGGCATACGCAGCGCTGGCCACGTCGGCCGACAAGGGCGCCGTGCGATACGTCCCCTGACAGAACGCAGGTGTGGCCGCGCCCTGTCCGGACACGGCCACACCTGGAAGGTAATTCGAGTCGAGCGAAACCGGCAGCGGCCTACTGGACCAACGGGTTCGCACCGTTGAGAAAAATCCAGATGCACACG
This sequence comes from Rhodococcus sp. (in: high G+C Gram-positive bacteria), assembly GCF_049591685.1. Taxonomy (GTDB): domain Bacteria; phylum Actinomycetota; class Actinomycetes; order Mycobacteriales; family Mycobacteriaceae; genus Rhodococcoides. The sequence goes on along the minus strand of NZ_JBAWFH010000436.1, from coordinate 3,895 downwards.
CCGCCGGCGATGCCCGCGAGCAACGCGGCGAAGGAACCGAAGCGTGGACGGGTTGCCCAGCCGCGCCGACCGTCGAACGCGATCTTGCCCGGTCCGGTCAGAATGATCGCTGCGGAAGCCACGGCGAGCAATGTTTCGTATTCGACGCCGTTCGGCGCGAAGAACTGCAGGCCCGGCTCCGCAGCCTGCTTGAAGCACCACGCATTGATCATCACTCCGAGAGCTGCCGCTCCGGCCAGCGGTGTCGCCAGGCCCAGAATCAGCAACGCGCCGGCTGCGGTCTCACCGACGGCGCCGGCAATGGCGAGCAGGTTGGCCTGGTCGTACCCGGTGCTCTCGAGGAGCGACCGAAAACCGTCCAGGCCGGGGCCGTTCCACAGCCCGACGAGCTTCTGCAGTCCGTGGACCAGCAGGATGCCGCCGACGGCAAGTCGGAGCAGCAACAGACCCAGGTCGGTCGTTCCTCGCCGCGCGGGAATCTCAACCGTCTCGGTGCGTACGACGGGCCCGGGGGCACCGTCGCCCGGGAGGCTCCCGGCTGTCCCTGAGCCGGCTGTCCCGGAGGTCGATGTAGCCAGGGCTTCGGTGGGCTGGTCGGAGTACGCATTCCGACTGTCGGGCGCGATCGGCTCGTCGAACTTCGACGGCCGGAACGACGGAATCTGCTCGGTGGGGTAGGAACCCGAGCCGCTGCGGCCGAAGTCCAACTCGTCTTCGGTCTTCGGTTGCAGCTTTTCGGTCGGCTGGTCGTACGGACTCGACGCGGGTTCGTAGCCGGCGTCGGATCGTTCGGGGTCACGAGGCTTGTCGGTCACGTCGACAACAGTAGAACGAACAGGGGTCCAACCCTGGGCATTGAACGCACCGCGTGGCGAACGATTCGACCCTTTCCGTAACGTCTGACTGTATGAAGCTGGTGCGCGCGTCGTCCCGAACAGCAACTGCTACCGCCGTCGTGACGATGGCCGCGACGCTCCTCGTCGGCTGCGCACGTTTCGACGACTCGACGACCACACCGTTCACACCGGAGCCGTCGTTCGGCGCGGCCGAGATCGACCCCGTCGATCCCGATGCGCCGCCCACCTCCACGGCGCCCAACGGTCCGCCGCAGCAGCCGGGGCCGTGCGTCGACCTCGATCCCAACGTTGTCGCGACGTGCCTGGACACCACCGGCGGACTCGTTCTGCTGCCAGGAGGTATGTCTGCGCTCGTCGCCGAGCGGCGCACCGGTCGGATCATGCAGGTGACGCAGGGTCTCGCACCCGTCGAGATCGCCCGCATCGACGTCGATGCCGCAGGCGACGGAGGCTTGTCGGACCTGGCATTGTCACCCACCTACAGCGAAGACGGCTTGATCTACGCCTACATCACCACGCCGTCCGACAATCGCGTCGTCCGCATCGCCGCCGGCGACACACCCAAACCCATCCTGACGGGCATTCCCCGGGGCGCGCAGGGCAATCGCGGCGCTCTCGACTTCCACTCCCCCAACCAGATGGTGGTGCTGACCGGCGACGCAGGAAACCCGGCCGCCGCGGCGAACCCCGCGTCGTTGGCCGGGAAGCTGCTGCGCGTCGAATCGCTGACACCGGCGCAGAGCGGACGTCCGCCGCAGGTTGCTTTGGCTGGGATCGGTACGGCCGGCGACGTGTGCATCGACCCGTCCGGCGGCATCTGGGTCACCGACCGCACCGCCGTCGAAGACCGACTGCAGCGCATAGACCCGCTCGGCGCCGTCATCTCCCCGGTGTGGACCTGGCCGGACCGTCCAGGCGTCGCAGGATGCGGGGCAGGCCCTGGCGCCGTGGCCATCTCGCTGACCGGCGCAAAAGCTATGGCAGTACTCGTCACCGACGAAAATACCGGTGCGGTCACGGCAGCCCCGTCGCTGCTCGTGCAGGACAAGTACGGCCAGTTGAACGGAGCAGCGCTCGCTCCGGACGGACAGATCTGGGCGGGGACGGTCAACAAGAACGGCGACGGGGCCGGTCCGAACGACGATCGCGTGGTCAAGATCCCGGTCCCGGCGGGCGGCGGCGGATTCGACTAGTCGGGCTTGGCTCGCGGGCCGCTCAACAGTGTCGCCACCATCGGCAGCACCAGCACGGTGATCGCGCCTGCGGCCACTAGAATTGAAGCGTTGGCCGTCGTCATCTCCCCTTCCTCGACGGCAACGCCCGTGACCGCGACGATCAACGGCAGGCCCGTCGTGGCATAGAGCGCGACGCGAAGTTGCTCTCGTGTGCTGAAGTGGTTCTCCGAGTCCCATCTGGTCGTCAAAAAAACGGGCACACCGCGAACCACCATCAGCAAGGCGAGGAAAGCCAGCAGAACGCCCGGCTGTGCGATCACCGCGCCCACATCGATCGACATTCCGGAAGTGACGAAGAAGATCGGAATGAGGAACCCGAACGCCAATCCCCCGAGTTTCGCCTCGAGCTGTTCGTCACCTGTCGGTACGAGCCGACGCAGGATGAAACCGGCGGCGAACGCACCGAGGATGATGTCGAGCCCGAAGATCGTAGCGATCGCCGTCAGAGTGATGAGCAACAGCATCGTCAAACGCACCGTCGTCTGAGCAGTTGTCTCCGACCCGCGACGAATGACTGCGAGCAGGCGTGAGCCTTCACGTCGCAGGCTCATCGGGATGAACCCGACGCCGACGGCCGCCAGAACGAACAGCGCCAGGACGATGACGGACTCGATGTCACCCCTCGAGCCGAGCAGAACTGCCATCGCAACTACCGGGCCGAGTTCGCCCACCGCACCGTGATTGATCACGGTGCGACCGAGCGCGGTGTTCTGCAGGCCGGTGTCTTTCAAGATCGGTAGGAGCGTCCCGAGCGCGGTGGATGTCAGGGCGATTGCGACCGCGACGCCGGCCGACACCGCGCCTAATCGGCTAAGGACCAGGACGGCGCCGAATGCCGCCATAAGGCTCACGACCCACGTCAGAAGTGCCCGGCGGCCGCCGCGCCCGGTGATCTCCCCGGTGTCGATCTCGAAACCGGCGAGTAGAAACAACATTCCCAGCCCCAGCTCGCGAAGCAGATCGACTTCGTTTCCGTCCACAGCCAAGCCAAGAACATTGGGTCCGACGATCATGCCCAGCACGAGCAGGATTACGACCTCGGGAAGAAGCCGACGCGGCACGAAACCGGCGACCAGCGGAGCGACGACAGCGATGAGGGCAATCCAGAACAGCGAAGCGCCGGCCGATGGCATCGGCCGACTCTAACTCACCTACAGGCTGAGAGCACGAGTTCCTTGACGCGGGCTGCGTCCGCCTGCCCCCGTGTGGCCTTCATGACCGCGCCGACGATGGCACCGGCAGCCTGCACTTTGCCGGCGCGGATCTTGTCGGCGACACCGGGATTGGCGGCGAGCGCTTCGTCGACCGCAGCCTGTAGCTTGGTGTCGTCCTTCTCGACGACGAGTCCGCGGGCAGCCATCACGGCAGTGGGCTCACCTTCGCCGGCGAGCACACCGTCGACGATCTGACGCGCTCCGTTGTTGTTTACCTTGCCGTCGGCGACGAGCGCGATCACCTCTGCGACCTGAGCCGGTGCGATAGCGAGGTCGGCAAGCTCGACTCCGGCGACGTTGGCCTGCTGCGCCAGGTACGAGACCCACCACGAGCGGGCAGCCTGTGCCGGAGCACCCGCGTCGACGGTGGCCGCGACGAGTTCGAGCGCCCCGGAGTTCACCAGGTCTCGCATCTCCTCGTCGGATACTCCCCAGCCGGCTTGGATCCGCGCGCGTCGAAGCCACGGAAGCTCGGGGAGCGTCCCACGCAGTTCCTCGACCCAGGAGGCATCGGGGGCGACGGGCGCAAGGTCGGGTTCCGGGAAGTACCGGTAGTCCTCCGCGGTCTCTTTCTTGCGCCCGGACGTCG
>NZ_JBAWFH010000435.1:0-8875 GCF_049591685.1 Rhodococcus sp. (in: high G+C Gram-positive bacteria) | reverse complement strand
CAGCAACAGCGCCTGGCGCTGGCCTGCGCCATCGTCGGGCGACCCGAACTCGTGTTCCTCGACGAGCCGACCGCAGGATTGGACGCCCAAGCCAGATTGCTCGTGTGGGAGCTCATCGACGCACTCCGGCGCGACGGCGTCAGCGTGCTGCTCACCACCCACCTGATGGACGAGGCCGAGCAGTTGGCGGACCAGCTGGTGATCATCGACCACGGCAAGATCGTCGCTTCGGGAACTGCGTCCGAGCTGACCAGGCAAGGCGCCGAGGGACGACTGCGCTTCAGCGCGCCCCCCGGTCTCGACCTGTCACTACTCGACGCCGCCCTGCCCCCGGGGTACCACCCGGTCGAGGACACTGCGGGCTCCTACTCGATCGAAGGCATCATCGAACCGCACGTACTGGTCACGGTCACCTCCTGGTGCGCCGATCGAAATGTGCTCGCAACGGAACTGCAAGTAGATCAACGCCGCCTCGAAGATGTCTTTCTCGAATTGACCGGCAGGGAGCTCAGAAGGTGACGGCACGAAAGGAAGCGCGGTTGGCCGACAACCGCTTCGCCGGCGGGCTGTTCGCGCCGCAACCGAAGGCAAGCTCGCCGTCGACGATGTTGCTCGCGCAGTCGATGCTCGAACTCAAATTGCTCCTGCGCAACGGTGAGCAATTGCTGTTGACGATGTTCATCCCGATCACGCTGCTGGTGGGCCTGACACTGCTTCCCCTCGGCGCCATGGGTGACCATCCTGTCGATCAGGTGGTGCCCGCCGTCATGATGGTTGCCGTCATGTCGACCGCATTCACCGGCCAAGCCATCGCGGTGGGGTTCGATCGCCGATACGGCGCACTCAAGCGTCTCGGCGCAACGCCGCTACCGAAATGGGGCATCATCGCCGGCAAATCGGTCGCTGTGCTGCTGGTCGTCGTGTTGCAATCGGTCGTACTCGGCCTGATCGGCATTGCCCTCGGCTGGAGACCCGATGCGGTGGGCCTGCTTCTCGGCGCCGTGGTCATCGCCATCGGAACGGTGACCTTCGCCACCATGGGCCTGTTGCTCGGTGGGACGTTGAAGGCCGAAGTCGTTCTCGCTCTCGCCAACATTGCGTGGTTCGTCATGCTCGGGATCGGCTCCCTCGTCGTCCTGGCGGACGACCTACCCGGCGCGCTGCACACCATCGCCCGTCTGATTCCCTCCGGCGCGTTGGCCGAGGCGCTCGGGCAGGCCGTGACCGGTTCGTGGGACTGGTTCGGAGTCGGTGTTCTGACGGTCTGGGCACTGCTGTGCGGGTGCGCAGCCGTACGGACTTTCAAGTTTGTCTAGTTGCGCGCAGATACCAGCGCTACCAGCCGCCGGAGGGGTCAACGACACTCTGTAGTTGACCGGTGACTACCATCGTCTGGTGCTGTATGGAGCGTTTTTGCGCGTTGTCGACCGGCTGCCACTGCCTTCGTTGCGAGTGCAGAAAATCCTGGCGTTCATCGTCATCCTCACCCAGGGAGGGATCGCGGTCACCGGCGCAATCGTGCGCGTGACCGCGTCCGGCCTCGGATGCCCCACATGGCCGCAGTGTTTCCCGGGCAGCTTCACACCGGTCGGTGTGTCCGAGGTGCCGGTTCTGCACCAGGCCGTCGAATTCGGCAACAGGCTGTTGACGTTCGTCGTGGTCATAGCAGCCGCGGCCATCGTTCTCGCAGTCACCAGAGCTCGGCGCAGACAAGGCGTGATCGTCTTCGCGTGGCTGATGCCGCTCGGAACCGTTGTGCAAGCGATCATCGGCGGTGTCACAGTGCTGACCGGCCTACTGTGGTGGACCGTTGCCGTTCACCTGGTCGCGTCGATGGCGATGGTCTGGCTTGCAACCCTGCTGTACTTCAAGATCGACGAACCCGATGACGCCGTCGCGGTGACCAAGACCGTTCCCGAGCCGCTGAGGCTGCTGACGGGGCTGTCCGGGATAGCACTGGGTGGAGTTCTCGTCGCGGGCACGATGGTGACCGGCGCCGGACCGCACGCAGGCGACAAGAGTATCGAGGAGCCGGTACCGCGCCTCGGCATAGAAATCGTGACGCTCGTGCACCTGCACTCGCAATTGCTCGTCGGGTACCTGGCCCTGCTCGTCGGTCTGGGGTTCGCGCTCTATGCAGTGGGCGCTCCGAGAACAATCACGACGCGCCTGAAGGTTCTGGTCGGCCTCGTGCTGGCGCAGTCACTCGTGGGCGTTGTTCAGTACTTCACCGATGTCCCTGCCGCGCTCGTCGCGATTCACGTTGCGGGTGCAGGTGCGTGCACGGCAGCAACGGCGGCAGTGTGGGCTGCGTGCCGCGCACGCAGCAGCACTCGCGAACCCGTCGCCGCCTGACCGCGAGGCTCGTCACACACGGCTCGTCACTCACGGCTCGTCACACACGGCTCGTCACACATTGAGAAAGGAGAGGTAGCCGGACTCCCCCTCAGACGTCCGACTACCTCTCCCACTCAATTCGACGCACAAGATCCGCGAACGGTTCCCCGCGCGGCGATCAATTTTCGAGACGAGCGTTTCTGGCTTTCGGGAACTTCTTCTGCCCGGCGACCCATCCGGCCATTCGGTTGTAGTGACCGGGAGCCGGGTTCACAGCGCTGACGAGTTCGCGGTCCCATTCCGATTCCGTCAGTCCGTCGACCGCGTCGACCAATGCGTGAGCGATTTCGTTGCTCTCCACCACCTGGTCGCCCAGAACTCCGTCGGCACCGACGAGCGTGACGCGCGTGCCGCATCGCCCGATGTGTTGGATCACCACGTTCCCGGTTCCGCCGTGCTCACCGATGAACGACTTCACCGCGGACAGCGCGTGATGGGGCACCTTCACCGCCGACTCGGTTGCAGTGGACGATGTGTCGTCATCCGATGTGGGGTTCTTCGCTTCGGTCGCCATGACGACGATAATACCGCTCGGTAACTTGGTTACGGCGAAGAACCCTCTACGACTGTGCGATCAGGACAGAAGTTGTGTGAGCGTGTCCCATCCGACGACCGAATCGACGGCGAGACCGCAGAAGACCAGCGCGAGATACTCGTTGGACAGAATGAAGAGCTTGAGCGGCTTGACAGGGGTTCCGGCGCGCACGCCCGCGTACAGACGGTGAGCCACCACGAGAAACCAGATGCCGGACGCGACCGCGACAACCGCGTAGATGACACCCGAGCCGGGAGCCAGCGCGAGCGTTGCCGCGACGGTTGCCCAGGCGTACACCACGATGTGCTTGGTCACCTTGGTCTCGGACGCGACCGCGGGAAGCATCGGCACGTTGGCCGCCTGGTAGTCCTCCTTGTAGCGGAGCATCAGCGCCCAGGTGTGCGGTGGCGTCCACAGGAAGATGACGAGGAACATCACCACGGCCTGCCAGCCGATGGTGCCGGTCACCGCGGACCACCCGATCATGACGGGCATACACCCGGCCGCACCGCCCCAGACCACGTTCTGCGAAGTTCTGCGCTTGAGTACCAGCGTGTAGACGAAAATGTAGAAGCAGATGGTAACGACGGCGAGCACGCCGCTGAGCAGGTTGGTTGTCTGCCACAGCCAGAAGAACGACACCACTCCGAGCGTCAGACCGAAGATCAACGCGTGCGACACCGGCATGGCGCCGCGCGCCAGCGGACGTTTCGCGGTCCGGGCCATGACTTTGTCGATGTCGGCATCGACGACCATGTTCAGGCAGTTGGCGCTCGCCGCTGCCAGCATGCCGCCGAAGAGCGTCGTGAGGATCAGACCGGGCTGAACCTGCCCCCGATCGGCCAGGAGCATCGCCGGGATGGTCGTCACCAGCAACAATTCGATGACTCGCGGCTTCGTCAACGCGATGTAGGCCAAAATCAACGCCCACGCTCGGCGGGGCGCTGACGAGGCAGTTGCATCGGATTGTCCGGAGGCGCCGTCACCGGAATCGGGATGGCCCGGGCCGCCTGCGAATCCGTGGCCGCCCGGCTGCTGCCCAATTCGCACTACGTCTCCTTGCACGGGCTAGAAACACATGAACACTCGACCTGCTCGAACCGCGGCGCACGCGAAGACCATCCCACTGGCGGTCGTTCACGGCGCGCACTACTACAAGCGATGGTAGACGTCGAGCCTCTCCCTTCCAATTCCGGTGTCGCCCGAACCTGGCATGGAGTTGCACACCTCCGAGCCCCCACGCAGCCCCCACGCAGCGCATCGAGGACGCGGTCCGGCCCGGCAGGGGGAAGGCACGACAGCGAGCGCCCACGGAACTAGGCTGGTAGCCGAGGTGTTTTCGATCCAAGCGGATCGGGCACGTCGTTGCCCCACTCGTACCACTGTCAGGAGATCTCTGCTCGTGTCGATCACAGACGATATTGACGTCCTCACCACGGCGCACCACCCCAGCGACTGGACGGACCTGGACACCAGGGCGGTCGATACCGTCAGAGTCCTCGCTGCAGATGCGGTACAGAAAGTCGGCAACGGCCACCCCGGTACGGCGATGAGCCTCGCCCCGCTCGCCTACACACTCTTCCAGCGCACCATGCGTCACGATCCCACCGACACGACCTGGATCGGCCGCGACCGCTTCGTCCTCTCGTGCGGCCATTCGTCGCTGACCCTCTACCTCCAGCTGTACTTGGGTGGCTTCGGTCTCGAGCTCACCGACATCGAGGCATTGCGCACGTTCAAATCCAAGACTCCCGGCCACCCGGAATTCCGGCACACCGACGGCGTCGAGATCACGACCGGCCCGCTCGGCCAGGGTCTGGCTTCGGCCGTCGGCATGGCGATGGCGTCGCGACGCGAACGTGGACTCTTCGACCCCGAACCGGCTCTCGGTGAAAGCCCGTTCGATCACTTCATCTACGTGATCGCATCGGACGGCGACATCGAGGAGGGCATCACCTCGGAAGCCTCCTCGTTGGCAGGCACCCAGCAACTCGGCAACCTGATCCTGTTCTACGACGACAACAAGATCTCCATCGAGCACGCCACCGACATTGCGCTGTCCGAGAACACGGCCGCTCGATACGAGGCGTACGGCTGGCACGTGCAGGTCGTCGAGGGCGGCGAGAACGTCACCGCCATCGAAGAAGCCATCGAGGCAGCCAAGGCCGTCACCGACAAACCGTCGATCATCGTGTTGCGCACGATCATCGGTTTCCCGGCGCCGACGATGATGAACACCGGTGCAGTCCACGGGGCCGCACTCGGTGACGAAGAGATCGTCAAGGTCAAGACCGCTCTCGGATTCGATCCCGACAAGAAGTTCGAGGTCACCGACGAGGTCATCGGCCACACCCGCGCACTCCAGGAGCGTGGGCGCAAGGCGCATGCCGAATGGAACACAGAGTTCGACGCATGGGCCGCGCGCGAACCCGAGCGCAAGAAGCTCCTCGACCGTCTGACGGCGGGTGATCTGCCCGAGGGCTGGACCGACGTCTTGCCCACCTGGGAGCCCGGCAGCAAGGCTGTTGCCACCCGCGCGGCGTCCGGTGAGGTGCTCAATGCAGTCGGGCCGGTTCTGCCCGAACTGTGGGGAGGCTCCGCCGACCTCGCCGGCAGCAACAACACGACGATCAAGGGCGCCAAGTCCTTCGGCCCGACGTCGATCTCCACCGACGACTGGGACGCCGAACCGTACGGCCGCACCCTCCACTTCGGCATTCGCGAGCACGCGATGGGCGCAATCCTGTCGGGCATCGTCATGCACGGACCCACCCGCGCCTACGGCGGAACGTTCCTGCAGTTCAGCGACTACATGCGTCCTGCCGTCCGCCTGGCATCGTTGATGGACATCGACCCCATCTACGTGTGGACTCACGATTCGGTCGGTCTCGGCGAAGACGGGCCGACGCACCAGCCGGTCGAGCACCTCGCTGCTCTGCGCGCCATCCCCAACCTGTCCGTCGTACGTCCCGCCGACGCCAACGAGACCGCCTACGCCTGGCGTTCCGTCCTCGCCCGCTCGAGCAGCAGTGGCCCGGTCGGACTGGCACTGACCCGCCAGGGTGTGCCCGTTCTCGACGGCACCGACTACGAGGGTGTGTCGAAGGGTGGATACATCCTCTCCGAGTCCTCCAAAGCAGCGCCCGACGTGGTTCTCATCGGCACCGGCTCCGAGCTGCAGTACGCCGTCGAGGCGCAGAAGCAGCTCGAGGAGCAGGGAATCGCCGCACGCGTCGTCTCCATGCCCTGCGTCGAATGGTTCGAGAGCCAGGACCAGAACTACCGCGACCAGGTCATCCCACCGACCGTCAAGGCGCGCGTATCGGTAGAAGCAGGCATCGGCATGCCCTGGTACAAGATCGTCGGCGGTTTCGGCGAGATCGTTTCTCTCGAACACTTCGGCGAGTCCGCGGACGCCAAGACGCTGTTCCGCGAGTACGGGTTCACGGCCGAGGCCGTGACCGCAGCCGCGCAGCGCTCGATCACCAACGTGAAGGGATAACCCATGACCCAGAACAAGAACCTCGCAGACCTGTCCGCAGCAGGCGTATCCGTCTGGCTCGACGATCTCTCGCGCGACCGGATCAGCTCGGGCAACCTGAAGGAATTGGTCGACAGCAAGAGCGTCGTCGGCGTCACGACGAACCCGTCGATCTTCCAGGCGGCACTGAGCAAGGGCGATGCGTACGACGCTCAGGTCACCGAACTGGCGGAGCGCGGCGCCGACGTCGACACCACCATCCGTACGGTGACCACTGACGACGTTCGCAACGCCTGCGACGTGTTCGCGCCCATTTACGAGTCCACTGGAGGGGTCGACGGACGCGTGTCCATCGAGGTCGACCCGCGCCTGGCGCACGACACCGAGAAGACCATCGCGCAGGCCGTCGAGCTGTGGAAGATCGTCGACCGTCCGAACGTCCTGATCAAGATCCCGGCCACCGAAGCCGGTATCCCGGCCATCGCGAAGGTCATCGGCGAAGGCATCAGCGTCAACGTCACGCTGATCTTCTCGGTCGAACGCTACGAACTGGTCATGAACGCGTACCTCGACGGCCTCGAGGCGGCTGCGGCCGCTGGTCACGACCTGTCCTCGATCCACTCGGTGGCGTCTTTCTTCGTCTCCCGCGTCGACACCGAGGTCGACAAGCGCCTCGAGGCCATCGGAACTCCCGATGCGACCGACCTCAAGGGCAAGGCCGCGTTGGCCAATGCTCGCCTGGCCTACAACGCGTATCAGCAGATCTTCGAGGTCGGTTCGCGATTCCCGGAGCTGCTCGACAAGGGTGCCCGTCCGCAGCGGCCGCTGTGGGCGTCGACCGGAGTCAAGGATCCGACGCTCCCCGACACCCTGTACGTGTCGGAGTTGGTGGCACCGAACACGGTGAACACCATGCCGGAGAAGACGATGGACGCATTCGCCGATCACGGCTCCGTGTCCGGAGACACCATCTCCGGATTGGGCGCGCAGTCCCAAGAGATCTTCGACAAGCTCACCGAAATCGGGATCGATATCACCGACGTGTTCCTGGTTCTCGAGAACGAGGGCGTCCAGAAGTTCGAGGCATCCTGGGGCGAGCTCCTCGAGGCCACCGAAGAACAGCTCCGTCAAGCAAACCAGAAGAGCTGATTCGTGAGCGCCGCAGACACCGACTCACACGATTCCGCGGAGTGGATCAACCCGCTCCGTGACCCCCGCGACAAACGACTTCCGAGAATCGCCGGCCCGTGCAGCCTGGTGATCTTCGGCGTCACGGGGGATCTGGCTCGCAAGAAGCTCATGCCTGCGGTGTACGACCTGGCGAACCGGGGGCTCCTTCCCCCCGGCTTCGCCCTGGTCGGGTTCGCCCGCAGGGAATGGGGCAACGACGATTTCGCGCAGATCGTTCACGACGCCGTACGCGACCATGCCCGGACACCGTTCAGCGAAGAGGTGTGGAGCACCCTGGCCGAGGGCTTCCGCTTCGTTCAGGGTTCGTTCGACGACGACGCGGCGTTCGACCAGCTCTGCGAGACCCTCCGCGAGCTCGACGCCACGCGAGGCACCGGCGGTAACCACGCGTTCTACCTCTCGATCCCCCCCGGGGCGTTTCCCGTTGTGTTGGAGCAGCTTTCGCGGTCCGGGCTGGCGCAGGGCGGCGATGGCCAGTGGCGGCGGGTGGTCATCGAGAAGCCGTTCGGTCACGACCTCGATAGCGCCAAGGAACTCAACACGGTGGTCAACCGGGTGTTCCCCGAGGACACCGTGTTCCGCATCGACCACTACCTAGGCAAGGAAACCGTCCAGAACATTCTGGCGCTTCGCTTCGCCAACCAGCTGTTCGACCCGATCTGGAACGCGCACTACGTCGACCACGTGCAGATCACGATGGCGGAAGATATCGGATTGGGCGGTCGCGCAGGCTATTACGACGGTATCGGCGCCGCCCGCGACGTAATCCAGAACCACCTTTTGCAGCTGCTGGCGATCACCGCGATGGAAGAGCCCGTGAGCTTCAGCCCGAGGGAACTGCAGTCGGAAAAGATCAAGGTCCTGTCGGCAACGAAGCTGGCGGAACCATTGGGCGAAACATCGGCCCGCGGACAGTACGCGGCTGGCTGGCAGGGCAGTCAGAAGGTCAAGGGCCTCAAGGAGGAAGAGGGTTTCGACACCCAATCCAACACCGAGACCTACGCCGCAATCACGCTCGAGGTCGACACCCGACGCTGGGGCGGCGTGCCGTTCTATCTGCGTACGGGAAAGGCGCTGGGTCGCCGAGTCACCGAAATCGCCGTGGTGTTCAAACGTGCCCCACACCTGCCGTTCGACGCCACCATGACGGAAGAGCTCGGACAGAACGCACTGGTCATCAGAGTGCAACCGGACGAGGGCGTCACGATGCGTTTCGGGTCCAAGGTTCCGGGTTCGAGCATGCAGGTCCGCGATGTGAGCATGGATTTCAG
>NZ_JBAWFH010000434.1:0-1940 GCF_049591685.1 Rhodococcus sp. (in: high G+C Gram-positive bacteria) | reverse complement strand
GACGTACAGCGATCCGCGCGCGATGTCGGCGTCGAAGTCCTGGCGCCGCAACGGCGGCCACCCGCGGTCTGCGCCGATTCTGTCGCGGATCACGCGGTAGCCGGGGTAGAAAAGCTCCTTCGCCTCTTCGTCGGTCGCCGCGACGAAGCCGGGCGAGTGCATCCCGACGGGCAGGGCCGTCGTACCGAGCTGCTCGGTCGCCCTCCGGTACAGGTCGACGTACGGCACAAACCGATCCGGTGGCCCCCCGATGATCGCGAGCATGAGTCCGAAACCGTACTGGGCGGTTCTGAGCACCGACTGCTGCGAGCCGCCGACTCCCACCCACGTACGGAGGCGTCCCGACTCCGTCTTGGGGTACACGTCGGCATCGTGCAATGCCGCGCGAGTGGTGCCCTCCCACGTGACCGGCGTCTCGTCGAGGAGGCGATGGAACAGATGGATCTTCTCCTCGAACAGCAGCTCGTAGTCCTTCAGGTCGTATCCGAACAGGGGGAACGACTCGGTGAAGGAACCCCGCCCGAGGATCACTTCCGCCCGACCGTTCGAGAGCGCGTCCACCGTCGCGAAGCGCTCGAAAACCCGCACGGGGTCGTCGGACGACAGCACGGTGACGCCCGACCCGAGTTGGATGCGCTTTGTCACCGTGGCGATACCGGCCAGCACGGTATCGGGGCTCGAAACAGCGTAGTCCGGGCGGTGATGTTCGCCGACGGTGATGGCGTCGATGCCGATCTCGTCGGCCAGTACCGCCTCGTGGACGACGGCTCGGATCGCCTGCGCGTGCGACACGATCTCGCCCTGATCGTCGCGGGGCAGATCGCCGAAGGTGTCGATGCCGAAAGTGATGTTCTCGACGTCCGTCATTGTGCTCCTCGTGGTAACGGCTGCTCAGCAGTGGACGGAAGTGGTGTAATTGACATATGAATCATTCCAGAAATGATTCACATGTCAACTAGTGAGGGAACGATGGGCTCATCCAGACGCAGTGGGCATCCCACGAGCGAAGAGTTCGCGGTGTGGCGGGCGTACATCCAGACGGTCGAAATCCTGCGCGCCCGAGTACAAGCGAAGCTGCAAGCAGACTCAGGGCTCTCTGAAGGCGACTACAAGGTGCTCCTCGCGCTGAGCGAGTCCGCGGAGAAATCATTTCGCTCTTCAGAACTCGCCGCACATATCGAGTGGGAGCGCAGCCGGTTATCGGGCCACCTCGGGCGCATGGAGAGACGCTGTCTCATTCGGCGCGAGCCGTGCACCGACGATGCCCGCGGTTGGCAGGTCGTGCTCACCGACGAGGGGGCCCGCGCCTTCCGCGCGAGCTTGAGCCCGCATTCGAAGGCGGTCAAGGCGTACTTCATCGACGCGTTCACCGACGCCCAGCTCACCGAGATCGACGACACCACGAGGGCGCTGCGCGCCCACCTCGGCCTTGCGCCAATGACAGGAAAGTCCAACGACCGCAATTGACGCCGATCTGGTCAGCCGGCCTCGTTGGCGTCACCGGGATGGGGCACGTTGTCTTCGTCGACGTAGGCGGCGTGATCGGTATCAACACCTTCGTGATCGCGCGGACCTTCGTTGGCTCCGTCGGGCTGTTCGTCATCCACGGCATCGCTGGGCATCGTCACGTGTAAATCCTCCTGGTCAACTGCCGGATTCGTCCCGGTGCAGTTTGGGTCCGGATACGCGGATGCCCAGTCTGCGGTGCGTCTAACCCGCCGGCGCTACAAGGGACGTCGGCGACGATCGGGGCGGGGCCGTTACGAACGCCCGACGTGACGGCTTGGTCTCAGTCGATGGTTTTCACCACCCGGGCCGGCACGCCGCCGACCAAGGTGCCGGCAGGGACGTCGCGAGTGACTACGGCGCCTGCCCCTACCACCGCGCCGGCTCCGATGGTGACGCCCTGCGTGATGGTTGCGCCCGCCCCGATCCAGACG
>NZ_JBAWFH010000433.1:0-1666 GCF_049591685.1 Rhodococcus sp. (in: high G+C Gram-positive bacteria) | reverse complement strand
CCACAGCGGGGTGCCGGCGTCGATGGTGGACAGCAACGCGATGCCGGCGATCACGGCGACCATGCCGCCGACGAGCCAGCGCTTCCACACACCGGTGGCGGAGATGATGCGACCGCTGAGGATGCTCGAGACGAGCAGGCCGCCGACCATACAGATCGACATCAGGCCGGCCTCGGTCGGGCTCATGTCCTTGGCGCGCTGGAAGTAGAGGCTGAGGTAGACCGTCGAGCCGAACATCGCGACACCGATCAGCACCGAGGCGACCGTGGCGAGCGAGAGCGTGCGGTCCTTGAAGAGGCGCAGCGGGATGACCGGGTCCTTGGCGACGTTGGCCTCGACGTGGACGGCCGCCGCGATGATCGCGACGGAGCCGGCCACGAGCAGGCCGCTGGTCCACGAGATCCAGTCGAAGTTGATGCCGCCGAGCGAGACCCAGACGAGCAGGATCGAGACGCCGCCGACGAGCAGGAAGGCGCCGAGGTAGTCGATCGAGACGTCGTCGCGCTTCACGACGGGGAGGCGCAGCGTCTTCTGCAGCACGACGAAGGCGAGGGCGGCGACCGGGAGACCGGCGAAGAAGCACCAGCGCCATCCGACGGTGTCCACCAGGACGCCACCGACGAGCGGTCCGCTGACCGTGGCGAGGGCGAAGACCGCGCCGATGTAGCCGCTGTAGCGACCGCGCTCACGCGGGGAGACCATCGTGGCGATGACGACCTGGACGAGCGCCGTCAGGCCGCCGACGCCGAGGCCCTGCACGACGCGGGCACCGATCAGCACCTCCATCGACGGCGCGAAGCCGGCGATGAGCGAGCCGATCGAGAAGATGATCAGGGCCGTCTGCACGAGCAGCTTCTTGTCGAAGAGGTCGGCGAACTTGCCCCAGATCGGGGTCGTCGCGGTCATCGCGAGCATGGTCGCGACGACGACCCAGGTGTAGCCGGTCTGGCTGCCCTCGAGGTCGGTGACGATCCGCGGCAGCGCGTTGGACACCACGGTGCTGGAGAGCATCGCGACGAACATGGCGAGGAGGAGGCCGCTGAGCGCCTCGAGCACCTCGCGGTGGCTCATCTCGCCGGCCCGCTCGGCCGGCGGGGCCGG
Source organism: Rhodococcus sp. (in: high G+C Gram-positive bacteria) (assembly GCF_049591685.1). Taxonomy (GTDB): domain Bacteria; phylum Actinomycetota; class Actinomycetes; order Mycobacteriales; family Mycobacteriaceae; genus Rhodococcoides. The sequence continues at coordinate 565 of NZ_JBAWFH010000433.1, read as the reverse complement.
CGCGGGGGTGGGTGCGTGGGTCACGACATCTCGTTCCATGAACCGGAAAGGTTGCTGAAGGCAACTATATTCCCGCCACCCCGACAGGGCCGACATGTGAACGACCCACAGGCGTGGCAGCCGCGGTGCGGCGCCGCTCCGGAGGACGTGGGTCCGGATCACCTGCGGGTCGGGTGGCTGCTGTGGATTCGTCAGCAGCCAGGCCGGGCAGTCGCAGCCCGGTCCTACTACTGGCTGCTAGCGGGCAGCCACCTCACGCGTCCCAAAAGAATTCATTTCCTGGACCACCTCCTTTCCCGTGTTCCTCCACGGTAGACGCGCCCCGTCCCCGGCTCAAGGGGTTTCCCAGCGGTCAGGGCGCGAGCCGGACGACGTGCCAGGCGCCGCTCTCCGCGCGACGGTAGACGAGTCGGTCGTGCATCCGCCCGGGTCGGCCCTGCCAGAACTCCACGGCGGCCGGGGACACGGCGTACCCGCCCCACTCCTCGGGCACCGGGACCTCGGCGGGGAAGCGTTCCTCCATCACGGCGAAGGACTCGGCCAGCTCGTCGCGGCTGGCCACCTC
>NZ_JBAWFH010000432.1:0-11409 GCF_049591685.1 Rhodococcus sp. (in: high G+C Gram-positive bacteria) | reverse complement strand
GTCGAGTAGGGCATGTTCGAGAATCATCGCGTCAGTATTGCTGCTCTGTCTCGGGTAGCAGTAGTTCCGACACGCCGCCCGCATCGTCGAGTACGACAGCCGCGGCCACTACGACCACGACAACGACGGCTTCGTCGCCCGTGTCGATACCTCCGCCGGCGCCCATCCCGGAACCCGTACCTGCAGCGCCCGTTGTCACCGAGCCCTTGCACGCGAGGCGAACACACCTACCTGCGGCGGCGTCACGTGCACTTACCCAAACGGCGCTTCCTACCCGGATCCGAATGCAGTGCCGGAGGATCGGTGCACGAACCAGATCGACTGCGCCAGCGACCCGCGGTCGAATGCGGAGATCAACTCGATCGGTGCGTCGACCGGTCAGTGCCCGGCACCCATCGGGTGAGACCAAAAAGCTCCCCGCCCACAGTGGGCGGGGAGCTTCTGGATTCCGGTCGAACTAGCTGACGCTCAGTGCCAGTTCGTCGTTGGCAACGTCGACCGACACTGAGCCACCTTCGGTGAGGATGTCGTCGAGCAGCATGTCGGCGATTCGGTCGTCGAGGGCACGCTGGATCGAGCGACGCAGCGGCCGCGCGCCGAACTCTGGCTGGTGGCCGTTGGCTGCGAGCCAGTCGACTGCCGATTCGCTGAAGGTGATCTCGATGCCTTTCGCGGACAGCCGCTCTCGGCTTTCCTCGAGCATGAGGTCGGTGATTCGGTGCAGTTGCTCGGTGTCGAGCTTGCGGAACACGACGATCTCGTCGATGCGGTTGAGGAACTCGGGCCGCATGGCATCGCGCAGTCGTCCCATCACCCGGTCGCGCAGTGGCTTCTCGTCGAGCACGCCGGTGTTGAAGCCGGTGCCGCCGGACTTGCTCGAAATGATGTCCGATCCCAGGTTGCTGGTCATGATCACCACGGTGTTCCGGAAGTTGACGGTGCGGCCTTGGCCGTCGGTGAGTCGGCCGTCGTCGAGCACCTGGAGAAGCGTGTCGAAGACATCCGGGTGCGCTTTCTCGATCTCGTCGAGCAGGATCACCGAGTACGGATTGCGTCGAACCTGCTCGGTGAGCTGGCCTGCCTCGCCGTACCCGACGTACCCGGGAGGGGCACCGACGAGTCGGCTGACGGTGTGACGCTCACCGAACTCGCTCATGTCGAGCCGGATCATCTTCTTCTCGTCACCGAACAACGAGCCGGCCAGAGCCTTGGCGAGTTCGGTCTTGCCGACACCGGTCGGGCCGAGGAACAGGAAGCTGCCGACGGGTCGATCCGGATCGCTCATCCCGGTCCGGCTGCGACGGACCGCGCGGGCGATTGCCTTGACGGCGTCGTCCTGTCCGACGACACGCTCGTGCAGTTCGGATTCGAGGCGGCGCAGGCGTTCCTTCTCCTCCTGCGTCATCTGGCTGGCCGGGATGCCCGTTGCGCGGGAGACGATCGCGGCAATGTCCTCGGCGGAGACGTCGAGGGCTTCGTTGTCGCTCACGTCGCCGCTCAGGCGTGCCTGCAACTTGGCCGACTCGTCCCGCACCTGCGACGCGCGCTCGTAATCCTCCTTGGCGATGGCCTGTTCCTTCTCCACCTCGAGCGTCGCTATCTGCTTCTGGACGGCGTCGACGTCGACGCTGGGGCGGGTGAGCTGCTTGCGAGCGCCGGCCTGGTCGATCAGGTCGATGGCCTTGTCGGGCAAAAACCGGTCGCCGATGTAGCGATCGGACAGTTCGACGGCAGCGTCGATCGCCTCGTCCGTGTAGCGAACGCCGTGGTGCTCCTCGTAGCGGCTACGAAGACCGGTGAGGATGGCCTTGGCGTCGGTGACGCTGGGTTCGGGCACGGTGACGGGCTGGAATCGACGCTCGAGAGCGGGGTCCTTTTCGATTCCCGTGCGGTACTCGTCGAGTGTGGTGGCACCGACGATGTGGAGTTCACCGCGAGCGAGCTTGGGCTTGAGGATGTTTCCGGCATCCATCGCGCCCTCGGCGCCGCCGCCTGCACCTGCGATGGTGTGAACTTCGTCGATGAACACGATCATCTCGTCCTTGTGCGCGGAGATCTCGTCGATCACCTTGGTGAGGCGTTCTTCGAAGTCACCGCGGTAGCGCGTTCCGGCCACCATGGACGACAGGTCGAGCTGAACGATGCGCTTGTTCAGGAGCCGATCCGGTACTTGACCGTCGACGATCTGCTGTGCCAATCCTTCGACGACGGCGGTCTTGCCGACGCCGGCTTCACCGACGAGGACGGGATTGTTCTTCGTGCGGCGCGACAGAATTTCGATGGTCTGCTGGATTTCGTCGGCGCGGCCGATGACCGGGTCGACACCACCCTCGCGGGCACGCTGAGTCAGGTCGACGCCGTACTTGTCGAGCGTCGGGGTTGCTGACTCCGACTCCGGCGCAGCAACCGAACCGCCGCGCAGAGCAGTCTGCAGGCCCTCGGGCGTGATGCCCTCCTCGGCCAGCAACCGACCGGCGATGTGCTCCTGATCCGCGGCGAATGCGAGGAACAGGTGTTCGGGATCGATATACGTCGAACCCAGGGTCTGAGCGATGTGATGGGCCTCGAGAATGGCTGTCTTGAGCGTGCTGCTCATCGCGGTCGCACCGACCGGTGTTTCGCCGCGTGACTGCGGGAGGCGCAGCTCCACCGCATCGACGACGGCGGGGGACTGGGCACCTGCTCGCTGCATGAGGCTACGGGTGGGGTCGTTCTGTGCCATGGCGTGCAGAACGTGCAACGCATCGAGCTGTGCGTCGCCGCGGCCTGCGGCGAACGTTGCAGCATCGCCGATGAGCGACTGGGTCGACCTGCTCATCAGACGGCTGATATCGATGCGACGTGGGCCCTCGGGTCCCAGGAAAGCCGGCATTGAGTTCCTCCTACGGAAGCTTGAGCGTCTTCGACTCAACTAACATGCCCGAGAGGTTATCAATTCCCGCCGACAAGAAAAAATCCGCTAGCGCTTCTTCGTTCCCGGCAGAATGCCCGCGTCGATCACTGCCTTGGAGTACGGGCGCACGCTCGCCACCAGGTCTTCGGCGTCGGACACGCCCCGCCAGATGGATGACGCCGACGCGTCGGTTCGAGCCTCGATGTGGGTGTCGAGTGCGACTCCGGCATCTGTCAGGATTTCCTTGCCGTCGGTCTGGGTCAGAAGTCCGCGTGCTTGCAAACGCCCCGCTGCCGCATCCCATTCCTCGTCCGACCACTGGCGGGTGAGCTGGGTGATGCGCTTGCCGAGGTTGCGTCGTGCCCCTGGGCTCGGGTGCTCGGCCTCGTGGAACACGACGGCTTCCGTCGGGTCCAGTTCGGCGTCGACGAGGGTTGCAATGTGGCCGTCGCCGCGCCATTCCCTGACGACCGCGATGGCGTGCCACAGCGCGAGGTGCGGCTCGTCGGGTCGTCGAGACGCCTGCCACGCAGCGGACAACGGGCGCCCTGCGAAGACTGCGGTGTCGGCGATGTCGTGAAGGCGCTGCGCGATCTTCGGTAGCTCGGGATCGACGGCAAGGGGCCCGAGCGCTTCGCCGAGCACCTTGTCCATCATCGACCATCGCTGATCGGCGATGCTGCTGAGACCGGCCTCCAGCGCCTGCGGCCACACTCGCTCGATCAGAACGGGATTGAAGTTGTAGAACGCAGCGGCGACGACACCGGCCGGACACGATCCCATCGGCGCAGCTCGCGAACCGACGTACCAGGCGTGGCCGTCGAGCCCGGTCTGCTCGCTGACGGACCTGAGCAACGGGTTGAAGTACGCGGTGACGTGAAACGGCTCGAACGTCTTGTACGCGGCGCGGGCGATTGCGGTCGATGTGTCGCTGCTCATGGTGCCCGAACCTACCTGCTCGGGGCAGTCGAGCTACCGAGATGGACGGAACCGAAACGAATTTATCCGCGTCCAACTCACTAGCCGAACACCTTCTGCGGAAAAGAGATGCACCGAGGATGAACGTCGATCCAGCGATACTGCGTGCGTTCGCTCGCATGCTCGAGCAATCCTCCGGCGCGCTGCGCGGACTGGATGCGGCGGCACCGTTCGGGACGTCGGAAAGGGCCGTGAGCGGCACCGAGTTCGACGAGGCGAGCACCTTCTGTTCGACGGCCACCACGGCAGCAACCGTTGCTGTCGCCGGCCGCATCGATTCGATCGCCGACGTCGCGGCCGGCGTTGCGCGCGACTATGCGATCACCGAGGACGAGTTCACCGCGAAGTTGGCGACGATGGACGGCCCGAGATGACACTGACGATCTCCCAGGTGCGGGAATGGAAACCAGAGGCGCTCCTGTCCACCGGAGCGGCACTTCGTGAACTCGCAGAACAGATCGACGGCCAACGCACCAGCATTCTCGAAGAGCAGGACACGCTGGCCGAGTCCTGGAGCGGCCAAGCTGCCGACGCGGCGGCCGCCCGCATCGTCACGGAATGCGTACGCATGAGTGCCGTCGCGGGGCACATCGAAGCGCTGGCCGACGCCTACGACAGCGCGGCAGGAATCGTGGGTGCCGCTCGCGATCATGTCTTGTTCGAGGTGGCCGCCGCGATGATGAGCACGTTCGGCGTTGACGGTAGTGGTGTGGCCGCCGAACAATCCACGCGAATTGCCGATGCCCTGGAGCAAGCAGCCGAAGCGGCCAACACTGCTGCGCGCAGGCTCGAGCAACCGACGTACCACCTGAACGAACTCGGTTCAGGCAATCCGCCGGGACACTTCGTGCAGGATCCGGGTGGTGGTTTCACCTGGGAGCCCGACGTGCGGACGACCACAGCTTCGACGGTGATCGCAGGGATGACGACGGCGATCAAGGAGGGGTTGAAAAACGCATCCGAGGCGTCCTTCGACGATGTAGCCAAGAACGTCGGACGTGGATTCGGCGCGTTCGGCTCTGTTCTCGCCATGGTTCCGTCCATCAAGAGTGACATCGACGACGGTAAGGACCCGACCAGGGCGGTCGTCATCACCGCGACTGGAGCCGGCGCGGCAGCGGGAATGGCCGCTGTTTCAGGCATGGCAGTTGGGACGGCTATTTTCCCGGGGGTCGGCACCGTCGGCGGTGCGGTGATCGGCCTGGCCCTCGGGGGTTTGGCCGACTGGGGCGTGACGAAGAGTATGGAGTGGATGTGGTGAGCGAGCACAGCTCTGCCATTGCCGCCGGGTACCCAGGTTGGATGGTCTACTGGCCCTTCCCTCTCCGGCCGGGAATGGTGTTGCTCGTGTCGATGGTGTTCTCTGGCGGCGCGGTGGGGCTCGGGGCGTTCTTCGTCTGCATGCGATCCGGGGAATGGGTAGGGGCATTCGGCGGGCTCGCCACGTCGGTCGCCCTTTTGGCGCTGTGTGCGGCGACGCGCGATGTGACCGGGCTCAAAGGATCGCGGGTGCCGAGGTCCGTGGTGACGGTTCGAGGCGATGAGCGCCGCGGGGGGTTGTTGTTGCGGTGCAAATCCATTCGCCTCACAGCCCTGTCGTTCTCCATGTTCGCGATGTGGGGTTTTCTAGCAGCGGCAGTGCAGTTCTCCGACAACCATGAGTCGATGCTTCGCCGTCGCCACGACAGCGATGTGGGCGGCTGGGTCGTGCTGGGGATGGGCGTGTTTCTGATCGGGGTTGTCGTGCTCATGGCCTTTCGTACCAAGGCCGATGTCGGACTCCACATCGCAGGCATCTCGCGCACAGCGCGGCGGTATCGGTTCTTCGGTTGGCGGTACGAAGAGGATTTTCTGCGCTGGGAAGACGTCGACGAACTCCGAGTCGATGCCTTCTACGTGCATACCGACTACATCTCGGTCATGAATCCGGTCATTCGCGTTGTCTCCCGCACACTCGACCCGTCGCGGAAGCTGCAACGACTCGACACCGAAGACTCTCTGGCGCTGAGCCCTTTCCAACTCGGGGCGGATCCGAATGCTCTCATGGCTTTGATGCGGTGGTGCCATGAAAACCCTGAGGTTCGTGAGCACCTGGTTCACCAAGATGCCCGTCGTCTGCTTCACGCACCGCCGCTGCGAGAACGATTGCGACGCTCTCGCGAAGCAGTGAAGAGTTCGAAGTGATTACAACGACTGTGAGTCAATACCTCACCGAGCAAGGAGTCGACCTCCGCCCGGCGTCCCACGACGAGTGCTGCCGACTCCATCTCGCGCTTGCTGCGCCCCCAGGTTGGAGACAGGTACCCGAGCTCGAGGTCCCGCACGCTGCCGCCGCGTACTTCGACGAAGCGAACATCATGGACGGATTCGCACCCAATGTTGTCGTACTCGTCGGCGCACTGTCGCGAGCAGTCGCCGCCCACGACGTTCTCGCTCATGGGTTCGCCGATTCCCGCGCCCTACCCGAATGGACCGAAATCACCCGCGACGATGAGAACTTCTGCGGCCAACCGTCGGTGTCGATCAGCGGGCGCTATCGAGTCGCCGATCGTTACCTGATCGGTCGCACGCGCTACACCATTGTCCACCCTCTCGTAGATCAGTACCTCGTGCAGGTAACCGCCACGATCTCGGCTTCACAGCGGGACACGCTGGGGCCCGGCCTCGAGGAGTTGAGCGACGCGGTAACAGTTGGACGGCTTTGACCTAGCGGCCAAGGCTTCGGGCGAGAAACACACCGGTATGTGTGTCGGTTTTCACCAGTTCGTCGACGGTTCCGGTGAAGACCACCGTGCCGCCGTTGTGGCCGCCGTCGGGTCCGAGGTCGATGACCCAATCCGCAGCCGCGACCACGTCGAGGTTGTGCTCGATCACGATGACGGTGCGTCCTTCGTCGACCATGCCGGACAGCAGTGCAATCAGCTTGGACACATCGGAAGGATGCAAGCCGGTCGTCGGCTCGTCGAGAACGAGAATTGGCGCCGAGCCCACCAGCTCGGTGGCGAGCTTGAGACGTTGACGTTCACCACCGGACAGGGACGAGAGGTTCTGTCCGAGTGACAGATACCCAAGTCCGACGTCGGAGCAGCGGTGCAGAATGTCGCGGATCTTCTTGACGTCGAAAAAGTCCTGTGCGTCCTCGACGGACATCTCGAAGATGTCGGCGATGCTGATGCCATCCACGGTGTGCTTGATCGCGCCGGGGCGAAACCGTCTGCCCTGGCACGTTTCGCACATGCTCGACACCGGATCGGTGAAGCCCAGGTCGGTGAAGATGATCCCGCTGCCCTGACAGTCCGGGCATGCGCCGTCGGAGTTGGGGGAGAACAGGGCGGCCGGCTGGCCGGTCTTCTTGGCGAAGTATGCGCGGATCGGGTCGAGCAAGCCGGAGTAGGTGGCGGGGGAGGAGCGACGCGAACCGCGGATCGGGGATTGGTCGATGATCACCGCGTCGGGCGCAACCGAGCGCAGATGGCCGTGAATCAGGCTCGATTTTCCTGACCCGGCGACGCCGGTGACAGCCGTCAGAACCCCCAGTGGCACATCGACACTCACGTTCTGCAGGTTGTGCGTGCTGGCCCCTTCGATGCGGAGGTAATCGGTCGCAGTTCTGGGTGCACGCACGACGGCGTCGCCCCTGCGGAGAGCGGTTCCGGTTCTGGTGTCGGCTAGTTTCAGTTCGTCGAATGTGCCCTCGAAGACGACGGTTCCACCTGCTTTGCCTGCGCCGGGGCCGATTTCGACGATGCGGTCGGCGATCGACATCACCTCGGGGTCGTGTTCGACCACCAGGACGGTATTACCCTTGTCGCGCAACGCAAGCAGCATCTCGTCGAGACGGTTCACGTCGCGGGGGTGCAGTCCGGTGGTGGGTTCGTCGAACACATAGAGCATGTCGTTGAGAGTTGCGCCGAGGTGGCGAACCATCTTGATGCGCTGGGATTCGCCGCCGGACAGTGAGGAGGTGGCGCGGTCGAGGCTGAGGTAGCCGAGGCCCAGGTCGACGAGCCGGCGCAATTGCGTGACGATCTCCGAGCGGGGACCGTCCAGGTCGCGCAGGTGCCAGCCGTCGATGAGATCGGCGAGTTCGGATACCTGCATCGCGAAGGCGTCGGGCAGCGACAGGCCTTCGAGGGCCGCACCGCGCACGGTTTCGTTGTAGCGGGTCCCACCGCATGCCTCGCATCTGCCGCGGGTGACGATTCGATCGAACGCAGCTTTCGCCTTGCCCTTCATTGCGTCGGCGTCTTTCGAGAGGTAGCTGCGTCGGAACCTCGACACGATGCCCTCGTAGCTCTTCATGATGGCGTCGGTATTGACCACGTCCACTTCGCCGGGTTTGGCGTCGAAGAAAATGTGTCGCTCCCGGGCGGAGTACTGCTCGACGGGGACGTCGAGGTCGAACAGACCCGAGTCGGCGAAGACGCGGTACGGCCATTTGCCGGGCTCGAAGTCCGGATGCTTGAACGGTCCCTCTCGCAGTGACTTCGATTCGTCGACCAGTTCGCTCATGTCGATGACCTTGGCTTCGCCGAGCCCGTCGCACTCGGGGCACATACCGGCGGGATCGTTGAACGAGAAGGCGTTGGCGTAGCCGATCGACGGCTTCACACCCCGCGACCACAGCATGCGCAGCCAGTCGCCGATGTCGGTGATGGTGCCGACGGTCGAGCGGGGGCCGCCGAACAACCGCTTCTGGTCGACGATGACCACCGCCGACAGGTTGGCGATGAGGTCGGCGTCGGGCCGCCCGTAGGACGGCAGGAAGTTCTGCGCGAACGCGGTGAACGTCGAGTTGATCTGACGCTGCGCCTCGGCAGCAATGGTGTCGAAGACCAGCGAGGACTTCCCGGACCCGGACACCCCGGCGAACACGATCAACTGTCGCTTCGGAAGGTCCAGGTCTACCTCGCGCAAATTGTTCTCGCGCGCACCTCGAACAACGATCGTGGACAGGGCTTCGGGCGTGGTCATCGGGCAGAACACCTTTCACCGGGCATGGGGCGTCCAGACCGAGCCGAGCGGACGCGTCAGCAGTCTACCGTACAGTGTACGAGAGTGCTGACGCATCCAGTGTGCGGACTACTTGCGCCCCGCTGCCCATTGCATGCCCCAGCCGTATTTCTTGTCCAGGTCGGACTGGCTGCCCTGGATGTATTCGACCTGACGGGTGACGGTGATGCCTTGTTTCCCGTTCTCCAGCAACGCGATTGCACAGATGCGGGCCGAGTTGCTGGCGGAATCTAGCTTGACCTCGACCTGCGGGCCGGAGGTGGGGAAGAGGGTTACGACACCGTCGACGGCGGCCCAGTTGGGGGCACCGTCGTAGATCATCGCGAAGATCAGGATGCGCTTGAACAATTCGGGACGGGCGAGGTTGATGTGCATGTTCTCGCCGCCGGTGACCGTTCCCGAGCGGTCGTCGCCGTCCAACGCGATGTAGGGAGCTTTGTCGATCGCACCGAAGCTGTTGCCCAACGCCTGGATGACGCCTTTCGAGCCGTCGGCGAGTTCGTAGAGGCAGCCGAGGTCGAGGTCGACGCCTCCCGAGCCGTACGACGCGGCCGCCAGCTTGGCGAGGAAGCCCTTCTTCTTCGGCTGAGGAGCGTCCGCGCCGCTCGACCAGTTGAGGTTGACGCGCATCGCCCCCTGCTTCTCGCCTGACTTGGTGAGGCTGATGGAGGGCGCCGACTTCGACAGCGTCACCTTGCTCAGGCTCACCGCCGGAGTGCCGGGCGCAGGGTTGCTCGGCGTCGGGGTGCTCGGCGTCGGGGTGCTGGGTGTCGAGGGCTTACGGGTGTAGTCGATCGGCATGAGGGGGCCTTACGTTCGAGTGTCCGGATTGCGTCATTCAGCGTAGCCGCGAAACGCTTTCTTGTCGGTACCCCTCGGTATGGTTCGACCCATCATCTTCACCGCGCCACTCGACGCACTTCTCGCCTGTACTTCCCCAGGAGGTTGTTTTGACCAATCCACAGCTGTCTCTTGTTGCTGCACTGCTCGATCGATCGGGTTCCATGCAGAGCATTGCCGACGACACCCGCGGCGGTTTCGATTCGTTCATCGCGAAGGAGCGTGCGGAGGGCGGGAGCACCGTCGTCACGTTGGCGCAGTTCGACGATCGGTACGACCTCGTCTACAGCTCCAAGCCAATCGGTGACGTGCCGCCGTTGGAGCTCTCACCACGGGGAATGACTGCCTTGTGCGACGCAATCGGGCGCCTCGTCACCGATGTCGGCGCCTCGCTCGCGGCGTTGCCGGAGGATCAGCGACCCGGCTCGGTCACCGTTCTCGTGATGACCGACGGTCACGAGAACGCAAGCAAGGAGTGGACCAATGTTGCTGTACGACAGTTGATCGAGCAGCAGGAACGGCAGTATCAGTGGGACTTCGTGTTCCTCGGATCGAACATCGATGCAGTCGACGTGGGTACCGACCTCGGGTTCGCGCCGGACAAGTCGATGACGTACGTATCCACCACAGTCGGTGTCACGGCTGCGTTCGACTCGGTCGCGAGCTACCAAGGAAGAAAGCGTGCCGTAGTGATGGGTGCTCCTCCAGCGCAGGGTTTTTCGGAGTCCGACCGGCGACGCGCCCGCGGGGAGTGATCGGCGGCCATCGGCTTCGGCCACGCTACGCAACGGAACGCGTGCCGTTGCGTAGCGCGGTCACCAGCGCAGCAGGATCGTCGACGTAGATGCTGATGCGCCGAACGGACGCTGTGTGGCGATGCCGAGCCAACACCACAGGTAGTCGAATCGAAATAGGCTGTCTCAGAACAATGTCGACGTTCGTCCCGTCCATGTTGGGAAGGAACAACCGGTCGGCGACCACGACTGGATTGGTTTCGGAGAATCGGCGCGTAAGCGACGCTGATGCGATGACCGAACGATCTATCGTGGCGACGATTGCGCCGGATTGCCTCAGCACGAGAGTGTTGTCGGTCAGATAGTGCGGACGAACGCGGTGTACCGCCAGATAACCGGACAGGGTGAGCAGCGACCACACCGACAGCACCGCAAGGAGTATTCGGAGCCACGGCCACGGAAGCACGAAATGCAGTACGGCGATCTCCACGAGAGTAGCCACGCCGAACGCTGCGGGCAGCACCAGCGACCCCCGGTTCGACCGGAACGCCAGCCCGCCCGGTTCGATGTCGGCATCGCGACCCCGCATCCACAACCACAGTGACGTGTACGCGCGCGCTTCCGCCCGCAACGAAGGCCATGTCGGTGAATTGTCGGCCGTGGGGGTCTTCACGAGGGACCACCGGATGAGCTGGCGAGCGCGCGCTGAACCCGCAAGACCACCTCTCGCTGCGCAGCGTCGGGGATCACGACGTCGAGCGAGACCGGCATGCCCGTCTCCGTCGACGCTGACGTGTTGAAGTGCTTGGCACTGAACACATCCGTGTTCTCGAACCACGCGATCAGCTTCTGAGACAGGACTTCGATGTCCGGTTCAGCCGACGCCGGGGTTCGCCCTGCGAGTTTCGACCAGTCGGCGAGAATTACAGCGTAGTGAGGACGGTGTTTGTC
>NZ_JBAWFH010000431.1:0-9837 GCF_049591685.1 Rhodococcus sp. (in: high G+C Gram-positive bacteria) | reverse complement strand
GTGCACTCCACGTCGTGGGAGTGGGACAACACCGGGCCGTCCGCGCACTGGAAGCAGACGCACAACTACATCCATCACAAGTACACCAACGTGCTCGGGATGGACGACGATGTCGGCTACGGCCTGCTTCGGGTCACCCGAGACCAGCGGTGGAAGCCGTTCAACCTCGGAAACCCGGTCTACAACCTGCTGCTGCAGCTGTTCTTCGAGTACGGCGTAGCGGCGCAGCACCTCGAGCTGGGCAAGGTGGCCAAGGGGCGCATTCCGCGCGAGGAATTCGAGCAGAAGCGTCGCGAGGTCCTCGCCAAGATCGGCAAGCAGGTCGCCAAGGATTACGTCGTTTACCCGGCTCTGACGGGTCCGGCGTGGAAGAGCACGTTGACGGCCAACATCGTCGCGAACATGATCCGCAACGTGTGGACGAATACGGTCATCTTCTGCGGGCACTTCCCCGACGGTGCCGAGAAGTTCACCAAGGCCGACCTCGACGGCGAGACGCAGGGTCAGTGGTACCTGCGGCAGATGCTCGGTAGCGCCAACTTCAACGCCGGTCCGGTCATGGAGTTCATGAGCGGTAACCTCTGCTACCAGATCGAGCACCACTTGTTCCCCGACCTGCCCAGTAATCGGCTGCGCGAGATCAAGGTAAGGGTTGTCGCGCTGGCGGAGAAGTACGATCTGCCGTACACCACCGGATCGATTGCCAAGCAGTACCTGCTGTCGTGGCGAACCATCGCCAAGCTCTCGCTCCCCAACAAGTATCTGAAGGCGACGGCCGACGACGCCCCGGAGACTGCGTCGGAGCGGAAGTTCGCCACCGAAGCCCGTGGGCTACTCACCGTGGATCCCGAAACCGGGAAGCGTCGCGGATTGCGTACCGCTATCGCCGAGTCCAAAGCGAAGAAGGGTCTTCGCGGCCGGCTCGCGAAATCCTTCGCATAGCAGGAACAGACGAAAATCGAACGGCGCGTGGTGGTTACGACTACCAGGCGTCGTTCGTGCGTACGGCCTCGAGGAGCAATCGAACTGCGGCTACCCGCCGAACGGCATCCCCGGTCAACGCGTCGAGCGCGCATTCCGGGTCGGCCGGGGGACCGAGGTGGGTGCACCCGCGGGGGCAGTCCGCGATGGCATCGGCCAGATCGGAAAACGCCGCGACCACATCCTCGGGCGAAATGTGCGCCAGCCCGAACGAACGGATACCCGGCGTGTCCACCACCCAGCCGCCGCCGGGCAGCGGAAGTGCGACCGACTGGGTCGACGTGTGCCGGCCCTTCCCGACGCCCGAGACAATTCCTGTCGCGCGGTGCGCGCCGGGTACCAGCCGGTTGACCAACGTCGACTTGCCGACCCCCGAATGGCCGATCAGGGCAGTCAGCTTGTTGGTCAACGTCGCGGTGAGCGCACCGAGGTCTTCGCTCTGACCGGCGAGAACAACCGGGACGTCCAGGTCTGCGAAGGCGGCCGAGAACTCCGCCGGATCCGCGAGATCGCTCTTCGTCAGACACAGGATCGGCGTCAGGCCCCCGACGTAGGCAGCAACGAGCGCACGCTCGACGAAGCCGGTACGCGGGGGCGGGTCTGCCAACGCTGCGACGATGAGCAGCTGCTGGGCATTGGCAACGACCACGCGCTCGTATGGATCAGTGTCATCGGCGGTGCGGCGCAACACCGTTCGCCGCTCGGAGACTCGAACGATCCGGGCCAGCGTGTCCACCTTGCCGGAAACGTCTCCGACGATGTCGACGTCGTCGCCCACCACGATCGGAGTCCGGCCGAGTTCGCGTGCGCGCATCGTGACGACATGACGATCGGGGTCACCGCCCAGGACGCAGCCCCAGCGGCCGCGGTCGACGGAGACCACCATGCCGGTTTCCGCATCGGCGTGGTCCGGTCGAGTCTTCGTTCTCGGACGCGAGCTCTTGCCCGGACGCACCCTGACGTCCGACTCGTCGTAGCGGCGCGCAGTCAGGACAGGGTCCGTTCCGGAGCCGGCGACGCCGTCGGCATCGATCCGGCGAGCATGTCTGCCCACAAGCGCTCGAAGCCGGGCAGGGTCTTGGCCGTCGTTCCGATGTCATCCACTTCGACCCCGGGTACGACGAGCCCGAGAATTGCTCCTGCCGTTGCCATTCGGTGATCCGCGTAGGCGTGCCACAGGCCGGCCCGTAACGCGGTGGGCGTGATCGTCAGGCCGTCGTCCGTCTCGGCGGCCGTGCCACCCAGTCGGCGGATTTCCGTGGTCAGGGCAGCGAGTCGGTCCGTTTCGTGTCCGCGCAAGTGAGCGATTCCGCGCAGGTGCGACGGGCCTTCCGCGAGTGCCGCGAGCGCTGCGACCGTAGGGGTCAGTTCTCCGACGTCATGCAGGTCGATGTCGATCCCGCGCAGAGTATCCGGGCCGCGGACGACCAGCGTGCCGTCGACCAGCTCGGCGGATGCGCCCATGGTGACGAGAATGTCGCGGATGGCGTCGCCCGGCTGGGTGGTGACCGCCGGCCAGTTCGGTACCCGAACTTCGCCGCCCGTGACGGCCGCTGCTGCGAGAAACGGTGTGGCGTTGGACAAGTCGGGTTCGATCGACCAGTGCACCGCATCGACCGGGCCTGCGTGCACGCGCCAGGTGTCGGCGTCTCCGCTCTCGGACGGGGTGTCGACCCGAACGCCCGCGCGGCGCAGCATCTCCACGGTCATGTCGATGTGCGGCATCGAAGGGACGGGTTTGCCCGTGTGATGAATCGTGATGCCGTCGTCGAACGCTGCGGCAGACAGCATCAGGCCCGAGACGAACTGCGACGAGCCCGACGCGTCGATATCCACCACTCCGCCGCGTACGCGACCGGCGCCCTCCACCGTGAACGGGAGGGCGTCACCGTCGACGACGACTCCGAGGGCCCGAAGCGCCCCGAGAATGGTGTCGAGGGGCCGCGTTCGTGCCTGCTCGTCACCGTCGAACGACACCGTTCCGGTCGCCAACGCACCGAGCGGCGGAACGAAGCGCATGACCGTACCGGCAAGGCCGCAGTCGACGGTGCCACCGCTCAGCGGGGCAGGGCTGACCGTCAACGCCGTGTCGTCCTGCGGGTCGACAGCCACGGCGATGCCGATGGCCCGCAGTGCATCGATCATGAGGTCGGTGTCGCGACTGCGAAGGGCTCCCGACATCGTCGACGGTTCGTTCGCCAACGCCGAGATGACGAGGGCTCGGTTGGTGATGGACTTCGATCCAGGAAGCGTGACCGTGGCTCGAACGGGGGAGGTGGTCGACGGCGCGGTCCAGGTGCTCACCCGTTCATCTTTGCTCATCGGTCAGTGCGCCGCCGCAACGGGAGCGGTGACGGCTCGGGTGAGCCGCACGAGTTCGGCGGGGTCGAGTTCGATCTCGAGTCCGCGCCGTCCGCCGCTGCAGAAGATTCGATCCCAGCCCAGCGCGGATTCGTCGACGACCGTCGGTAGCGCCCGCTTCTGCCCCAGCGGCGAGACGCCGCCGAAGACGTAGCCGCTCGAGCGTTCGACCTCGGCTCGCCCGGCCATCGCGACCTTCCGGGCACCCAGCGCGGTTGCTGCGCTCTTCAGCGACAGCGACGTGGTGACGGGCAGTATTGCAACCGCCAGGGTGGTGTCCGCGCGCTTGACGACGAGGGTTTTGAAGACCTGGCTTGCCGAAATCCCCAACCGGCCGGTCAGGATGTCCGCCGCTTCGGTGCCGAAGGAGTCGGCTGTTCGGTCGTGTTGGTAGGTGTGCACGCGGTGGTCGACACCGGCGTCGATCAGCACGGCGAGCGCGGGTGTCGCGACTGCGGGCATGCCGGTCACTGTAACGAGGGAAGGGCCGGTGCGGGGTCTACGGGAACACGAGGCGAGCGAGCGGTGTTCAACAGTGCAACGGACACGAAGTGGAAGGAAGGGAACGACTGTGGCGATGGCAACCATCGAGCTCGGCTCCCATGTCGGCGAGCTGGGCTCCCGCGTCGACGCGATCTACGTGAAGGAGCTGGCCTTGCCCGCGGTAACCTGGTCGAACATGGCTACCGAAGGGATCAGCGTGGAGGATGTCGAGCGCCCAGCTCAGGCGGCGGCCGAGTCGGAGACGGCGTTGACCGAGCGTTTCGAGCGCGATGCGCTTCCAATGCTCGATCAGCTCTACGGCGCGGCATTGAGAATGACCCGGAATCCGGCCGACGCCGAGGACCTTGTCCAGGAGACGTACATCAAGGCGTACTCCGCATTCCGGTCGTTCCGTGAGGGCACGAACCTGAAGGCGTGGCTGTATCGCATCCTGACGAACACATACATCAACTCGTATCGGAAGAAGCAGCGTCAGCCTGCGCAATACCCCACCGACGAGATCACCGACTGGCAGTTGGCTGCGACCGCCGAACACACCTCGACCGGTCTGCGGTCGGCAGAGGTCGAAGCGCTCGACGCATTGCCTGACGACGACATCAAGGCGGCGTTGCAGTCGTTGCCCGAGGAGTTCCGGATGGCGGTGTACTACGCCGACGTCGAGGGCTTTCCGTACAAGGAGATCGCCGAGATCATGGGCACCCCGATCGGAACGGTCATGTCGCGACTGCATCGTGGCCGTAAACAGCTGCGCGGCCTGTTGTCCGGTGTGGCGCGCGAACGTGGATTCAATCGCAACGGTGCTGTGGACGCGCACGAGCAGGAGGTTTCGCAGTGACAACGGATCCGAAGGAAGCATCGGATGCGGCGAGCAGGGAGTTCGAGCAACTCGATTGTTCAGCCGTCATTGCCGACGTCTGGCTCATGCTCGACAACGAATGCGATGACAACAGCCGCAAACGACTGCAGCGGCACATCGACGAGTGTGGTTCGTGCTTCGCCGCCTACGGCATCGAGGAGAAGGTCAAGAGCCTCATCGGACGCAAGTGCGGTGGCGATCAGGCTCCTGCAGGTCTGCGAGAGCGGCTCAGCGTCGAAATTCGACGAACCGTACTGATCAGACAGACGGAGATGGACTGACATCGAACGTCGCGGGTGAGATGAAAGGCCGGGAAGCTGTTGCTTCCCGGCCTTTCGTCATACCTGTGGCAACTCGTCAGGCGTTCGGACGTTTGCCGTGATTTGCCTTGTTACCTTTGCGACTGCGCTTCTTGCGCCCACGCTTACCCATGATGAGCTCCTCTCTGCGGATTCACTACAGTCTCCCACGTGTGATTGGCTGTGCTTCCAGGGGTGTCGACACCAGCTGCGAAACAGCCCCGACGAGAGGATTCGCCATGGCCGAGGACATACGCGCCGAGATGGTCTCCACCGTGTTCCAGATAGTCGCGGCGGAAGGCGATACCGTGGCGGTCGGTGACACCCTGGTCGTGCTCGAATCCATGAAAATGGAGATCCCGGTGTTGGCCGAGATCGCCGGGACGGTCAGCAAGATCGACGTGCAGGTCGGCGACGTCATCCAGTCGGGCGATCTCATAGCCGTCGTTTCCTGATCCCGACTCGTGTCCACCCTGAGCGACCTTCTTGCCGAGCACACCGACCTTTCGGGGGACGCGGTCGATCACCTTCAACGCATAGTGGGGGAGTGGCAGCTGCTCGCGGACCTGTCGTTCGCGGATCTGTTGCTGTGGGTGGGCACCGACGACGTCGCCGACAAACCGGACGCACCCGTGATGTGCGTCGCGCAATGCCGACCCACAACGGCGCCTACCGCGTTCACCGAAGACATGGTCGGCGCCGTCGTGTCGAATTCGCAGCATCCGGGAGTCATCGACGCACTGGTTCGGCGAACCATCATTCGAGCCCGCGGTGCCCTCACCGAGAGTGTGCCCGTCCGGAGCGGTCCTCATGTAATTGCCGTGCTCACGCGTGACTCGAATCCCAACCGCCAGCGCCCCGCCAGCGGACTCGAGACGGCCTACCGGGACTGCGCAGACGACCTGTGCCGGATGATCAGCGAGGGCACGTTTCCGACGCCCGCAGAACGCACCGACGTCAACTCGTCCCCCCGCGCCGGCGACGGATTCATCCGTCTGGACATCGACGGTCGCGTCGTCTATGCGAGCCCCAACGCCTTGTCTGCCTACCACCGCATGGGGTTGGCGACCGACCTGTCCGGTCGCGACCTCGCGTCGGTGACGCGATCGCTGATCACGGACCCATTCGACTCGCAGGAAGTTGCCGAGCACATCCGGGCATCGCTCACCGGCAGCGCGGGGCACCGGATGGAGGTCGACGCGCGAGGCGCGACGGTGCTCATTCGCACGTTGGCATTGCGCCCGGGTGGTCGATCCGTGGGTGCCATCGTTCTGGTTCGCGACGTCACCGAGGTCAAACGCCGCGACCGCGCGCTGCTCAGCAAAGACGCGACCATCCGGGAGATCCATCACCGGGTGAAGAACAACTTGCAAACCGTCGCAGCGCTGTTGCGATTGCAGTCACGGCGCCTCGAGAACGAGGAGGCACGAGCCGCTCTTTCGGAGTCGGTTCGCCGCGTCACCTCGATCGCTCTCGTACACGAGATGCTGTCGATGTCCGTGGACGAGGAGATCGACCTCGACGAGATCGTCGACCGGCTGGTACCGATCATGCTGGACGTTGCGACGGTCAATCCGCGGGTGAGGGTGGTACGAGAAGGAACGCTGGGCGTCTTTTCCGCCGAGCGTGCGACACCGCTGGTGATGGTGCTGACGGAGCTGGTGCAGAATGCGATGGAGCACGGGTTCGAGGCGGGATCGGACGGAGTGGTGCGCATCTCGGCCGACCGCTCGGCGCGATGGCTCGACGTGGTCATTCACGACGACGGACGCGGGTTGCCTGATGGGTTCTCATTCGAGACTTCGGACGGCCTCGGTCTGCAGATCGTCCGAACTCTCGTCTCGGCGGAGTTGGGCGGTTCGCTAGCGCTGGGACCAGCGGCGGGCGGGGGAACGGATGCGTCACTGCGGGTTCCGCTGGGCCGCCGCACGCCACGGCTGTGACGACCGGTTGTCATCACGACGATTCTCGTCGGATGCGCGCGATGCACGGGGTACCGGACAGCAGAAAACCCGGCCTCTGTTCAGGGCCGGGTTCTCTACTGGTCTTGGTGCTGCCGGCAGCGACCGTGGTCGCTGCCTGTCGGTCTATGCCTAGACGGAGCTCCGAGCGCGTGTGCGCGCATTGCGTCGCTTGAGTGCGCGTCGCTCGTCCTCACTCATGCCGCCCCACACGCCGGCATCCTGGCCGGACTCGAGGGCCCACGATAGGCACTCGGCGGTCACGGGGCACCGCGTGCAGACGACCTTGGCATCGGCGATCTGCGCGAGTGCCGGGCCACTGTTTCCCACGGGGAAAAATAGTTCCGGGTCTTCGTCGCGACAAATAGCCTTGTGGCGCCAGTCCATCCTCTGCTCCTTACCGGGCGCCGCAGCGCCGTTTCGGTTTCTGTTTTGTTTTTGGCTGATGTTCACTCGTGCGTATCAATTGTTTCCGCACTGTTGCTTGTGAATGCTTTCACGAACGCAGGGGAAGTCAAGAGATAGCCGCGTGACCGTGGTCAAGCTCACTCTGTTAGGCTGCCTTAAGCCTCCTGCGCTCCTTTGTACCCTCATCTGAGCCGTATCGCAGAGATTTTCCCTGCAAGGCCGGTATGACAAGCCTCATGGCAGACGCGTGTAACGGCGCTTCGACGGTTTTCAGCCGGCGTCATCGGGCCGGCGGTGCTACCACTTCGAGGGCGGCGGGCGTCGAGAAGAATTCGGCTTCGGTCCGCATTCCGAGGTAGTCGCCGTCCATTTGCAAACCGATCGGTCGGCTCGCGGTGATGCGGATGCGCGACACGTCGTCGACGCGAAAGAGCTTGCGCGACTTCGGTTCCGACCCCTCGGAAAGCAGTTGGCGAGATACGTTCAAGCTCGGGAGCACGCTCGTCGTGGTCATGGCGAACAATCCGAGTCCGCTGTCGAACGACGTCCCGGGGTTGGTGTGCACGGGCCGAGAATTCAGGTAAGTCCATGGACTCGAATTCGACACGAACGCGTAGTGAACACCTGTTACCGGATCGTGATCGGGAATGTCGACCGTCAAAGTGGGGTCGTGATTCTTGTTACGAAAGAACGTCCGGATGGCGGCGCGCACGTAACGCGTCGCCGACACCGGTCGACCGTCCTTGCGGCCTGCGTCGATCACCTGGCAGACCTCTGCATCGAGACCGAGTCCGGCGTTGAAGGTGAACCATCTGTTGTCGCAGTGCCCGAGGCCGATCGTCCTCCGAGACCGCGCAGCCAGAAGGTCGATCAGCTGGTTGGTTGCAGCGACGGGATCGGCTTCGATGCCAAGAGAGCGGGCGAACACGTTGGCGCTTCCGCCCGGCACCACCGCGAGAGGGGGAATCGGGCCGACCGTCACCGACCGCATCGACGTCGGCAGAGGAACGCCGAGCAAGCCGTTGATCACCTCGTTGACCGTCCCGTCGCCACCGTGCACGATGACCATCCCCATGCCGTCCTCCCGGGCCTCACGGGCCAGTTCGGCCGCGTGATCACGGTGCGTCGTGTGGGCAACGGTGACGCGGACACGGCTGGACAACGCATGAGCCAGCAGATCCCGGGCAGCCGGGGTCGTCGAGGTTGCGTTCGGGTTGACGATCAGGAGCGCACGCACGAGTCGTCAGCCTAACCGGTCGAGGTGTATGCGCCGCCTCGCTCGCATCCTCGGTCCATGTACGACGGTGTTCTAGGCTTGCCGAGTGTCCAAGCCATCTCTGCCCACGGTGCCGCCGTCCACATTCAGGGGTGCCGGGGTCCTCGTCGCACTGGAAGGACTCGTTGCGCTCGGCGCGGCGCTCGTCCTTCTGTTGCGGGCGCTCGGTGGAGAGCGTGACGCCGCGGCCAACGGATACGGCACGGCAGGATGGTTCGCCATCGTCGGAGTGGCCGTGAGCGCCGCCGGGCTTGCTCTCGTTCTGGGGAAGCGGTGGGGTCGAGCTATCGCACTCGTCGTTCAGCTCCTGCTGCTGCCCGTCGTCTGGTCGCTACTCACCGATTCACACCAGCCGCTGTACGGCGCGCTGCTGGGAATCTGTGTGCTCGCGATTCTGATCCTTCTTTTCAGTCCGCCGTCGTCGCAGTGGATGGCCGCCGAATACGTAGACCAGGACGAGGGCCGCGACGTCGGGAAGTAGCCCTTTTCTCAAGCGGTATCGCGTCGTCGCCCCGTTCGGACGGACGGGTGGATGTTGTGCACCTGCACCATTCGGTAGGAGTGCTCGAAGCCGAGCACCGTGTACGCGGCCGGTGACATCGCGAAGCGCTTCCCCTCCGACACCGGCAACTCGAGCCACCTGGTCAGCAGTGCTCGCGAGAAGTGGCCGTGTCCGACGAGTACGACGTCGCGTTCGGCGAGCGTCGGCAGCGCCACCGACAGGACGAGGTCGGCCCGGGTACCGACGTCGTCGATGGATTCACCGCCGGGGCACGGATGCGTCCACACGGTCCAGTGCGGGACGGTGCGTTGTATCTCCGGAGTGGTCAAGCCCTCGTAGTCGCCGTAGTCCCATTCGGACAGGGCGTCCCATTCACGGTCGACGGTCAGTGACGCAAGCTCCGCGGTACGCAAGGCTCGGGCACGAGGGCTGCTGATGACCAGAGGATCGCGCAGTTCGAGTTCGGCGACGAGTTCCCCCGCGGACACTGCCTGCTCCTCGCCGATATCCGTCAGAGGTACGTCCGTGTTGCCGGTGTGCCGACCCGCGGTCGCCCATTCGGTTTGCCCGTGGCGAAGCAGTACGACGCGTCCGGGGTTGGCGCCGGCCGAGTTCATCATGGGTCTCATGATGCCGTGTCGAGACCGACGGGCCGGATCCGTGTCGCGTGTCACAGCTGCGAACGTTGA
>NZ_JBAWFH010000430.1:0-3033 GCF_049591685.1 Rhodococcus sp. (in: high G+C Gram-positive bacteria) | reverse complement strand
CCGTTGCCGCGATTCGGTCGATTGCCCTGGGGTCCGCGCGAACCGGGACTGCGCGCGGCCCCACCTCCACGCACTGCCCCACCTCCACGCACTGCCCCACGTCCACGAGCTGCCGAACCCCCGGCGGGACCTTTCCCCTGCTGTTTACCCCCGCCGGATCGCCCGTCGCCACCCGCGCGCGGGCCCTTCCGGGCGTTGCTGTCGTCCGCGCTCATCGAGCCACCGCCGTTTCGGTCAGCCGGGCACCGCGTGCCCAGTCAAGAGCTTTCATCGGCTTCTTACCCGGAGGCTGCACATCACCGAGAACTACCGCGCCGGTTGCCGTACCGACAAGCACGCCGTCCTTTCGGACGACGATCGCCCCGGGGTCGAGGCGTTCTTCGGAGATGCGAACCGGAAACACTTTCAGGCGGATCTCACCGACGGTCGTCCACGCCCCGGGGGCGGGAGTGACCGCGCGAATGTGACGATCCACGATCACCGCAGCCATCGACCAGTCGATCCGGGCGGATTCGACGGTCACCTTGCGTGCATACGAAACGCCGTCGTCCGGTTGCGGTATCGCCGATGCCTCGCCGGACTCGATCGCGTTCAGCGTCGCTTCCAGCAACTCGGCGCCGCTGACGGACAGCCGCCCGAGCAGGTCGGCTGCCGTATCGGTGGGCCGGATCGTCTCCGTGACAACGCCGAGAACCGGTCCGGTGTCCATGCCTTCCTCGAGCAGGAACGTCGACGCGCCGGTGACGTCGTCACCTGCAGCGATGGCGGCCTGCACGGGTGCGGCGCCGCGCCAGGCGGGCAGCAGCGAAAAGTGCAGGTTGATCCACCCGAAGCGCGGAACGTTCAACACCGGGCGCGGAAGAAGTGCGCCGTAGGCCACCACCGGACATACGTCCGGTTCGAGTGCGGCGAGATCGGCCAGGAATTCGGCGTCCGACGGCCTCGCCGGGGTCAGGACGGGGATGCCGTGGGCGTCCGCGAGCACGCCGACCGGAGATCGGCTCACCTTTCGGCCGCGTCCGGACCCCGCGTCGGGACGGGTGACGACGGCGACGACTTCGTGCCGGTCCGACGCGATCAGCCGTTCCAGCGACGGAACAGCCGGGTCAGGCGTCCCTGCAAACACAACACGCACCAGATGGCTCCCACGAATAGGCAATAGCGAAAGAACTTCACGACGAACCGCCCATTCTAGGGACCGTGCCCCCGCGCCGAGAAACCCCTCGGGCGACGCCGCGTATGCACCGCCCACCGACAGTCGGATCAGCCGATACGAATCGGGTCGATCTGTACGCGTACGGCCTCGGTGTTCTTGCGGGCGCTGCGCACCGCCTGGGCGTCGGCAAGTGCCCGCGCGAGTGCACTGCCCTCCGAACGGGGGACGCGCAACAGCATGCGTTGAACGTCACCGTCCACCCGGTCTTCTCCCCCACCGGCGGGCTGACGTTGCCCCTCCGGCAAGTCGACCGGGCCGAGAATTTCGACGTCGTCCGGCAGCGATGCCGCCTCGACCAGCGCCGTGATCGCGGACGTCGAACCATCCAGTGCCGCGACGTGTACCGCGGGAGGGAACCGCACTTCGACTCGTTCGTCGAGCTGAGTTCGGGCGTGTCCGACGGGGTCCCACCGAACCAACGCCTGCACCGTCGGTACGTCCGATTCTGCAACCACCACTACTCTGCCGCCGTCCGTTCCCGCGCGAACGAGCGCGCCCGCTGTCATCCATCGACGCAGGGTCTCCTCGGCGGCTCGCAAATCTGCCCGACCCAGCAGTGCCCACCCGTCGAGCAGCAGTGCTGCGCCGTATCCACCGGGCGTGGACGGTTCGGCCCCGACCGTGGAGATCACGAGGCTCGGACCGCCGGCAACCGAGTCGAGCACAGTGGACCCGCCCGAGGTGTGGATGGGAATCCCGGGAAACGCCCGGCCCAACTCTTCGGCGGTGCGGTGCGCACCGATGACAACGGCCCGCAACGTGCGCGAACCACAGACGGTGCACCGATGGTTGGTGTCGGCGATGCCACACCAGCGACAGGTCGGGCTACCCGCTCCGTCCGCCCCGGGCGCCGAAGGAAGCGCGAGCGGACCGTTGCAGCGTCGGCACCTCGCCGGCGTTCGGCACTTTCCGCACGCGAGGGACGGAACGTAACCGCCGCGCGGAACCTGGACGAGCACACCGAAGCCGTCCTTCAATGCGGCACGCGCCGCATCGAATGCGATCGCGGGTAAGCGGGCTGCGCGGGCACCCGGATCTCGGGCGAGGGCGTGATCGCTGTCCGCGAGCGCAACGACGTGTGGTTGCCGTTGCCGCACCAGGGCTCGCGAGGCAACGAGATCGTGCGCCCAACCCGAATCGACGAGTGCCTCGGCTTCGGCGGTACGCGCATGTCCGGCCAGAACGAGCGCGCAGCCCGTCCCGTGCGCACGCAGAAGCGCGACCTCGCGGGCGTGTGGATAGGGCGATCGGGGCTCGGCGTACCCGTCGTCGCCATCGTCCCAGAGCACGACCAGGCCCAGATTGCGCACTGGCGCGAATACCGAACTGCGCGTACCCACCACGACGGACACGTCGCGCCGGAGCACGCTCAACCAGCGGCGATACCTCTTGGCCGGGCCCAGGTTGGCCGAAAGTGCCACGACGGAATCTGCCCCGTTGACCACTTCGCATGCTGCCGCGACCCTGTCCAAATCACGCTGATCGGGCACCACCACGACCGCACTGCGCCCCGAGGCCGCTGTCGCGCCGGCCAACTCGGCGATCCGACGTGGCCAGTCCTCACCGGGCAAGGCCTGCCACACGGCCCGCGGCGCGCGACCCGACACGATCGCATCGAGGAACGCGGACCCGTGTGTATAGGCGTCCCACGCCGCCGAATCGATCTCGGGCGCCGGCATAGACGCCGGCTCGGGGTGCGGTTCACCTTCGACTTTCGCGTGGCGGGGCGGAACTGCCAACCGCAGAACGTCTGCCCTGGTGCCTGCGTATCGGTGGGCCACCGCGGTGACGAGCCGGCCGATCTCGGACGTCAGAAC
>NZ_JBAWFH010000429.1:0-2613 GCF_049591685.1 Rhodococcus sp. (in: high G+C Gram-positive bacteria) | reverse complement strand
GGCGATGCTCCACCATCTCGAAGGGGTGTGCGCTGTCACGAGTGCCACACTCGCGCACGGCGGTACGCGGTCGCACCTGCTACAGCGAGACGAGTTCTGGCGCGAAATCAGGGCCGAGAATCCGTGGCTGTACACCCGCATGCGACGTAGTCTGTTGGGGGCCACCAGCAACCTCCCAGGTGAGGCCGGTCGTCGTGCCACCAGCCTGGCGTACCACGTCGCACGGCGCGTCGTCGGCTTCAGCTGACTCGCGAAAAGGAGGCGGAATGATCCGCATCGGCATCGTCGAAGACGACACGGCAGCCATCGAACGGCTGCTGTCGCATCTCGACCGCTTTCAACGCGATCACGGCGAGAAGTTCCACATCGGTGCGTTCCACGATGGCGCCGATGTTCTCGCGGAGTACCGCCCGGATTGGGACATCCTCTTTCTCGACGTGCAGATGCCGCGTGTGGATGGAATGACCGCGGCCCGCCGCATCCGCGAAGTCGACTCCGAGGTCATCATCGTTTTCATCACCAGCTCACCGCACTACGCGGTCAGCGGGTACGAAGTGGATGCGTTGAACTACCTGCTCAAACCGGTCGCGTATGCCTCGTTCGAGCAGGAGATGTTGCGCATTCAGACGAGGCTGCGACGCCGATCGCGTCGCGAAGTACTCTTCACTGCGACCGACGGCGTGCATCATCGCGTCGCCGTCGACGACATCCGCTACGTCGAGTCCGTGCGCCACCGCGTGGATCTCTTCACGCTCGATGCCACGTTCAGCATCGCGACGACGCTGAAAGCGATGGAGGCGGAACTGGCGGGCAACGGATTCCTCCGCTGCCACAGCGGACTGCTGGTGAATCTGCGTCATGTCACCGGCATCGACGGCAATGACTGCCGCATCCGCGGCGGGGGAACTCTTCCGATCAGTCGTCCGCGCAAACGCGAGTTCTACGCGGCGCTCGCCGAGCACGTCGGGTCGCGCGGAATCTCCGCGTGAACGACGTCACCGGCCCCGTCCTCGCGGAAATACCCCGCTACCTCACGGCCGTTGCGGAGTGGGGGGCCTGCGTCGTCTACATCGTGATCGCTCGCCGTCGGTTCGGATGGCGGGGAACCGTCGGTGTGTCCGTGGTGGCGCTCGGCGCGCTGTGCGCCGTGCAGCTTTGGGCGGGGACGTTTCCGATTGCACTGTGGATTCCGGGGATGCTCCTCGCGGCCGCCACGATGTACGCGTTCGTGTACGTGGGTCTCGATGCTTCTGCGCGTGGTGCCGGGTTCGTGCTCGCGCGGACATTCGTGCTTGCTGAACTCGCGGCATCCGGCTTCTGGCAGATCGATCGGTTCTACGGTGGGCTCGGCAACCCGTGGATGCAGATGGCGTGTGCCGCGCTGGTCTACACCGCCGTCTTCGGCCTGGTCGGGTTCACCGAGCGACGTCAGTTCAGCGGCGACGAACGCTTCGACGCCGGCGGGACGCAACTGGTGGGAGCGATGGCGATCGCTGTCGCGACCTTCGCCATCTCGAATCTCAGTTTCGTGACGACCGACACCCCCTTCAGTGGACGTTTCGGCTCAGAGATCCTGTACATCCGCACACTGGTCGACTTGAGCGGCTTCATCGCACTCCATGTTCAGCTGCGCATCCATCGTGAATCGGCGGCGCGGCGAGACGCTGAGGCCATGGCGCAATTGCTGCGCAGCCAGCACGACCAGTATGAGATCACGCGTCGGTCCATCGACGAGGTCAATCGCAAGTACCACGACATGAAGCATCACCTCGAGGCGATTCGGTCCGAGCAGGATGCCTCGACGCGCTCGCGAATGCTCGACGGCCTCGAAGAGTCGATCCGCCGGTACGGCGCGGTCGTCAACACGGGCAATCATATTCTCGACGCGATCGTGACCGCCAAGCTCGCGCGCGCGGGAGAACGCGGGATCGAGGTCTCCGTCGTCGCCGACGGGGCTCTGCTCTCTTTCATGCGTCCGTTGGAACTCACCTCCCTCGTGGGCAATGCCCTCGACAACGCGATCGAGGGAGCCGCGCGACTTCCCATGGATGCCTTGCGCGTGATCCGCTTCGCCGTCTTCGCCCAGGACGACTTCGCGATGGTACGCGTGGAGAACACCTTCGATGGACTGGTCCTCCGCGACGGCGACCGCATCATCACCCGCCAGCGGGGCCAGGGGCACGGTTACGGCTTGCGCAACATCGAGACCGCCGCAGCCGCGCACGGTGGCGCCGTCGCGATCACGACGGATGATCGATGGTTCTCCCTGCGAGTCCTCTTCCCTGCACACGCGGACGGTGACGGAGGGTGAGCTCCCTCCTCGGGAAGACCGTTCATGCGCAGGAATCGACCAATCGTGCAGGGCGGGGAATGTTGTGGATGCCGCTTTGCTCTACTGGGAGGCGTGAGTGAGATTCCCAGAACCGGCAACCCGCTGACGCGTCGATGGGCCGCGTTCGCCGCCGCCAAGCCCACGCTGGCTCAGTTGATCGTCTTCAGCGCGCTGAACGTTGCCGTCACGGTGTTGCAGTTGGTGATCATGCCCGCCATCAAGCTGATGTTCAGCGGGACATCGCTCGTGGATTCGAGTTTCCAGGCCGTACCGGTGGGGGG